>JBGSMP010000144.1:0-17363 GCA_041740105.1 Sphingomonadaceae bacterium
GCCGGTTCGCGACCGGGCAGGCCGTATCGGGCGACATGGCCGTGCGCCTGCGCAACCGTCCCGAAGAGCCGATTGCGCTGACGATTGCAGGCGCGCGCGGTCTCGGTGAGGCAGCGGTCCTGCTCAGCCTGAAGGACAACACCGAAGAATCGCGCCTCAAACGCGAAATAGCCCAAGCCACCAAGATGCAGGCGGTCGGCCAGCTCGCAGGCGGTGTCGCACATGATTTCAACAACATCCTGACCGGTATTATCGGTCATTGTGACCTCATGCTCATGCGTCACACGCCGGGCGACAGCGATTATGACGATATCCAGCAGATCCGCATCAATTCGAACCGCGCCGCCGGGCTGACGCGGCAATTGCTCGCCTTTTCCCGCCAGCAGACGCTTCGCCCCCAAATCCTTCAATTACCAGATGTAGTCAGCGAAGTTTCCAATCTCCTTCAAAGACTGCTCGGCGAAACAGTGACGCTTGTCATCCAGCATGGCCGCGGCCTTGGCACCGTTCGCGCCGACCCCGGCCAGCTCGAGCAGGTCATCGTCAATCTCGCCGTCAACGCGCGTGATGCCATGGCCGGTCGCGGCTCGGGCGGGACACTCACGTTGCAAACTTATGCGCTGACCAGCGCCGACGTCCGCAAAATGGGTTCGGACATTATTCCGATTGCCGATTATACCGCGCTGAAAGTCAGCGACACCGGCAGCGGGATTCCGCCCGAAATCCTCGGCAAGATTTTCGAACCGTTCTTCACCACTAAGGAAGTGGGGAAGGGCACCGGTCTCGGCCTATCGACGGTCTACGGCATCGTCAAACAGTCGAACGGTTTCATTTTCGCCGAATCCGAAATCGGCAAAGGCACCAGCTTCGTCATCTACCTGCCCGTCAATACCGATGTCGGCACGACCGTGGTCGAAGCACCGCCGAAACCGGACAAACCCGGCGACTTGTGGGGCACCGGCACCATCCTGTTGGTCGAAGACGAAGACATGGTCCGCGCTGTCGCCGAACGCGCGCTCACCCGCCACGGTTACAAGGTGCTGACGGCAAGCAACGGCGAGGAAGCACTCGAAATCCTCGGCCTTGGCGATACCGAGTTCGACCTGATCATTTCCGACGTCGTCATGCCCGTGATGGACGGCCCCACGATGGTCCGCGCCGCCCGCGAAAGGCTCCCCGATATGCCGATCCTGTTCATGTCGGGCTATGCCGAGGAGCAGCTCCGCAAATCGATCGACCTCGACCGCGTGCACTTTCTGCCCAAACCGTTTTCGGTGAAGCAACTGGCAGAGGCAGCGCAGGTGGCTTTGGGGGAGGGAAAGGGGTGAGATTTCGCGTCGCGAAGTCTAAGCAGTTCTGAACGCCGTCCACGTAACAAATGCCAGAAACGGCAGACCGATCAAATCTGCCCGCGCGATCGTTCGCAACGAAGACGGCTGTCCCGCGAGAAACCAGAGCAGGAGAAATGTGACCATGCTGATCGCGACGGCAACACTTGCAATGCGCCGACTGCTGGGATCAATCGCTGCCCATGGGCACAATACGACGATAACGATGAACAAAGCGGCACGGTGCTGGAACAGCAGGAAGAGCGGCGATGCTGGATCAACGCCATATAGCTTTATGATCAGCGACGGCTTGAAGAACGCCACGGCGGGTATGACGTGGATTGCCGCAAGCACAGACCAGGCAATAGGTTGCATCATGAAACTATAATGCAGAAAGCGCAAAGCTATGCAATCCCTTCGCGCCTTCCTTCTTCTTTGCGCCTTCGCGTGAACCCCCATCACAATCGGGCAACACGCGTACTGTCAGACGGCTATCCTAATGTTGCAACGCTCGCACACCCTTCGTGCCTTCGCGCCTTCGTGTGAGACACACGTCCCCCTCAGCGTAGCGAAAACCAAAGCTAAAGAAGTGAGGGATTCACACGAAGGTGCGAAGGCACGAAGAAGACGAAAAATTTTCTTGTTCCACTCTTGTTCCAACAGAACAAACCCGATACAAGCACGATCACGGCGTTGACGGCAGCGCGCGAACGGCTACGAGGGAGATGAACATTGGCAGCTCAATTGAAGGTCATCCAGTCAGACATGGCATCCGCAACCACAGACCGTGCCCGCGCGCTCGAAGCCGCACTTGCGCAGATCGACCGTGCTTTCGGCAAGGGTTCCGCCATGAAGCTTGGCAGCCGCGAAAAAATGGAAATCGAAGCGGTGTCGACCGGCTCCTTGGGCCTCGACATTGCGCTTGGCATCGGTGGCCTGCCGCGCGGGCGCATCGTCGAAATTTTCGGTCCGGAATCGTCGGGCAAGACCACGCTCGCGCTGCACGCCATTGCCGAAGCCCAGAAAATCGGCGGTACCGCGGCATTCATCGACGCCGAACATGCGCTCGATCCGGCCTATGCCAAGAAACTCGGCGTCAATATCGACGATCTCATCGTCTCGCAGCCCGATACCGGTGAACAGGCCCTTGAAATCTGCGACACCTTGGTGCGCTCGAATGCGGTCGATGTGCTCGTCATCGACTCGGTCGCTGCTCTGGTGCCGCGCGCTGAAATCGAAGGCGAAATGGGTGACAGTCACGTCGGGCTTCAGGCGCGACTCATGAGCCAGGCCTTGCGCAAGATCACCGGCTCGATCAGCCGGTCGCGCTGCACGGTCATTTTCATCAACCAGATTCGCATGAAAATCGGCGTCATGTACGGCTCGCCCGAAACCACAACCGGCGGCAATGCGCTCAAATTCTACGCGTCGGTTCGTCTCGACATCCGCCGCACCGGCCAGATCAAGGCGGGTGAAGACATTGTCGGCAACACCACACGCGTTAAAGTCGTCAAGAACAAGGTCGCGCCGCCCTTCAAGCAGGTCGAATTCGACATCATGTATGGACAGGGCATTTCGAAAACCGGCGAAATTCTCGATCTCGGCGTGAAAGCTGGCATCGTCGAAAAATCGGGCGCTTGGTTCAGCTATGATTCGGTCCGCGTCGGGCAGGGTCGCGAGAATTCAAAGGTTTTCCTTACCGAAAATCCCGAAATTGCGAACCGCATCGAAGCCGCTGTGCGTGCGCGGACCGACAAGGTGGCCGAAGAACTCATGGTCGGCCCCTCAGCAGATGACGATGAAGCGTAATCGCAAAATCCTTGGACTAACTTTTGACTAACCTTTGGCGGAAATCCGCCGATGGTTGAGGTGCCCCGCATCGCCTTGATCGGGGCACCGACTGACATCCACTCATCGTTCCTGCGCGGCCCGGCAGGTGCCCCGACTGCCATTCGCGCCGCGCTCGCCAGTGATCACGCCAACAGCTTTGCCGAGGATGGCACCGAAATTGGCATGGACATCATTGTGGACGATGTTGGTGATCTTTCGCTGATTGAGGGCCCCGGCGACGACGCTCTGATCGAAGCTGCCGTCACCGCTGCCGCCCGAACCGGTGCCACGCCGCTCGTTCTCGGCGGCGATCACGCAATCAGCTTGCCTGTCGTTGCAGCGCTTGCCGCGCTCCACGGCCCGCTCGACATTCTGCATTTCGATGCGCACCCCGACATCTACGACAATTTCGGAGGCGATCCGCGCAGCCATGCCTCGCCGTTCGCGCGGATTATGGAAGGCGGTCATGCCAGACGCCTCGTCCAGGTTGGCATACGCACCATGAACCGCCATTGCCGCGAACAAGTCGACCGCTTTGGCGTCGAAGTGATCGAAATGCGCCACTTCACCCCTGAAGCGGTGCCTATTCTCGAAGGCCCGCTTTACATCAGCGTCGATATCGACGGCTTCGACCCCAGCATCGCACCCGGCGTGTCGCACATCGAACCCGGTGGTCTCAGCACCCGCGATGTCCTGAGCGTCTTCGCCCGCCAGACTGCTCCACTCGTCGGCGCAGACATTGTCGAGCTCAATCCGTTGCGCGATATCAATGGCATGACCGCGGTCCTCGCCGCCAAACTCGTCCGCGAGCTGGCGGCGCTTCGATTTCGGAACGGGGGACGAACGACATGATAGATCGCCGGACGTCGGCCTCTACCTCCCCGGCAAATTCGGCGTGCGGATCGAGGATAGCTTTTACATGACCGATAGCGGCCCCAAGTGGTTTTCAAAGCCGCAGGTCAGCATCGAATATCCGGGGGAATAAATTTGGAATCTATAATCTTGGCGTTTGGGGCGACGCACCAGACTGAGCTGTGGAGCGCAGGAATGGTATTGTTTACTATTCTCTTGAACCACCTTTTTCGGCTAAAGGCTGGGTTGACGTATAGCGTTGGTCACTCGTTTAACTTGATAGTTGAGCAACCACTTTTGGATGCTGAAGGGATCCAAATATCACCGACGCAGATCGTTAGAACTGCTTCCATCACATTTGGAAATAGCGGCCTCAAGCCCGCAAAGAATGTAGAAATAGCCTTCAATTGGAAGCCGATTTTTAATGTTTGGCCGGGTCGCAGTTTTGAGGAGTCGACAAATGCTTTGGGGCGCTATTCGATGAAATTAGACAGTCTTGCTCCAGGCGAACGGTTCGACATTGAAGTCATGGCGATTAACGCGGAGCTTCCAATGCTTTCCGCTGTAAGGTCAGAAGATTGTGTCGGAAAATTGATAATCACATCGCCTCAGCGGGGTTGGCCGAGGTGGGTGCTTAACATTTTGGTTGCTTTGACGGTGCTTGGAGCTGGGACGGCGTTATATCTTACGATCACAGGCCTACAATATTTGTCTAAGCCATCGATCGTTTTGCCAGTAGTGACATCAAAGGCTTTGACCCCGCTTGAGCATCCCCCCCGTCTCCCCTAAGCGCACTGCATGACCTCGACAAACGACATCCGCCGCAGTTTCCTCGACTATTTTGAAGGGCAGGGACACGCGCGCGTGCAATCCGCGCCGCTGGTGCCGCATAACGACCCGACGCTAATGTTCGTCAATGCCGGCATGGTGCCGTTCAAGAATGTCTTTACCGGGCTCGAAACGCGGCCCTACCAAACCGCGGCGTCGAGCCAGAAATGCGTGCGCGCAGGCGGCAAGCACAATGATCTCGACAATGTCGGCTATACCGCGCGGCATCATACTTTCTTTGAAATGCTCGGGAATTTCAGCTTCGGCGACTATTTCAAGGAACAAGCAATCGATCATGCGTGGACGCTGCTGACGCGCGACTGGGGTCTGCCGGCCGACAAGCTGACGGTGACCGTCTATCACACCGATGACGAAGCGCATGGCCTGTGGCGTCGGATTGCGGGCCTGCCCGACAGCCGCATCATTCGCATCGCGACGTCGGACAATTTCTGGTCGATGGGCGACACCGGACCCTGTGGTCCGTGCAGCGAGATATTCTACGATCATGGTGATCATATTGCGGGGGGTCCGCCGGGCAGCGCGGACGAGGACGGCGACCGCTTTGTCGAGATTTGGAATCTGGTCTTCATGCAATATGACCAGCGCGGGCCCGACGACCGCATTTCGCTACCGCGTCCCAGCATCGACACGGGCATGGGGCTCGAGCGGATCGCGGCGGTGCTGCAGGGCGTGCACGACAATTATGACACCGACACGTTCAAGGCGCTGATCCTCGAATCGGGTGAATTGACGAAAACAGCGACCATCGGCGACAACCAAGCGTCGCACCGCGTGATTGCCGACCATCTGCGGACGTCGGGTTTTTTGATTGCCGATGGTGTTTTGCCGTCGAACGAGGGGCGGGGATATGTCCTGCGCCGGATCATGCGGCGGGCCATGCGGCATGCGCACATCTTGGGTGCGAAGGATCCGCTGATGCACCGGCTTGTGCCGTCGCTGGTCGCCGAAATGGGCGGGGCATTTCCCGAGCTTGTGCGCGCGCAGGCGGCGGTTGAGGCAACGCTGCTTCAAGAGGAAACGCAGTTCCGGCGGACCCTGCAGAACGGTTTGAAGCTGCTTGATGAAGCGACGGCCGCGATGGAGGCGGGCGCGACGCTGCCGGGTGATGTCGCGTTCAAGCTCTATGATACTTATGGTTTTCCCTATGATTTGACCGAGGATGCACTGCGAACACAGGGGCTCGGCATCGACCGGGCGGGCTTCGACGAAGGCATGGCACGCCAAAAGGCAATGGCGCGCGCCGCCTGGAAAGGATCGGGCGCAAAGGCGTCCGATGATGTCTGGTTCGACATTGCCGAGCGCGTCGGCGGGACCGAATTTACCGGTTACGCTTCGACCAAGGGCGTCGGCGCGGTGCTGGCACTGCTTGTCGATGGCGTCGAAGTCAATTCGGTCGATGCTCCGGCGACGGCTATTGTTATCACAAATCAAACGCCCTTTTACGGGGAGAGCGGTGGCCAGACCGGCGACGCGGGTTCGATCAGCAGCGATACTGGTTTGCAGGCAGTCGTTTCGTACACGTCAAAGCCACTTGGTCGCTTGCACGCGCATCACGCGATAATCGAAGTTGGCAGGATCGCCGTTGGGGATACTGTCAGTCTCGCCATCGACGTTGATCGCCGCGATCAGATCCGGGCGAACCACAGTGCGACTCATCTGCTGCACGCGGCGCTCCGCAACCAGCTCGGTGTGCATGTCAGCCAGAAAGGCAGCCTGGTTGCGCCCGATCGTTTGCGCTTCGACTTTTCGCATGGCGGGGCGCTGTCGAGCGCTGATATCGCGGCAATCGAAGCCGAAGTGAACGCCGAGATCCGCGGGAACGAGCCCGTTACGACGCGTCTCATGACGCCCGATGATGCCGTGGCAGCAGGTGCGCTGGCGCTATTCGGCGAGAAATATGGCGACGAGGTTCGCGTGCTCAGCATGGGACCGAAGGCCGATGCAGCGTCGCATTATTCCGTCGAACTTTGCGGCGGGACGCATGTGAATGCGTTGGGCGACATCGCTCTGTTCAAGATCGTTTCCGAAGGTGCCGTGGCGAGTGGCATTCGCCGGGTCGAAGCGATGACCGGCGATGCAGCGCGGCTGTGGCTGACCGATCGCGAAGACAAGCTGAAAGGCATTGCGGCATCGTTGAAGACCAATCCCGACGATGCGCCGGCTCGGGTCACCGCGCTTGCCGATCTGGTGAAGCGGCTCGAACGAGAACTGGCCGATGCAAAGAAGGCGGCGGCGCTTGGTGGCGGTTCGGCAGCGGAACCCGAAGATGTCGGGGGTATCAGATTCCTTGGCCAATGTTTTGACGGTCTTGATCCCAAGGAACTGCGCGGCATTGCCAATGACGCGCGGAACCGGCTTGGATCGGCCGTGATCGCGCTGCTGACCGTCAACGAGGGGCGCGCGTCGATTCTGGTGGCCGTTGCCGATGATCTTATCTCGCGTTTTTCAGCGGTCGATCTCGTGCGCATCGGCGTAGCGGCGCTGGGCGGGCAGGGCGGCGGCGGCAAGCCCGATATGGCGCAGGGCGGGGGGCCGGACGGCACCAAAGCAGCCGATGCCCTCTGCGCGATTAAATCCGTGCTGTCAGCTTGATTTAAGCTTTGGCGCGGTGTCGAGAAAGCCGGCGATTTTGATCTCGGCACGTAATTCGTCGCGTTTCTCGTGTATCGACGCGATGACCGGCCCCATGGCGACACCCAGTTCGACCAGCACCGCTTCGGAAAGCTGCAGCGAACTTTCGAGCGTTTCAGGCACCGCGTCGGTCGCGCCCGCACGATAGAGTGCAGCCGCATGATCTGTATCGCGCGCCCGCGCGATAATTGTCAGCGCTGGAAAACGCTCGCGTAGTTTGCGGGTGAGCCGGAGTATCTGCACGGGATCGTCCATCGTGAAGACGATCGACGACGCATTTTCAATCCCGAGATGGGCAAACGTTTCGATGCGCACGGCATCTCCAAATCGTACGGGTCGCCCTGCGCGCCGGGCCGCCGTAACGGCATCGACATTTGCCTCCATCGCAATCCAGGGCCGTCGATGCACATCAAGCATATCGGCCACCATGACACCGACACGCCCAAAGCCGATGATGATCGTGTGTGGTGCGGCCTGATCGGGTTCGTCGTCCAGCGTGACGTCGCGCAATTCGATGCGGCGGGCGGCATCATGGCCGATCCGGGCAAGCAATGGGGTTGCCGTCAAGCCGATCGCCGTCACCACTTGCCAAAATGCCGCATCGGCGCCGTCGATCAGCCCCGCTGTCGCGGCAGCCGCAAGCACGATCAATGTCGTTTCGGAAGGGCTGGCCATCAGGACACCTGTTTCGATGGCCACGCCGCGGCGAACACCCCCAAAACGCAGTAGCGTCGTTGTTACTGCTGCCTTTATGACGACCACACCAACCACGGCGACAATGAGCGACTGCCAATTTTCGGCAATCATCCTGAGATCGAGGCTCATGCCGACGCTGATGAGAAACACGCCGAGGGCGAGGCCCTTCAGCGGCGCAACGACAGCCTCGACTTCGTCGGCATAATCGGTTTCGGCGATCAGTAATCCGGCGACAAGCGCGCCGACGATCGGCGAAAGGCCGACAGCGGTTGTCACGACGCTGGCAAGGATAACGACCAGCAAGCTGGCAGCGAGGAATAATTCGGGACTTTTTGTCCGTGCCGCTTGAGAAAACAGCAGCGGCAAAGCGAACCAGCCGACGACAAGCATGGCCGCGATCGTCGCAATGCCGAGCCCGATCGTTGTTATCAGTGATTCATAACTGCCCCCGCCTCCGACCGCCCCTAGGATGAAAATAATGGGGACGAGCGCAAGATCTTCGAACAGCAGCATCGAGAAGGCGAGTCGACCAACGGCGCTGGCGGTGCCAGCAATAGGCAACACCAGTGCCGTTGATGATAGCGCGAGCGCAACGCCAAGGCCGAGTGCCGCCTCAGCGGAACGGCCGACAAGGTAGAGAGCGCCCGCGATCAGTAATGCCGAGACGAGCAATTCGGCAGCACCGAAGCCCAGGACGCGCTGGCGCATCCCCCAAAGACGACGGAAAGACAGCTCGAGGCCAATTGAGAAGAGCAATAAGATAATCCCGAGCTCGGCAAATGGTCCGATGGCTTGCGGGTCCGTGATCGAGACATAATAAAGCCATGGGAACTGCTTTACGTAGGCACCAAGCCCGAACGGCCCGACGAGGACCCCAACGAGAATGAAACCGATCACCGGCGTGATCCGCGCGCGGGCGAACGCGGGGATAACAAGTCCGGCGGCACCTAAAATGACGAGTGCGTCCGAAAATCCGGTCGAATCGAGGGTGAGTGCCATGCGACATCGTAAGGCGCATTATCGTATCGGGTCGATAAATTTCACTGCAGGCGCCCTACGCGATCAGAACGGGTGCCGAGATGCTGGTCGTGTGGTTGCCTTACCGCGAAGTGCCAAAGCGCAGGTTACTTCCAGTCATTCATCGCCGTTTCGAGATTGAGTCGGACTGCCTCGAAAAACTGCTCGGTCGTCATCCACGCCTGATCCGGGCCGATCAGGATTGCCAGATCCTTGGTCATGCCACCTTGCTCAACGGTGTATATGCACGCGCGCTCAAGCGTTTCGGCAAACTTCGTGACGTCCGGCGTCTCGTCGAACTTGCCGCGATATTTCAGGCCACCGGTCCAGGCGAAGATCGATGCGATCGGATTCGTCGATGTCGCTTTGCCGGCTTGATACTGGCGATAATGGCGGGTCACCGTGCCATGCGCCGCTTCGGCTTCGACGGTCTTGCCATCCGGCGTCAGCAGCACCGACGTCATCAATCCGAGCGAACCAAAGCCCTGTGCAACTTGGTCCGACTGCACGTCACCATCATAATTCTTGCATGCCCAGACAAATTTGCCGGACCACTTCAGCGCCGACGCAACCATGTCATCGATCAGGCGATGTTCGTACGTGATGTTCGCTTCGACAAATTTGCTTTTGAATTCGGCGTCGAAAATATCCTGAAACAGATCTTTGAACTGGCCGTCATAGGCTTTCAGGATGGTATTCTTGGTTGACAGATAAAGCGGCCAACCGCGGCCAAGTGCGTAATTCATGCTGGCACGGGCAAAATCGCGGATCGATTCGTCGAGGTTATACATGCCCATCGCAATGCCCGACGAGGGAAACTGGAACACTTCCTCATCGATCATCGTGCCGTCGTCGCCTTCAAATACCATTCGGAGTTTGCCGGGGCCTGGAACACGGAAATCTGTTGCGCGGTACTGGTCGCCGAAAGCGTGGCGGCCGACGACGATCGGGTCGGTCCAGCCGGGTATCAGCCGCGGGACATTCTTGATGACGATCGGTTCGCGGAAAACGACGCCGCCAAGGATATTGCGGATCGTCCCGTTGGGCGACTTCCACATTTTCTTGAGCTTGAATTCTTCGACACGCGCTTCGTCGGGCGTGATCGTCGCGCATTTTACGCCGACACCATATTTGGCGATCGCGTTCGCCGAATCGACCGTGATTTTGTCGTTGGTCTGGTCGCGGACTTCGACGGCAAGGTCGTAATAATGCAGATCAATATCGAGGTAGGGCAAAATCAACCGGTCGCGGATCCACTGCCAGATGATCCGGGTCATCTCGTCGCCATCGATTTCGACGACGGGATTTTTTACCTTGATCTTGGACATGTGCGGTGGCTCCGGGGAGAAGAATTTATGCGTCGTTAGAGGCGCAGGCGGCTGCGATCAACTGGGCACACAACCCATCTCTGCATTGTAACACTCCACCAACCGCCCTACACTTTAATGATGGTTACCAACTCGAATATTCCCGTTGCCCCCGGTGATGTTAAATGGCGGGTTCCCGCCGTTCACCCTGAAGGACGCAAGTTCGTCGCGATTGCAGGCGCAATCACAATCGCCGCATGGCTGTTGATCCCGGCGCTGACATGGCCGTTCATCGGACTGACGCTTTGGGTCGCTCTGTTTTTTCGCGACCCGCACCGCGCCGTGCCGCAGGACGACCGGTTGATTGTCGCCCCTGCCGATGGCTTGATCACATTAATCGAAAGCGTTCCGCCGCCGCGCGAGATGGCCGGGGTCGATGGACTTGGCGATGCGCCACTGACGCGCGTATCGATCTTCATGAGTGTGTTCGATGTTCACATCAATCGGACGCCGATCACGGGCGTCGTCAAAAACGTTGTCTACATCGCCGGAAAATTCCTTAATGCGGACCTCGACAAGGCAAGCGATGAAAACGAGCGCCAGCATTTTCTTGTCGAGCGCAACGATGGCGTGCGGATCGGCTTTACACAAATTGCAGGTTTGATCGCGCGGCGGATCGTGCCCTTCGTCAAGACGGGCGACACGGTTACCGTCGGGCAACGTGTCGGGCTGATCCGCTTTGGTAGCCGCGTCGATGTTTATCTACCTGCCGGGACCGCCTCGAAAGTGGCGTTGGGGCAGCGGAGTGTTGCGGGCGAGACAGTGCTCGGCATTATCGGCGATAATCAAGGCACTGTAGGTATCAGCCAGTGAAGCCAGCGATGCGCGGCATTCCGCTGCGCACGGTGGCGCCCAACGCGATCACGGCACTTGCGCTCTGTTTCGGGTTAACCGGGATCCGCTTTGCGATTGCGGCATCGGGCGCTGAAGGAACGCCCGATGACTGGCTTAAGGCAATCGGGTCGATCATCATCGCAGGCATTCTCGATGGCGTCGACGGTCGCGTCGCGCGGATGTTTCGGGGCGAGAGCCGGTTCGGCGCAGAACTTGATTCACTGTCTGACGTCATCGCTTTCGGTGTTTCGCCCGCGCTGATAATCTATCTCTGGTCGCTCCAACATTATCCGCGTTTCGGCTGGTTTTGCGCGCTCGCTTTTGTTGTTTGTCAAGCACTTCGCCTCGCTCGGTTCAATGCGCGGATCGATGTCGAGGATCAGCCCCACAAATCGGCGGGGTTTTTGACGGGTGTCCCGGCGCCGGCTGGGGCGGGACTGGCGTTCCTGCCACTTTATCTCTGGATCGTCACCAACAATGAAATCTTTCGAGAGCCCTGGATTGTGGCCCCGTGGGTTGCGTTCATCGCGATGCTGATGATTTCGAATGTTGCCACTTACAGCTGGGGATCGATCCGGTTGCGCCGGACGATTCGCCTTGAAGCCATTCTCCTGCTCGCGCTCGTCGGAACAGCGCTTTTTGCCGAACCGCTTTGGACTTTGATCATCGTGTCGGTCGGCTACATCGCGATGATCCCGTTCAGCGTGCGCAGCTATTCAAAGGTAAAGCAGCGGCGCGCAGCGGAGCAAAAGCCGGTCGCATAAGGGTAATTTTCCGCGTGCCACGCGACGGAATCTTCACAACAGCCACCGGTGCCCGTGCGCTGCCCGAAATCGCCGCGACGATTGCGTCATACGCATTGTCCAGCGTAACAAAAATCAATCCGAGCGTCGCAAAGAGCACGGTCAACACGACGACAAATGACAAAAATCCAACCATTACAATAGCTCCAATAACGTGACAACGCTGCCCAATCAGTGTCAGTTCCATATGTTCATGATTTGTTCCTAACATCATCCTTGCACTAGGCGCAAGTGCTAAGTATGGGCACCTCTCATTCCACATGGGAAGCACCATACCGGTGCCGCCGCGCAAGCGGAGGTCATCGCTTCCCAGAGGTTCAACCGGGTTAGGAGAAACGAGTATGGCGGCACCTGTCGTCACGATGCACCAGCTGCTTGATGCTGGCGCGCATTTTGGACACCAGACGCACCGCTGGAACCCAAAGATGAAACCATACATCTTTGGTGACCGCAACGGCGTCCACATCCTCGATCTGTCGCAGACCGTGCCCTTGATGGCGCGTGCTTTGGACTTTGTTTCGTCGACTGTTGCGGCGGGCGGGAAGGTCCTGTTCGTTGGCACCAAGCGTCAGGCCCAAGAGCCGATCGCCGACGCAGCGCGCATGGCCAACCAGCATTTCGTCAATCATCGCTGGCTGGGCGGCATGCTGACCAACTGGAAGACGATTTCCGGCTCGATCAAGCGCTTCAAGGCACTTGAAGAGCAGCTGTCCGGTGACACCGCCGGTCTGACCAAGAAAGAAGTTCTCCAGCTGACGCGCGAAAAGGACAAGTTCGAGCTTTCGCTTGGCGGTATCCGTGACATGGGCGGCATTCCCGACGTCATGTTTGTGATCGATGCGAACAAAGAAGAGCTCGCGATCAAGGAAGCCAATGTTCTTGGTATCCCGGTCGTTGCGATTCTCGATTCGAACGTTTCGCCAGACGGCATCGCTTTCCCGATTCCGGCGAATGACGATGCGGCACGTGCGATCCGGCTCTATTGTGAGGCAATCGGTGCAGCGGCAACGCGTGGCGGGCAGTCGGGCGCATCGGCGCGTGGTGTCGACATCGGCGCGATGGTCGAGCCTCCGGTCGAGACGGCGTTGATCGAAGAGCCGGTGGTTGAAGCCGCTGCTCCTGAAGAGGTGTTAGCTGACGCTCCTTCGGTAGACGTTACAACCGCCTGAACCGTCACATAATAATCATGAAGACGGGGCAGGGCGCGCAAAACGTGTCCGCCCCGTCGGCATATTAACCTAATAAAGGAATTTGGACATGGCCGAGATCACTGCCGCCAGCGTCAAGGAATTGCGCGAAGTTTCCGGCGCGGGCATGATGGACTGCAAAAAAGCACTGGGCGAGACTGGCGGGGACATGGATGCCGCGGTCGATTGGCTACGTACCAAAGGTCTCGCCACGGCAGCCAAGAAAGCAGGCCGTACGGCCGCTGAAGGTCTCGTGGGCGTGGTCGTCGAAGGCCTTACCGGGGCGGCGGTCGAAGTGAACAGCGAAACCGATTTCGTTGCGAAAAACGATCAATTCCAGAGCTTTGTTCGCAGTGCTACCGAGCTGGCCTTGACCCATAACAGCAGCATTGAAGCGCTGGCTGCTGCGCCAATGGGTGACGGCACCGTTCAGGACGTGCTGACAGCGAATATCGCCACGATCGGCGAGAACCAGTCGCTGCGTCGTGTTGCAACAGTTTCGGTCAATGACGGCGCCGTCGTGTCCTATGTCCACAACGCGGCCGCGCCGGGCCTCGGCAAGATCGGTGTCCTCGTCGCGCTTGAAGGCGATGCCGACAAAGGCGCGATTGATGCGCTCGGCAAGCAACTGGCCATGCACATCGCAGCGGCGAGCCCGCTGGCGCTGCACGGTGCCGATCTTGATCCGGCACTGGTCGAGCGCGAGCGTGCCATTGCCCTGGAAAAGGCGGCAGAAAGTGGCAAGCCCGACGATATCATCAGCAAGATGGTCGATGGCGCAATGGCAAAATTCCGCAAGGAAAACGCGCTGATGTCGCAGCTGTTCGTCATGGACAACAAGACGGTCATCGCCGACGTCGTCGCAGCCGCCGCGAAAGCAGCGGGCGGCAGCATCACGTTGAAAAGCTATGTCCGGTTCCAGCTTGGCGAAGGCATCGAGAAAGCCGTCAGCGATTTTGCCGCCGAAGTGGCTGCCACGTCGGGCATTCCGCAGGGTTAAGCGATACTTGGCAAGCGGGCGCTCCCTGACTAGGGTGCGCCTCGCTCCGGCCCTTCAATGAAAGCACCTGCAGCGCGATGAGCCGCCCTCGCTATAAACGCATACTCCTGAAACTATCGGGCGAAGTGCTGATGGGTCCATCGGGCCAGAGCATCGATCCGGAGGAAACGGCGCGTGTCGCGGGCGAAATTGCCAACGCCAAGGCGATGGGGTTCGAACTGTGCGTTGTCGTTGGCGGCGGCAATATTTTCCGAGGCATGGCGGCGGCGGCGAAGGGAATCGATCGCGCGACGGCGGATTATATGGGCATGCTCGCGACTGTCATGAACGCGCTGGCGGTCCAGAATGCGCTCGAAACGATCGGCGTCGACACGCGGGTGCAATCGGCAATCCCGATGTCGAGCGTCTGCGAACCCTATATCCGGCGGCGGGCGGAGCGGCATCTGGAGAAGGGGCGCATTGTTATCTTTGCGGCCGGCACCGGCAGCCCATTCTTTACGACAGATACCGGCGCTGCGCTGCGAGCGGCTGAGATGAAGTGCGAAGCCTTGTTCAAGGGAACGTCGGTCGACGGGATTTATGACAGCGATCCCAAAACAAACATCGCTGCAAAACGTTATGACACAGTCAGCTACGGGAAAGTCCTGTCAGACAATCTGAGAGTGATGGACGCGTCGGCGGTGGCAATGTGTCGCGATAACAATATTCCGATTGTCGTCTTCAACATTCGCGAACAGGGCAATCTTGCCACTGTGCTCGGTGGCGAAGGCGTGGCAACGGTCGTGGGGAACGAGGAAGCCTGAACATGCCAGCTTATGACAAGTCCGATCTCGAGCGCCGGATGCACGGCGCTGTCGAATCGCTGAAAGGCGATCTCGCGGGTCTGCGTACCGGACGTGCGTCGATCAATCTGCTCGATCCCGTGACAGTCGAGGTTTACGGCGCGAATATGCCGCTGAACCAAGTGGCGACGGTTTCGGCGCCCGAACCACGTCTTTTGTCGGTTCAGGTCTGGGACAAAGGCAATGTCGGCCCTGTCGATAAGGCAATTCGCTCGGCAGGCCTCGGGCTCAACCCGATCGTCGATGGGACGACGATCCGCCTTCCCATTCCCGATCTCACGGAAGATCGCCGCAAGGAGCTCGCCAAGCTTGCCGGGCAATATGCCGAAAAGGCACGAATCGCGGCGCGCAATGTTCGGCGTGACGGCATGGACGGGCTGAAGATCGACGAGAAAAAAGGCGACATCAGCGAAGACGAGCGCAAGCGGCATGAAACCGAAGTGCAAAAACTCACCGACAGCACGATTGCCGAACTCGACGCGGCTGCAAGCGCCAAGGAAAAGGAAATTCTGGGCAAGTGACCGCGCTGGCGGCCAGGCTGTCCCCCACGCCGGGCACCAAGGCCGGTGTCCCTCGCCATGTTGCCATCATCATGGACGGCAATGGCCGCTGGGCAAAAAAGCGTCATTTGCCGCGTCTTGCGGGGCATCGCAAAGGCATCGAAGCCGTCCGGACGGTTTCGCGCGAAGCACGCGAAATCGGCATCGAGGTTCTGACCCTCTACGCCTTTTCCTCCGAAAACTGGCGCCGACCCGCCGAGGAAGTCAGCGATTTGATGGGACTGCTCCGGCACTTCATCAAGTCGGACCTCGACGACATGGTTACCGAAGATGTGCAATTGCGCGTGATCGGTGATTACAGTGTGTTCACGCCCGATCTTATCGAATTGATCGATGGGGCGCTGTCCCGAACGGCAGACAACAGCGGGTCGACGCTTGTGATTGCGCTGAATTACGGGGCTCAGGATGAAATCGTTCGGGCCTTTCAACGCCTGATGGCCGACGCTCCGGTAACGATCGACGCCACCAAAATTCAGGCCGCTTTGGATACCGGCGATTTGCCACCAGTTGATTTGCTGATCCGGACATCGGGTGAACAGCGATTGTCGAACTTCATGCTATGGCAGGCAGCCTATGCCGAGCTTTTGTTCGTCGATACGCTGTGGCCCGATTTCGGGAAGGCCGACCTGGCAAATGCTGTCGCAGCCTATGGCTTGCGCGAGCGGAGGTTCGGCGGGCTTTGAGTGAGCTGACAAAGCGCATCATAAGCAGCATCATCCTCGCTGCCATTTTGCTTGGCGACCTGTGGCTGGGATCCTGGTGGTATCTCGTACTGCTGCTGGTCGGGGCGGCACTTGTCCTTCGTGAATTCGCGCGACTGGTGTGGGGCATGACCCGCGAGCCAAGTTTGCGCACATTGTGGGTCGGCTTTGGCACAATCTATATTGCGCTCGCCGTTAACGGCCTTTGGCAGGTGCGTGAACTCCCCGGCAACGGCCTGCTGATGGCCGCGTGGCTGTTTCTGGTCGTATGGGCGACCGACATCGGTGCCTATGCGTTTGGCCGGACGATCGGCGGCCCCAAGATTGCGCCGTCGATCAGTCCATCCAAGACGTGGGCGGGTTTGTTCGGCGGGTTTGTGTTTGCAGCGATTGTCATGGTGGGGATGTCGTCACTCAACATCGGCGCGTTTGACGGGCATTGGTTTGGCATGGCGATGCTGGCCGTTCCACTCGTGATTTTGGCGCAGGCAGGCGATTTCTTTGAAAGCTGGATGAAGCGGCGGGCAGGGGTGAAGGATTCGGGCGCGCTCATCCCCGGGCACGGGGGGCTTTTCGACCGCGTCGACGGCTTGTTGCCTGTAGCGATCGTGTTTCCGTGGTTGATGGGCGTGGCATGACCCAGCGCACAGTGTCCATTCTTGGTGCGACAGGATCGGTGGGTTCGTCGACTCTTGATCTTATCATGAACACACCCGACCAGTTTGACGTCATTGCCTTGACGGCGCAGCGCGACGTGGCAGGGCTTGCACGCGCGGTGCGCGCCACAGGGGCCAAGCTCGCCGTGATCGGCGATGCCGATCTATACGATGCGCTGAAAGCCGCGCTCGCTGGGGCCGCCACGGAGA
>JBGSMP010000201.1:0-15189 GCA_041740105.1 Sphingomonadaceae bacterium
GCACGGTGTAGACGGCGCGATAGGTGTCGCCGTCATGGTCATCGACCACCTCCAGCACGCCCGCCACGCCGAACCCTTTGAGCGGCTTGGCCCATCCCGCCTTGCCGCCGGTCTGGGCCTCCCACAGCGCCCCGCCGATACGCAGTCGGACGGGCTCGGGGAACTCACGCAGGTCATCGCGGCTGCTCCCGATCCACCTGACAGGTTTGCCGCTTGGCTCATCTGACACTCACCTGCTCCTTATGCCAAATATAGCATGATCGCGGCGTTAGTCAACCGCGCTGATCTGTCGTCGGTTACTCATTGCGGCCCGAACAGTTCGTCGAACAGGTCGCCGAACCATGCCTCGAATATGGCGATCTCGGAGTCCGTGACCGGCACTTTCTCGGGCCAGTCATCGGTGACGCGCCAGGTCGGCACGTCATGCCTGGGCGGACGGCCGGGGAACGGCCACGGCTCGCCGAGCAGCGCTTCAAGCTGCTCGGAGGCTGTCTGCTGATCTGGGCGCGAAGCGCGGGGCATCGCGCCAGAGTCGGCGATATCGCGGCGACGCGGAACCACGCATCTCTACGCCAGGCTACGCCTCGCACTCCTGCGCGCGGATATGGTACTGAAACGCTGTGTCTACGGCGTGGACAAGAACCCGATGGCGGTGGAACTCGCCAAGGTTGCGCTGTGGCTGCACACCTTCACGGTCGGTGCGCCGCTGTCGTTCATTGACCATCACCTTCACGCCGGGGACAGTCTGTTCGGCTTGTGGGTGCGCGACGCGATCGACAAGGCCACCGCAATGGGCGGCGAGCTTTTCTACCATGAGGCGCTTCGCAACGCGCAACGGTCGGCGGAAGCGATGAAGACGATCGAGGCGCTGACCGATGTCGAGATCGCCGAAGCCCACCGCTCGGCGGCGATGTACGAAGACGTGGAGTTAATGACCGGCGAACTCGACGGGTTCGTTAGCTTCCTTCACGCCCTCGATTGGCTCGACCTGAAAGCCAAGGACAAGGCGCTGGCCCGGCTATGGCTCGATGGCCGCTTCGGCGATCCTATCCCCATCGCACGAGGCCGCAAAGCGCCGGAAAGCGGCATGGCCAAGCCTGAGGAGGTCGAGGCGTTCACCGCCATTTGGCAGCGTGCCCGCTCGTTGATTGGCGAAGAGCGCTTCCTCAACTGGCAGATCGCCTTCCCTGGCGTGTGGGACAATTGGGCGAGCAAGGGGCGCGAAGGCGGGTTCGACGCGGTGGTCGGCAATCCGCCGTGGGACAGGTTTGAGTTTGAAGAAGTGCCTTGGTTCGAGGCCCGCGACCGATCCATCGCGCTTGAACCCAGCGGGGCTAAGCGCAAGGCGCGAATAAAAGCTTTGCAAGCCACTGCCGATCCGCTTTGGGGTCAGTACCGACATGCCGCCGACAGGCTATGCCCGTACCTTCGGCCCCAAGACCGCCGCTGACATCGTGCGCGAAGCGGTGCTGGAACTGACCTACACCGCAAACGACCTGGCCCCCTTCGCGCGCGACATGGGCCATGTCGATGCGGCGGGCGACGTGCTGCCACCTTTCCTGTGGGACGAGGACCGGCGGCTGCGGCTACGCGCCAAGCTCGATGCGCTCTATTTTATCCTCTACGGCGTGTTCGACTCCGCCGACGTAGGCCAGAGCCGCGACGACATCCGCTACATCTATTCGACCTTCCCCATCGTCGAACGCGAAGAGACGACAAAATGGGGCAGCTATCGCAGCCGAGACCTGTGCCTCGCCTGGATCAATGCGCTGATTGCGGGGAATCCCGACGGCACAGTTGCGGGATGAGGTCTAGGACGAAGCGGGTGTAGTTTCTTGTCACCCTACCGTTTTGGGACTGTCGCGATGGGCCGTCTTGCGCGCTCGGCCGAGTTAGCCCACTACACACGAAAGGGGATCGGGGGGAATTTCGTATGGCGCGCATGGAGTTGTCTATCGACGACCTGCTCCTTGACCCGGACAATCCCCGAATTGGTAGCGTCGATTCACAGGCCGAGGCGCTGGAAGCAATTGTCAGGCTGGACGCGAACCACTTCCGGACCATGATGCGGAGTATCGTCGACCATGGGCTCGATCCCGGCGACTCACTTTACATCATCAAGGAAGCTGAAGAGGGCGAGGGCTATACGGTCGTTGATGGCAATCGCCGTCTTGCCGCGCTTAAGGTTCTGAATGAACCAGCTGTCCTACAGGGCACCTCGCTCGGCGACACAATTGTAAAGAGGCTGGCGAAAGTCGCCGAAGATTTCGATGCTGCCTCGGCCGACCTGATAAGCTGCGTCCTGTTTGATACCCGTGCCGATGCAGACGAATGGATTTTGCGGCGGCATGGCCGGGGCATGGAGGGTGAGGCCCGCATTCCGTGGGGCACCTTGGAAATCCAGCGTTTCCAGAAGGATCGAACCGTTCTGGACGTGATTGATTTCGTTGAGCGCAACTCGACGTTCTCGAATGATGATTGGGCGCAGATACGCGCCGAGATTGAGGCGAAGCCCAGCGTCCTTCGGCGCTTCCTTGATTCAAAGAAGGGCCGCGATTGGCTCGGGATGTCGGTGAAGGATGATGGAGGCGAGAAAGTCCCTGTCTTCACTCAGCCGCCCCACTTCGTGCTCGATGTGCTGACGGGAATATTCCAGGGCATACACGAAAAGCGAATTGATACTCGCAGCCACAATAAAGCTTCGGAGATTGAAGCCTATTTCGATGGATTGCCCTCCGGGCTTCACCCGTCTGGGAAGCCGAGCAAGACAGCTGTGGCGTTCCGCGATGCGGAAGTGAAGGACGGTGAGGACCGACCCCGGCAACAGAAGGGTGGCACAACCTCTATTGCTTCGAAGGCCGCAAAGGGAAAGACGACCAAGTCCAAGGCCCCGCGTTCCACCCTCGCACCCTCACGGCACAATTTCGCCCAGCCCAACACATCGAAGGGGCAGGCGCTAGTGCGTGAAGCATCGCGCCTCCGGTTGGCGGATACCCCGCTGTCGGCGGCGTTCGTCCTTCGGGCATTTCTCCAGCACACATTGGAGAAATACATGACGGACGAGAACATGCCGATGTGGGAGAACAACGCTAAGGGCAGCAGCGTCCAACTCAACCTTTCGCAAAAAGCCGAAAGGGTCATTCAGCATTTGGTCGACAGCAGGAAGGCAAGCGGCACCGATCTTCGCGGCGTCAAGCGGACGCTCACCGGCAAAACCGATCCCGCATCCATTCAGGCACTCAATGATTATCATCATGACAAATACGACGTCCCGGCAGCAGACGTCCTGCGCAACGCTTGGGACACGTCCGAGCCGTTGTTCATCGCGATCTATGGTGCGCCATGACCGCCGATTTGAACAATTCTCGCCTGCCGCAGTCGGGCAGGTTTTCGCCTCTGCGGTATCCGGGCGGCAAGGGAAAGCTGGCCCGGTTCGTCGCGTCTCTGATCAAGCAGAACGCCCTTTCAGATGGGCTGTATGTCGAGCCATACGCTGGCGGCGCGGCGGTCGCTTGGGAACTTTTGCTCACCGGCGTCGTCAGGCGGGTGGCGATTAACGACGTTAGCCGTCCTGTGTTCGCGTTCTGGCGCAGTGTCCTTGAGCAGACGGACGAACTGGCCGCCCTGATCAGCGACACTCCTGTTGACCTCGCGACACGCGACCGCCTCAAAGCAGTATTCCGCTCGCCAAATGATGCCAGCGACCTCGAGTTGGGCTTTGCGATGTTTTTCCTCAATCGCACGCACCGGTCTGGCATCCTCAACGGCGGCGTGATCGGGGGGCGCGAACAGACAGGAAAGTGGAAAATCGATGCGCGCTACAACAAGAGCGATCTGATACGACGAATAGAGCGCATAGCGGCCGCCCGACGACGAATCGAGCTTACCAACCTTGATGCAGTTGAGTTTGTTCAATCCAAAAGTCCCGCTTGGCCTGCCAAAACCCTCGTTTATCTCGATCCGCCCTATTACGAGAAGGGTAGCCAACTCTACTACGATTACTACAGCGACAAAGACCACCTAGAGGTCGCGCAGGCCGTCAGGTCGCTTCACAAGGTCCGATGGCTCGTTTCCTACGATGACGTGCTGCCCATCCAAGAGATGTATAACGGCACCCCGGTCCTCCAATACACGATCGGTTACAGCGCGCGGAATGTCCTGCGCGGCAGGGAGGCCATGTTCTTCAGCGACGGGCTGATCGTGCCGCAAGTAGAGGGATCTATGGTCGAACTGCACCGTGCTCAGGCCGGTGAAGCGCTGCTACCGCCGCCAGTCCAGCCTCGGCCAGCGACCCCGGTGGCCCAACCGACAGTGGAACGGTGAGGACTGAACGCCTCCGACCTGCCGGGCAGCGCTCGACCTCCCCACTGGAGCGGGAGCCGATGGAAATCCGTGCTGATCCTGGTCAACGCACTGCCCCCATGATGGCCTGAACCCTGGCCACTATTGCGATTGACTCGCAGCAAATGCTCTGCTTATTGCTCTTGCGAACGAGTTGCAACGGCAGGCTTCGATGGCTTTGAGAACACCGACTAAATTTCGAAGCGTGCTTTTGGCCACCAGCCTGCTCGTTACGCCCGCCACTGCGATTGCTCAGACAGCGTCGCCTGCATCAGACAGTGCGTCGAGGGAAGTCGCCACAGTGGACGACATCATTGTCACCGGTGTGCGAGAGCAAGGTTATACGTCGAAGACCCAAGCAGGCGGGACCTTCGCGGAAACCCCTGTGCTGGACACACCGTTCTCGGTGACAGTCATCCCCCAAGAACTGCTGATCGACCAGCAAGTTCGCTCGTTGAGCGATATCGCGCGCAACGATCCCTCGACGATCGTAAGCAGCCCGCCAGGGTTCAATGACACCGTCAATGTGCGCGGATACAATCTCGACAACTCATCGAGCTACCGCCGTGAAGGGCTGATCTTTCAAAATCAGGTACAAAGCCCGTTCGAAAACAAGGCAGCAGTCGAGATCATCAAGGGACCGACTTCCGTACGCTACGGCTTCACGCCGCCCGGCGGAGTCATCAACTACGTTCTGAAGCGTCCGACCAGCGAGCCCTACCGCTTTGCCCAGATTTTTGGCGACAGCTTCGGTAGTTACGGTGCGCATCTGGATATCGGCGGTCCACTGGGCGACGGTTTCGGCATTCGGTTCAACGCGGTCACGGCGCGCGAGGCCACGTTTGTTGATGGCGTGTCGGGCCCGCGTATTCTGGTCAGCGGCCTGATCGAATGGAAACCAACCGATCGGCTGACGATCGATATCGAAGCTGAATACCAGTATCGCGATCTCGAACAGCAAGCGACGATCTCGACCGGTTCGTTCGCGGCGGCACTGACGCCAGAGCAGCGCCTCGGCCTTCTCCGGCGCTTTGATCAGACCACCTTCATTGGCCAAGCGTTCGGCACCTATCCGACCTCCAACATCATTGGCTCCGCGGGGCTGAAGTGGGAATTTGCGGACGGATGGACCCTTCAGGCGCGCGCCCAACAGATGCGCCTGGAGCGCGACCAGCAGGCTGTTGGCATCGCGCCCGGCTCCCTCCAGGCGAATGGTGATTTCACCGGGCGGATTTTCTTCAGCCCCAACCAGGTCCGCGACCCTTTCTCGACGGAAGCTTTCGTGACAGGCGCGTTCGATACATTCGGCCTGCGGCATGAAATTGCCGTGGGTGGCGCCTACAGCCGCAACCCGCTGCGTTTTTCGCTGGTGTCAGCGCAACCGAATGTCGGTACGTCCAATATCTTCGACCCAGTCGCTAACCCGCGACCAGCACCAGCCGACTTGGTTGTCAGCCCGGTGGTCGATGCGCTGATCTTCAATCAAAAAGCAGTCTTCGCCTCAGACCTGATCACAGTGACCGATTGGCTCAAGGTTTTCGTCGCGGCGCGTTTTGCCGAGCAACGTAACGATGAACGCCCCGTCGCGGACCAACCGCGCGTCACGACTTATCAGGACAATGCAATCTCGCCGAATATCGGCCTTCTCGTGCAGCCGACCGACAAGCTTACCGTCTACGGAAGCTACTCGGAAGGCATCACCACCGGCGTGCAAATTCCCCAGACCGCTGCCAACTTCGGCAATCCTTCGATCTTCCTCGACCCTGCCCGTACCAAGCAGTTTGAATTCGGTATAAAGGCAGAGCTGTTTCGCGGCGCTCTCGCAACCATCGCTTATTTCGATATCAGCCAACCGCTTGCGACGCTAAGCGACGACAACGTTTTCGATTACATCGGCAACCAGGACCATCGCGGCGTCGAGATCAGCCTGTCAGGGCAGATTACGCCCGACCTTCGGCTCGTAGCAGGCGCGCTCTATCTGGATCCGATCATTAACAATCCGAATAACATTGGCGTGGATGGAAACCGTCCGAGCGGTGTGCCGAGTGCGCAGCTTAACCTGTATGCGGATTACGAGGTGCCGATGGTTGAAGGACTGGCGATTAACGGGGGTCTGTTCTACACGGGCGACAGATTTGCCAATGATGCCAATACGTTCAAGGTCGATGGCTATGTCCGGTTTGATCTCGGGTTGCGTTACGGGTTCGATCTGGGCGATCAGCGCGTTTCGGCCAGACTGAACGTTCGTAACGTTGCGAACAAGGACTTCATTGAAGGTACTGCGTTCGGCTCGTTCCTATTCGGGTCGCCGCGCGCGGCCTTTTTCTCTCTGACGACCGAGTTTTGACGTTGTTGGCGGGTTCTTTCCATGCGCAGCGGTAGCGCCATGAGCCGACAGCTTTGGGTCCTGGCCCATCGATGGGCAGGATTGACGATCGCGCATTTTCTCATCGTAGCGGGCGGGACCGGTTCGTTGCTGGCCTTCTATCCAGAGCTCGAGCAGATCGCCGCGCCGACCTTCATGACATCCCATACAGATGGCGAACGGTTGGATCCTCTGGAACTTCGGCGGCGGGCCGAGCTCCTTAGTGGGGGACAGGTCAACTTTGTTCCGTTGCATATACCGCCCGGATCCACCGCGATTATCTCGGTATCGGCAAAGCCGGGAGGCAGCGAACTGAACTTTGATGAACTCGCACTCGATCCCGTGAGCGGCACGGAGATGGGCCGTCGTACATGGGGAGATATTACCCAGGGCACTGTCAATCTGATGCCATTTCTTTATAAGCTGCACTACAGCTTGGCGGCAGGCGAAATCGGAAGATTTGCGCTCGGCATTGCAGCCTTGATCTGGGTCATAGATTGCTTTGTCGGCTGGTATCTTACTCTTCCTGTGAGCCGCATTCGACGGTGGGAACACTGGCGCAAGGCGTGGGCAGTTCGACGTACGACGTCTGCCAAGCTGAACTTTGATTTGCATCGAGCCGGCGGCCTGTGGCTTTGGCCCTTGCTGCTGGTGTTCGCTTGGTCGAGCGTAGGGTTTAACCTGCAGCCTGTTTATTCCCCCGTGATGAGGGCTGTACTGGGTGAGGCACCCAGCTTTTCGGATTTACCGGTTCTAAGAGAGCCGCTTTCCCGACCCTCCCTCGATTGGGCCGAAGCTAGAGATCGTGGCCGGGTGTTGGTCACGCAAGCTGGTTTGCGCGATGGCTTCGTCGTGACGCGCGAAGAATGGCTGCGACTGGATCGTGCGAGGGGGGTGTATATCTATGCATTTCAGTCCGACCGCGATGTCTATACTCGGTTTGTTGGGGGCCGGGCGGCATTCGATGCTGACACTGGCCAGCTGGTCCATCTCAAACTCCCAACGGGCCAACACGCCCGTACGACTTTCGAAACCTGGCTCTTCGGATTGCATATGGGCGTGGTGCTCGGCCTGCCGTGGCGGATTGCCGTGAGCGCCGTTGGATTAGTTATCGTCATATTGAGCGTGACTGGCGTTCTGATCTGGATGCGCAAGCGCAGCGCACGATTGTACAAAAGGCGGGTCCAAGAGGTACGGCCAGACCGCGCTTTGCAACCAGCGGAGTGAGTGCCTGCGACCTCTGCAGGCGATCATAGTGCTACAGCGTATTCGTAGTGCTCATCTTCATCGGTCGTGGCCCGCCACGCGAAGGACCTTCTTTTTTGCCAAATGCAATGCGAATTGGTCTCGTCGGGCTTGGCAAGATTGCCCGTGACCAGCATCTTCCAGCCATCGCCGCAACCGACGGGGTCGAACTCGTCGCCATCGCCAGCCGGAACGCAACGCTGGACGATGTTCCCAACTTTGCATCGCTCGACGCGATGCTCGCCAGCAACATCGCAATCGACGCGATTGTTTTGTGCCAGCCGCCGAGCGCGCGCTTTGACGACGCACGGTGCGCGCTGATTGCCGGCAAACATGTTTTTCTGGAAAAGCCTCCAGGCGCGACAGTCAGCGAGGTTCAGATTTTGGCCGAACTGGCTCAGTCTGCGCGCGTCACGCTCTTTACAAGCTGGCATTCTCGTTTCGGTGCGGCCGTTTCAGCAGCCAAGTCTTGGCTTTGCAGCCGGCATGCTACCGCGATTACGATCGATTGGCAGGAGGATATCCGTGTATGGCACCCCGGCCAGCAATGGATCCTGAATCATGGCGGATTTGGGGTGTTCGATCCAGGCATCAATGCGCTTTCCGTCCTCACCGAGATCATCGGCGCGCCAATTCGGGTGGTTGCGTCAACGCTTCACGTCCCGACCAACTGCGAAGCACCGATTGCGGCCGATATCGTCTTGCAGTCAGCCGACGGCGTGCCGACTGCTGCAACATTCGATTTTCGCCAAATCGGGCCACAGCATTGGGACATTGCCGTCGAGGCAGGAACCGACCGCCTTCTATTGCGCCAGGGCGGTCATCGACTCACGATTAACGATGTCGAACAGGTCATCATGCCGACCGCCGAATATCCCGCAATGTATCACCATTTTCTGAGCCTGATCCGCGACGGCAAAAGCGACGTCGACCTCGCACCGCTGCAACTCGTCGCAGACTGTTTCCTCATCGCGCGAACGATCGCAGCCGATCCATTCGAATTTTGAATTAGATCGCGTGGTCGTGCGACCGCTTACTTCTTGAGCGTAAGCCCGCCAAAGCGCTTATTGAAGCGCGCAACCTGACCGCCGGCGTCGAGCATCTTGCCCGATCCGCCTGTCCATGCCGGGTGTGACGTCGGGTCGATTTCGAGCGTCATCGTGTCGCCTTCCTTGCCCCATGTCGACCGCGTCTGGAACTCGGTTCCGTCGGTCATCTTGATGTTGATCATGTGGTATTCGGGGTGGATGGCAGGCTTCATGACGCGTTCCTAGAATTTGGCTGGTTCCGACCAGCCTGAAGGTGAAGCGCGCGCCTAGCGACTAATCGTCGTCGGGGCAAGTCACGCGGGTGGATCGGCAATCATTGCCGTGAAATTCGCCTCGGCTGCCAATTTTCCGTCGACCAGTGCGCGTCCGGCGAATTTGCACACGCTGCTGCGCTTCTGCAAGAATTCGACTTCGAGCCGGAGCAGGCAGCCCGGTTCAACCGGTGCCCTGAATTTCGCTCCGTCGATCGCCATAAAGTAAACGAGCTTGCCTGAACCGGCGAGTCCGAGCGATTCAACGGCAAGAACACCTGCTGCTTGGGCCAGCGCTTCGACGATCAAAACCCCCGGCATGATCGGCCGACCAGGGAAATGGCCGGCAAAAAACGGCTCGTTGATGGTGACGCCTTTGATCGCGACGATGCGCTGGTCGACGACCAGTTCTTCGACGCGATCAACAAGCAACATCGGGAAGCGATGGGGCAGCGCCGCCATCACGCCCCGGATGTCGAGTTCCATTTAGCGACCTGTGGGCGCTGGTGTCGTTGGCCTTGGCGCGGTTGGCGAAGCGGCGGCTGCCCCCTGCCCGCCGGGCTGCCAACCTGCCGGTGGTGTAATGCCGACTGTTGGCACCGTGCGATTGAGTTCAGTCACCACCGCATCGGTAATATCAACCGAAGGCTGATACGAAATCGCGGCCTGCGGCGAGATCACCAGATTGACCTTGCGCGTGACCATCGCTGACTTGATCGCCGCTTCGAGCTTGGCACCGATCTGTTCTTCGACATAGCCCTGCGCGCGCGCAATCGGTGCCGACAAGCGCTGAAGTTCGGCCTGTGCGGCCTGCTGCTTGGTCTGGATTGCGGTATACTGGGTTTGCAGCGTTGCCTGCGGTGTATTCGCCTTTTGCGCAGCCTGAAATGCCGTCACGAGCGGGTTGATTTCGGCCTGAAGCACTTTCGAACGGGCTTCAAACGTCGCGATCGGCGCGGCATATGTCGTTTTCATCTGGTTCATTGCTGTGATGAAAGCGGCAGACTTTTGCACAGCGCCCTGAATATCAGCGACAGCGATGCCCTGAGCCGCTTGTGCATAGCTGAGCGATGGCATGGCAAGGACGGGAGCCGCAGCGAGCAAGGCGGCTTTGAAAATGGTCTTCATCAGAATTGTGTTCCTACGTTGAATGTGAAAGTTTTGGTCTGATCGCCCGGCTCCTTTAGCAGGACTTTTGCGACATCTATGCGAAACGGGCCGAAAGGGGAATTCCAGTTGACGCCCACGCCAATTGCGACGCGTGGTTTTGCACTGTTGCCGACGAACGTTTCCCTGAAAGCGGGAAACGTCTGCTGGAACAACGTAGATGTCGCCGACGGGCATCCTCCTGCCGGTTCGTTGAACAAGGGTGCTTGCGGGGTCGCGGGATTAGTTGGCGGATTTGGGAGACATTGACGCGAACCGTTGTTCAAAATCGGGCGGTTGAGGCCGGGGTCGCCCGGCCGCAAATCGAACAGCGCTGGCCTGACTACACCAAATACGGCCCCTGCATCGAGAAATACCGACGGTCTAAGCCCCAATTCCTTGGCACCCGACCCAAGCGGAATTTCCAGTTCCAGACGACCTTGATAATAAGCACGCCCACCGATAGCGTCATCGGAAATCTGCTGCTCGTCGGTCACTAGCACCGGCATGCCCGCAGCGTCAGTAGTGTAAGGCGTTCGGATAACGCGTGGACCAACGCCCCGAATATCGAAACCGCGCATTTGCGGTTCACCGAGGAAAAAGCGGTCAGTCAGGCGGACTTTGTCGATATTTGGCCCGGGAGACTTGTTGAACGGCAACACATAACCGCCCTCGACACTTGCGGAAAAAATGAACCGGCTGCCCAGATCCCAATATTTCGCCGCGTCGATCCGCGATTTCAGATATTTGACGTTGCCGCCAAGGCCAGCAAAATCCTGACTGAAGACCAGCCGCTGACCGCGTGACGGCCGGATATTGTTGTTCAAGTTTGAAAACACGAGGCTGTAACCCACCGACGAGGTCGTTCGGTCGCCGAGTGAATCGCAAAGATAACGCCCCGCCCGCAATGGGTCGCATGTATCGAGCGACCCCGTTCCGTTCGGATCATAAAAATAGGTTTCGCGATCAAGCGTGACTTCATCGAAGCTCAGACCGTAGCGCGCAGCGAACGACCAATATTCGGTAATCGGAACGCCCATACGGAGCTGGAAGCCCGTCGTAATCTGTTGATAAGTCGTCTGCCGATCACCACTCCCGGTGAATTGAAACGAATTATAATCGCGCCGGAAAACATCACCGCCAAGCGCGATGTTCTTGTCGAGAAAATAGGGTTCGGTGAACCCCAGTTCGACCGACTTCGAATAGGTCGAGTAATTGACCGAAGCGCGAAGCTCCTGCCCCTTGCCGCGGAAATTCCGCTGACGGATCGATGCATTGACGATGAACCGCTCGAGGCTCGAGAAGCCCGCTGACAGTTGAAGCTCGCCGGTCGATTTTTCCTCGACATTTGCTTCCAACACAACACGATCAGGTGCCGATCCCTGCTTTTGGGTAATTTCCAGCTTTTCCTGAAAGAAACCAAGGCTCTGAATACGTTCTTGCGAGCGCTTAATGGCAATGCCGTTAAACGCATCGCCTTCTGCAACGCGAAATTCACGCCGAACGACCTTGTCCTGCGTCAAAGTGTTGCCGTTGATGTCGATCCGTTCGACGTAAACGCGCGGCGCGTCGGCCACCCGAAACGTGATTTTCATCGTCTTGGTGTCTTTATCGCGCTCGAACTGTGGATCGATCTGCGCAAATGCATAGCCGAGCAGCCCAGCGGTCTGCGTTACGCCTTCGACCGTATCCTCGACCTGCTTGGCATTATACCACTGGCCTTTTTGCATCGGGAGCAACGGCTTAATAGCGGCGGCCGTGAAGTCACGAATATCGCTTTCGACTTCGACGTCGCCGAATTTGTAACGGTCGCCTTCTTCGACGACATAGGTCACGATGAAATCGCGCTTGTCGGGGGTAAGCTCGGCGACAGCAGACACCACGCGGAAATCGGCATAACCGTTGGTCAGATAAAACTGCCGCAGCTTGCCCTGGTCATACGCCAGCCGGTCGGGGTCATAGCTGTCGTTCGACGAGAAAAATCGGTAGAACCGCGACCGCTTCGTGACCATTTCGCCGCGCAACCGACCATCGCCGAACACTTCGTTGCCGATGATGTTGATCTGGCGGACCTTCGACTTGGGCCCCTCGCTGATTTCGTAAACGATATCGACGCGGTTCTGGTCGAGCATCACCATCTTGGGCTCGACCGTGGCGGCAAAGCGGCCCTGTCGGCGGTAAAGTTCGATGATGCGCGTGATATCGGCGCGCACTTTCGAACGCGTGAAGATCGTTCGCGGCGCGAGTTTCAACTCCTTGCCGAGCTTGTCTTCCTTGACGCGCTTGTTTCCTTCGAAAACAATGCGGTTGATAACCGGGTTTTCCTTGACGATGATCGTCAATGCGCCCTGCTCGTCCCGAATCTGGACGTCGGCGAACAACTCAGTCGCAAACAGATCCTGAAGCGCCTGATCCAGCGTTTCGCGCGTATAAGGTGCCCCGGCGCGCAGCTTGACATAGGAACGGACGGTTTCCCCCTCGATCCGTTGCGATCCCGAAACAGCAATCGACTTGATCGTGCCGCCGTCCGTGGCCGGTGCCGCGGCAGGCGCAGCCGGAGTTATCGGCGTTGGCCGCGCCGTCTGTGCGTTTGCCAGCAACGGCACGCCAGCGAGCATCGTTCCGATCATTAACGCGGAGAGATGGCGATTTGGGCATTTCGTCGGCATTTTAACTGTCACGCGGAAACCGCCCTTCAAAAATCAACAATGAATCCGCGCCGCCCTGCCCGATGCGGCTCATCCGATCAACCCGGCGATGCCGCGCCACAAGCCCAAACCGGCAAGATCGTTAACCGTCACGACGACCATAAACAGCAACAGCGCAAACAATCCTGATCGATACGCCCATTCCTGCGCCGCTGCCGGAACCGGTTTTCGGCGCACCGCCTCGATGGCGTAAAAAAGCAAATGGCCGCCATCGAGCATCGGAATTGGCAACAGGTTGATGAACCCCAAGTTAATCGAGATCATTGTCATCAGCCAAAGGAAGTCGATCGGTCCCAGTGTCGCCTGCTGACCCGAGATTTGCGCAATTTTAACCGGACCGCCGAGTTCCTTGATCGAGCGCGTGCCCGAGACGACTTGCCACAACGTGGTTGCCATTGTTCGGACCGAATTTATCGTAAAGCGCACAGCGGCGCCAGGGAGTTCGGCAATGGGGTGCTTGACGTTGATGCGCTTCGACGGGCCGATGCCGAGCAAACCGCGCCGCATTTCGTTGCCGAAGCGGTCGCGGTAGATATTGACGCGCGGTGTTGCGGCGAGTGCGAGCCCCTGACCGCTGCGCGAGATACTGATGATCAATCGCTCGTCGGGATGGATCGACACGAGCCTTGCGACGTCTTCGAAGCTTTCTACGGCCTGCCCTTCGACGGCCGTAATGGTATCCCCCAGTTTGAGCCCGGCCGCGTCGGCCGCCGATCCCTGCTCGATTATAGCGATAACCGGCGGTGTCCTCGGTTCACCCAGCGTGCCGAACAGCGCTATGAACACAATGATCGCAAAAAGAAAATTCGTGATTGGCCCAGCGAGGACAATCAGGGCGCGCTGCCACAGCGCTTTTGATTGAAACGTCTGATTCCGTTCCTCGGGCGGCAGCTTCAGCCAATTCGGATCGCTCTGGCTCGAGACGCCCATATCACCCGCAAAGCGCACATAGCCACCGAGCGGGAGCCAGCCGACCTGCCATACCGTCCCGCGCTTGTCGGTCCATTTGGCAATCGCGCGCCCGAAGCCGATCGAAAACGCCTCGGCCTTCACCCCGCACCAGCGCCCCACGAGATAATGGCCCATCTCATGAATGAACACGAGTGGCGAAATCGCGAGGACGAAAAACAGGATCGTCCAGAAAAAATTGGGTGACTCGATCAAGCGGCGACTGCTTTCATGGTCTCTGTGGCAATTGCCCGCGCTTCTGCATCGATTTGGAGAACGTCTTCGATTGTGTGCGGTGCGTTCGGGTCATAGCGGTCGAGCACGGCATTCACAACGTCGGTGATGGCAAGGAAACCAATGCGATGCGCCAGAAACGCGGCCACAGCCATTTCATTGGCCGCATTGAGAATGGCCGGACGCGCGCCAGCGGCTTCCAGCGCCTCGCGCGCGAGCTTCAAAGAAGGAAAGCGCTCGGCGTCCGGCGCTTCGAAATCAAGGCGACCGATCATCGTCAGGTCGAGCGGCTTTGCCGTGGTCTCCATCCGGTCGGGCCATGCCAGCGTCGATGCGATCGGTATACGCATATCGGGCGAACCCAATTGTGCCAGCGTCGAGCCATCGACATAATCGACCATCGAATGAATGACCGATTGCGGATGCACAAGAACATCCAGCCGCGCACTTTCGATACCGAACAGATAATGCGCCTCGATCACTTCGAGACCCTTGTTCATCATCGTTGCCGAATCGACAGAAATTTTTGCGCCCATCGACCAGTTCGGATGTTTGACCGCGCGCTCGGGTGTCACGTCGGCCATTTCCGCGCGCGACCAGGTCCGGAACGGGCCGCCGCTTGCGGTCAGAACGATCCGACGGACGCGCTTGACCGGGTTGCCCGAAAGGCACTGAAAAATGGCATTGTGTTCGGAATCGACCGGCAGCAGCAGCGCCCCTGACGCCGTCGCCGCCCGCGTCATCAGCGCACCCGCCGATACCAGTGATTCCTTGTTTGCCAGCGCGACGGTAAGCCCGCCTTCGAGCGCCGCCATTGTCGATTTGAGCCCTGCACAGCCCACGATCGACGCCATCGTCCAGTCGACCGGCCGACGTGCGGCATCGATGATCGCATCGGGCCC
>JBGSMP010000217.1:0-19711 GCA_041740105.1 Sphingomonadaceae bacterium
CTGGGCACCGCAACCGCTGGCCCGGCGGCGACGATGCGTCCGTCGCGGATGACAACTGTGCCTTGCACGGGAACCGTTCCGTCCCCGATAGCGACCATGCCACCCGTGATTGCAACAGTCTCGGCAGTCGCAGGCGCAGCGATCAACGCGGCACAGGCAAGAAGGAGATGCTTCACTTGGCGTCTCCTTCGCCGGTCTGACCGAGTTCGAAATCGCTCACCGGGCGGCGTTTCGGATCGTTGGCGTCATACATCATCGCGCCGTCGATCCATACACGTTCGGGCCGGACGTAAATGCTGAACGGATTCCCGTTCCACAAAACGACATCGGCCATTTTGCCGGGCTTAAGGCTGCCGGTCCTGTCCGCAATCCCCATGGCCTTGGCCGGATTATAGCTGAGCCACGTCCATGCCATTTCGTCGGACACATTGATCCCGACCCGGCGACCGTCCGCAAGTGCTTTGGCGGCTTCCTGGTTCAGGCGCTGGATGCCGTTTGGGTCATCGGAATGCACGATCGCGCACGCGCCGCCATTGTGCACCAGCGGGATGTTTTCGTTGACGGCGTCATAGGATTCCATCTTGAACCCCCACCAGTCGGACCACATCGCCGAACAGATGCCAGCCGCTTTCAACAGATCGGCGATTTTGTAACTCTCGACGGCGTGATGAAAGGTGCTGACTTTGTAGCCGAATTCCTTTGCCATATCGATGACGATCGCCATCTCGTCGGCGCGGTAGCAGTGATTGTGGACAAGGATATTGCCAGCGAGCACCCCCGCCAGCGTATCCATGGCAATATCGCGCGTCACATCGCCGCCCTTGTCGAGCTTCCTTTTGTATTCAACGGCTTTCGCCCACGTCGCGCGGTTGACAGCAACATTGCCCATGCGCGTTGCAGGCGGCTGATTGCGACCCCCGTAAACGCGCTTCGGATTTTCGCCGCACGCCATTTTCAGGCCGTAAGGCGCGCCGGGAAATTTCATGCCCTGCATCGTGCGGGCATAGACATTCTTCAGCGTCACGGTCCGCCCCCCGAATAGATTGGCGGAGCCGGGGAGAATCTGCAGTGCGGTCACGCCGCCGTTGGCAAGCGCGCGGCTGAACCCAGGGTCCTGCGGCCAGACGCTATGTTCGGCCCAGACTTCGGGACGAACCGGGCCGGTCGCTTCATTGCCATCCGAGTGCGCGGACACTTGCGGACTGGGATAATCGCCCAGATGTGAATGAATATCGATGATCCCGGGCGTGACCCATTTGCCGGTGCCGTCGATGACCGTGGTCCCGTCGGGCACGGATGTGTCTGATCCACCGATTGCCGTGACTTTGCCACCCGACATGAACACCGTCCCACGCTCGATGCGCCCGCCTTCGCCGTCGAAGACAGTCGCGTTGATGATCGCTGTCGGCGTGCTGGGATAGGCTGCGTAGGTCGAAGGGAATGGGTCGGCATTCCATTTCGCAGCCACAGGTTTCGATGAGGATACCGATGTCTTCGGCTCGGTCGTCGTACATCCGGCAAGCAACACACCGGCAATCAAAACAAAACGCATTATCTGGCCTCCGCCTTATCATCTTCGAGCGTATCGAGGTGCATCCAGCGCTTCACCACGGGCGAGAAGAGCAGGACGCCGACACCGACACCGATCGAAATCCAGCCGAACAGCTGGTATACGTCGAGCAGCCCTTGTTTGGACATTTCGCCACCCTCGCCACCCGTCGCTTCGCCGATTTTGCCCGCGACGAAATTGCCGACTGCGGTCATGTAGAACCATGCCCCCATGATAAGCGAGGCGAGGTATTTCGGTGCGAGCCGGTTCATGGCCGACAAACCGACCGGTGACAGGCACAACTCGGCGGTGGTCGCGAACATGTAGTAGAGGAAAACGAGATAGACCGGCGTCATCGCCGCAAGACCATAGGCCGACGCGCCCCAGACGAGGACGAGATTGGCAAAGCCCATCTGCAGCAGCGCAAGGCCGAATTTGGCGGGCGCCGAAGGCTCCATGCCTTTGCGGCCCAGCCATTGCCACAGCGCGGCAAAAAATGGCGCGAACAGGATGATGTAGATCGGGTTGATCGACTGGAAGATACCGGCGGGAACCCCACTGCGGTCGACAAATCGATCCGTGAACAGGTTCATCGATCCGCCCGCCTGTTCAAACAGACCCCAGAAGATTGGATTTAGCGAGATGAGGAACAGGATCGCGAACATGCGCTCGCGCGGTTCTTTCGGAAGTTTGAAACTCTCGTAAAGAACATAGCCAAGCAACGCGACGCCCGAGATCGCGAGCAGGGTCTGGATCACGCCTTGCGCCTGAACAAGCGCCCAGATCACCGCAACGGCAGCGACGCCGATGCCATAAATTGTCCATTCTTTCGACTTGGAAATAGGTGCCGGGGCCTCGCCTGCCCCGTTCAACGCTTTCTTCCCCAGCACAAACACCACCAGCCCGGCAAGCATCCCGATCCCGGCAAGCCCGAACCCGAAGCCCCAGCCGATCGTCTGGCCGAGGTAGGCAACCAAGATCGTGCCGATCGCCGCGCCGACGTTAATGCCCATGTAAAAGATCGTATAGGCAGGGTCGCGGCGGATATCGGTGAGCTTGTACAACTGCCCGACCATCACCGAGATGTTTGCCTTCAGAAAGCCCGAGCCGACGATGATGAACGCCAATGCCGCCCAGAAGACGTTGATTGTCGGGTCATTCTGCCCGCCGACACCCTCGACGGCCATCAGGCTATGCCCGGCTGCCAGCAGGACACCGCCGAAGACCACCGCCTTGCGCTGCCCCAGATAGCGGTCCGCCAGATAGCCGCCGAGCACCGGGGTGATGTAAACGAGTGCGGTGTAGGCCCCGTAGATCACGCTCGATTTGGAATCCGAGAACAACCAGTGCTGCGTCAGGTAGAAAATCAGGATCGCCCGCATGCCGTAATAGGAGAAACGCTCCCACATTTCGGCAAAAAAGAGCATATAGAGCCCTTTGGGATGCCCGGCGAATTCGGGTTCCTTCTGAATGGCAACCTTCGCGCCGACGGCCAGGAATAGCGCAAGCACAACCACGGCGATGGCAGCAATCCAGTCTGCTTCTGCCCATAATGTCATGTTCTTCAAAACGGCGAACCCCTTCAGTGGCGCGTTCACTGCGCAATATTGTTGTAACGTAGACTAGCGAGGAAAACGGAGGTGTGAAGCCGGATTATTGCTTGACCGGGATCAAAGCTTGCCCGGCGGCCCGTTGCGCTTTCAATTCTTCGACCGCTTTGGCCACCGCTGCCAAGCGCTTTTTCGGCGACGGGTGCGACCCGTCGGCGAAGATGCCCGCATTGGTCCGCTTCTCGAACCGTGTCCAGAATGGGACGACGGCATCGACATCATAGCCTGCCCGGGCCACCAACCAGACGCCCAACCGGTCGGCTTCGTACTCGGCCTGCTTCGACGGGGTTTGCTGCGCGATGTGGCGCAAGATATTGTGCGCCAGTTCATGCGCCATGATCGTCGCGAGTTCATCGTCGTTCGCGGCAAAATCGATCATACCGGAAAATATCTGGACATAACGACCGTCGGCCTGCGCATTGATCGGGCGTCGCGACACGACCTGAAACCACGACGGGCAACCCGCTTCAGCGTTTAGATACGTGCTGAAATCATCGTTCCCCCGCCGGAATTCTATCGTCGCGCCGCCAAGTCGCTGCCCTTTTTCCATCATTGCCTCGAATTGCGCCATCCGCGCATAGGGTGCGCGTGACACCCCGGCGTTGATCGCCTCGCCGTTCACGGAAATGATCCGGTCGCCCGGCCGCAGTTTTGCCCATGCCCCCGCGCTTTCAGGTATGACAGCGACGATTGTGGGCCCGTCACCGATGCCGAGCGCGCGCCGTGCTGCATCATGGTCGGCAGGTCCGTATTGGGTAATGTCCTGAACGACAAGGCCCGGAAGGCTGACCTGACCGTCGCAGAAACCTTGAGCTGCGGGACCAATGCCGGCGCGTGCCAACCGATAGCCGATGGCAGCGACCCGCACATCCTGCGCTGCCGCGGCGCGAACCGCTGCATCGCTCGGAGCCGAGACAAGCACAAGGAGCAACGCAAACATCGGCCCGACCTAAAGCCTGCCTTGCCGCTTGGCGAGGGCGCTGTTAGCGGCGGCAACATGTTCAACGACACGTCCTCGACGCTTGATCTTTTGCGCACCCGCCGTTCGGGCAAGCCGCGTGACATGATCGAGCCTGGTCCGTCGGATGCGGAACTGCGCACGATCCTCGAAGCTGCCATCCGCGTTCCCGATCACGGCAAACTCACACCCTGGCGGTTTATCGTCGTCAATCGCCATGACCGCGACCGCCTTTCGAACCTGCTAACGTCGGCATACCGCGCCGAAAAGCCCACAGCGGGCCGTCTGGAAATCGAAGCGATCGGGCAGTTTGCCCATCATGCGCCGACCTTGCTCGTCGTGCTTTCGACACCGGTTCGCGCCAGCAAAATTCCGGTCTGGGAACAGGAGTTGTCGGTTGGTGCGGCGTGCATGAACCTGCTCACGGCAACACATGCCAGCGGGTTTGTGGGCAGTTGGCAGACGGGCTGGCCCGCCTATTCCGACGCCGTTCGCGACACGTTCGGAAGCGTTGGCGACAGAATTGCAGGCTTTCTGTTCATCGGTTCACCCAAACAGGGACTCGAGGAACGCCCGCGTCCCGATTATGACAGTATTGTAAAAAACTGGGGCTGACAGTGACAGTTACATGGTGTATTAATACGGCATGACAGCTAGCGATTCTCCCGAAATTCCCGTTTATCTGCGCCTCCGCAGCCGATTGTCGGCCGCGATCCTTGAAGGGGCTTACCGCGAAGGTGACCAACTTCCCTCGGTCCGCGCGTTTGCCAGCGAGCACGGCGCCAATCCGCTGACCGTTGCCAAGGCGTACCAGTCGTTACAGGACGACGGCTATGTCGCGGTTCGGCGCGGCGTCGGCATGTTTGTCGCAGAAGGGGCAATTGCGCGTCTGCGCGACGATGAACGCGAACGCTTCATGACACAAAGCTGGCCACGCATCCGCGATCACATGAATCGGATCGGGATCGAACTTCATTCGCTCATTAATAACGAAACGGTGTAAGGGACGGTGCATCGCCCCTAAAGTTTCGAGCGCAACGACAACGATGATTTTCAAAAAGTTTTTTGCACGCGCTGCCGAGCCCGAATTGCCGGCTTATGCGCTGCCTGCGGGCGAGCGGGTCTATGCTATCGGTGACATTCACGGGCGGCGTGATTGCCTCGATATGCTTATCGGGCTGATCGATGCTGATGATGAAGCACGCGGTCGAGCCGATACCAAGCTTGTATTCCTCGGCGATCTTGTCGATCGGGGCGCGGATTCGCGCGGTGTCGTCGAACGGGCAATGCACATCGCAAAGTCGCCCAAGACGATTTTGCTGATGGGCAACCACGAAGAAATTCTTATCCGCGCGTGGGAAGGCGACCGCAGGGCAGCAGCACTTTTTCACCGCGTCGGCGGGCGCGAAACGCTGCTTAGTTACGGTGTGACGGAAGCGGAATATGATGCCTGCGACCTCGGTGATCTTGGCGAACTCGTTGCCGCGCATATTCCGGTCGAACATGTCACGTTCATGAGAAACTTTATCGACCAATGGCGCTGTGGCGATTACCTGTTCGTCCACGCAGGCATCCGCCCCGGCATCCCCCTTGATGAACAAAGCGCTAGCGATCTGCGCTGGATCCGGCGTGAGTTTCTCGACGATCCGCGCGACCATGGCCTTATGGTCGTACATGGTCATTCGATTACCGAAGATGTCGAGGAGCGTAACAACCGGATCGGCATCGATACCGGTGCCTTTGCGAGCGGCAAACTCACCGCGCTGGGCATCGAGGGCAGGGAAAAATGGGTGCTGTCGACGTGAAGGCGTCGCTGCGTTTACCGGAGTGCAAGACTGGCGGGATTAGGGCTCGCGCCTCGTAAGATCGTGAAAGGGGGGGACCGAGCGCATATGCCGACCAAAGTGCTCGCTGTCTTCGGCACCCGCCCCGAAGCGATCAAGCTGTTTCCGGTCATTGATGCCCTGCGAGCCGAGGGGATCGACTGCCGGGTCTGCGTAACCGCGCAGCACCGCGAAATGCTGGACCAGATTTTGCAGCTGAGCGGGATCGTGCCCGATCATGATCTCAATATCATGCAGCCGGGGCAGACACTGGACGGCCTAACGGCAGCGCTGCTCACAAAATTAGGTGCGGTTCTTGACTTCGAAAAACCACAGCGAGTGATTGTGCAAGGCGACACCGCCACCGCGATGGTCGGCGCGCTGGCGGCTTATTACCGAAAAATCCCGGTTTCGCATGTCGAGGCAGGTCTGCGCAGCGGCGATATTCATCATCCCTGGCCCGAAGAAGTAAACCGCAAGATCGTGGCGACCATAGCCGACCAGCACTTCGCCCCGACCAAAACGGCGGCCGATGCCCTGCGACGCGAAGCCGTGCCCGAAAGCACGATTTACGAAACAGGCAATACGGTCATCGACGCGCTGCTTGCCACACGGGCGCGGCTGACGGCCGACCCTTCGATGTGCGCCGATATCGATGCCACGATCGACAATTTCGGCGGTAAAAAGATCATTGTTGTGACAAGCCATCGCCGGGAGAATTTTGAGGCAATGGCGGGCATGGCCGACGCAATCGCCAGAGTAGCCGCGCGCAGTGACGTCGGGATCGTCTTCCCTGTTCACCCCAATCCGAATGTCCGCGCCGCAATGGGGGCGCTGAAGAGTATTCAGAATATTGCCTTGACCGAACCCCTCGCTTATCCCGATTTCGTTCGCCTGCTGGACCGGTGCATGCTGGTGCTGACCGACAGCGGCGGTGTGCAGGAAGAAGCGCCGGCGTTCGGCAAACCCGTCCTTGTCATGCGAAAAACGACCGAACGGCCCGAAGGTGTTGCTGCCGGCACGGCGAGGCTGGTGGGGACCGATCCGGCAGCAATTGTCAGCGAAGTGTCAAGATTGCTCGATGATACGTCGGCGTATGATACAATGAGTCATGCCCATTCCCCTTTTGGCGACGGTAAAGCTGCGTCACGTATCGCGAAAGTCATCGCCAATGCCGGTTAGCGTTCATCCCACCGTTTGCGTTATGGGGTTGGGTTATATCGGTCTGCCGACTGCCGCGGTCGTCGCGCGCTCGGGTGCTTCGGTGCTGGGCATCGACGTTCATCGGAACGTCGTCGATACCGTCAATGCAGGCCAGGTTCATATCGAGGAAGTCGATCTTGATGCATTGGTGCAGGGTGTCGTCGCGCGCGGGCTGTTGCGGGCATCGATGACTGTCGAGCCGTCGGATGTCTTCCTCATCGCTGTCCCCACGCCGTTCGATGCGAACCACGCCCCTGACATCGGTCATGTCCTGAGTGCCGCGCGGACGATTTCGCCCGTGCTGAAGGCGGGTGATCTAATCATCCTTGAGTCGACGTCTCCGGTCGGCACCACGGAAGCCGTCCGAGACCTGATCGCGACATTGCGCGCTGATCTCAAGGTACCCCAGACCGGGAACGGCACCGCCGACATAGCCATCGCCTATTGCCCCGAGCGCGTTTTGCCCGGTCGCATTCTGATCGAATTGATCGACAATGATCGTTGCATCGGCGGGATTACACCGCGTTGCGCGCGCAAAGCGCTGGCGTTCTACAAGAGTTTTGTTCGTGGCGCCTGTGTTACGACGAGTGCGCGAATTGCCGAGATGGTCAAACTCAGCGAAAATGCTTTCCGCGACGTCAATATCGCGTTTGCCAACGAGCTGTCGATGGTCAGCGACAAGCTCGGCATCGATGTTTGGGACGTCATCCGCCTCGCCAACCGGCATCCGCGCGTAAACATTCTATCTCCCGGCCCCGGGGTTGGCGGGCACTGCATCGCGGTGGACCCGTGGTTCATCGTTCATAGCGCGCCCGAAATCACGCCGCTGATCCGCACAGCGCGCGAAGTGAACGATGCGAAAATCGGCTATGTCGTCGATCATGCCAGTCGACTGATTGACGATAATCCGGGCCGTGTCGCGCTTTTCGGTCTGGCCTTCAAAGCCAATGTGGACGATTTTCGAGAGAGCCCCGCCCTTAAAGTCGCTGTCGATCTGGCAGAGCGTTTCGGCGACCGGGTAGCCATCGTCGAACCCTACACTGACAAGCTGCCGTCACTTTTCGATGGCACCGGCGCAACGCTGGCTGATATCGACGCAGCGTTGCTCGACTGCCCGGTCATCATCGTTCTGGTCGACCACGATCTATTCAAATCGGTCCCGCCCGAAGAGCGTGAAGGAAAAATCATCTACGACACGCGCGGCATATGGAGCCATTGACGGTGCAAACCGATATCATGCTCTTTTCCGATCGGGCCAGCGATGACGCGGTACAGCTGATCAGGTCGGGTCGACCGGTCGCCGTGCCGACCGAAACGGTTTACGGTCTGGCTGCCGACGCAACCTCCGCTGCCGCCGTCGCAGCGATTTTTGCGGCGAAAGGTCGTCCCGCGTTCAATCCCCTTATCGTGCACGTCGCGACGCTGGATCAGGCACGGGCGATCGGCACGTTCAGTGCGACCGCACTGGACCTAGCCGAACGCCATTGGCCGGGGCCGTTGACGATCGTTGTCCCGCTTCGGCCAGAAGCACAGATTGCGACGGACGCGGTTGCCGGACTTTCGACCATTGCCCTCCGAATCCCTAGTCACCCCGTCATGCGCGCCTTGCTGGTTGCCACAGGCCTGCCACTCGCCGCGCCCAGCGCCAATGCGAGCGGCACGATCAGCCCGACGCGGGCCGAACATGTGCTACGGACGCTCGACGGAAAAATTCCCTTGATCATCGACGACGGACCGACAACCGGCGGTATCGAATCGACTATCGTCAAGGTCGAGGGAAGCACAGTGACACTGCTGCGGCATGGACCGGTTTTGATCGACGGTGCTGTTGCGAACAATGACAACGGCAGCATCGAGGCGCCGGGGCAACTGACCGCGCATTATGCCCCGTCGAAACCGCTGCGCCTGAATGCACAGACCGTTGCCGCAGATGAATGGCATTTGGGGTTCGGACCGGTCGTCGGCGACCATAGCCTGAGTCCACGCGGCGATCTGGACGAAGCCGCTGCCGGACTTTTCGACGCACTCCACGCCGCTGACCAGTCGTCCGTCGCGCGCATTGCGGTTGCGCCGATCCCGCAGGTCGGGTTAGGCATCGCGATCAACGATCGTTTGCGGCGCGCAGCAGCGGGGGCCAAGTGAGAGTATTGGTGACGGGCGCTGCGGGTTTCATCGGCGCTGCCGTATCGGCGGCGCTGCTTGCACGCGGCGATGAAGTGGTCGGGATCGACAATCTCAACGACTATTATGATCCCGCGCTGAAAAAAGCGCGTCTTGCGACACTCCAAGGATCGGCATTCACGTTCAGGCGCATCGACTTCGCAGACGATCTTCATCTGAGCGATGACGCGTTCGACCGGATTATCCACCTCGGCGCGCAGGCGGGCGTCCGCTACTCGCTCGAAAATCCGATGGCATACGCCCGGTCCAATATCGTCGGGCATCTCAATCTGCTCGAATTGGCGCGCGAACGAGCGGTGCCGATGGTCTATGCGTCGTCGTCGTCAGTCTATGGCGGCAACAAGAAGCTGCCTTTTGCCGTCGATGACCGGACCGATCACCCGGTTTCGCTGTATGCCGCAACGAAGCGGGCCGATGAGCTGATGAGCGAAACCTATGCTCATCTCTATCGCATTCCGCTGACGGGGCTGCGCTTTTTCACGGTCTACGGCCCGTGGGGAAGGCCCGACATGGCGCCGTGGCTGTTCACAAAAGCGATTCTGGCGGGCGAACCGATCAGGGTTTTCAACAACGGCGATATGAGCCGAGATTTCACTTATATCGATGACATCGTGGCTGGCGTTGTGGCCTGCAACGACCGGCCACCGGCGGACGATCATGCCCCAAAGCCAGGCGGCAGCGTGGCACCGCATGCGGTGTACAACATCGGTAACAACCGCCCCGAAACGCTGATGTACTTTATTAAGCTGATCGAAGCAGCGACGGGAAAGACTGCCATATGCAACTTTCAACCGATGCAGCCGGGCGACGTGCCCGCAACCTATGCGGACATTGATGCCATTTCGCGCGATCATGGCTATGAACCGACGACAATGCTCGCGGAAGGCATCCCGAAATTCGTCGACTGGTTCAGATCATACCACGGCGCTTGACGTCTTCAATCGATCCGCATGCTTCTTGCGGAATTTTGCCAGTTTCGGCGCGGCGACCATCTGGCAATAGGGGTTGGCCGCCCCTTCGCGCTCGAAATATTCCTGGTGATAATCTTCAGCGACATACCACGGCGCATCGGCTTCGACCGTCGTCACGATCGGTTTTGTATAATCCCCCTGTGCGCGCGCAATCGCGGCGCGGGCAGCGGCTTCCTGTTCCGGCGATTCCGGGAAGATGGCCGAACGATATTGGATGCCGATGTCATTGCCTTGGCGGTTCAGCTGCGTCGGATCGTGAATCTCGAAGAAGATGTCGAGGATCTCGTCAAACGTGACGACAGCCGGATCAAAGACGATCCGGATGGCTTCGGCATGGCCCGTGGTGCCGCTGCAAACCGCTTTGTAGGTCGGATTGACAGTCTGTCCGCCGATGTAACCGCTTTCCACGCTCGCGACGCCCGCCAGATTGTCGTAAATCGGCTCGACGCACCAGAAGCATCCGGCGGCAAGGGTAGCGGTTTGCGTTGTCATCGGTTGTTTCCGTTCCTATCAGAGACAGGCACCGTCGTTCAGGCTGCGAGCTCTTCGGCCGTCAATTCATAAAGCAACGCTGCTCCGGCTGTTGCCGCCGCCGCCTTGCCCAGTGCTTCGGGAACGAGATGATCGAGATAATAACGCACAGTGACGCGCTTGGCCTTGTCGAACGCGCTGTCCGATGTTGCCGCCTTGCCCTGCCGCGCCATAAGGCCGCCGCTGGTCATCACCGAGACCATATCGAGAAACGGATAGCTGCCCGCCAGACGATCTTCCATGCTGGTGCCGAGCATCCAGTCGGCCGCGCTTTCGACGGCGTCGGCAAGGTGCATCAATGCCGCCTCCCCTGCCCCATCCACGCGGACTTCGGCAATCAGGGCATGCAGTGCCGCGCCGCCGTCCCCGGTCAATTTGCGCCCGACGAGGTCGGCCGCCTGGATGCCGTTTGTCCCCTCATAAATCGGAGCAATACGAATGTCGCGATAGTGCTGCGCCGCACCCGTTTCCTCGACGAAACCCATCCCGCCGTGGATTTGCACGCCAATGCTTGCAACTTCGCAGCCAACATCAGTGCCATAGGCCTTGGCCAAAGGTGTCAAAAGATCAACCCGCGCCTTGGCACCATCGACGCCGGCATAAGCGCGATCGACGAAGCCGGCGGCCGAATAGACAAGAGCGCGCGCCGCTTGCGTCAATGCTTTCATGCGCAACAGCATCCGGCGGACATCGGGATGCTCGATGATCGCCGATCCGCCTTGAACCCGGTCCTTGGCATAGGTCATCGCTGCCTGCGTCGCACGCTCGCCGATCTGGACGCCTTGCAGCCCAACATTCAGGCGCGCATTGTTCATCATCGTGAACATGGCGCGCATGCCGCCCATCTCGGGACCGATCAGCCATCCCTGACAATCATCATTGTCGCCATAGGACAGCACACAGGTCGGCGAGGCATTGATCCCGAGCTTATGCTCAATCGAGACGCAGCGGACGTCGTTTGCCTCGGTAAAACTGCCATCGCATGCGGGACGGAACTTGGGCACAAGGAAAAGCGAAATACCTTTCGTTCCCGAGGGCGCGCCGGGCGTCCGCGCCAGCACGAGGTGGATGATGTTGTCGGTCAAATCATGATCGCCGAAGGTTATGTATATCTTGGTGCCCTTGATGCTGTAGCTGCCATCGGCGCGCGGCGTTGCCGTTGACCGAAGCGCGCCGTCGGCGGACCCGGCTTGTGGCTCAGTCAGGTTCATCGTGCCAGTCCACGCGCCGCTGATCAGCTTGGGCAGATAGGTCGCGCGCTGAGCATCAGTGCCATGCGTGTGGATCGCTTCGATCGCACCGACGGTCAGCATCGGGCAAAGCGTAAACGCCATGTTTGCCGTGCCGAGGTCTTCGAGAACCACCGTTGCAAGGCTGAACGGAAGCCCCTGCCCGCCATAGGCCTCGGGCCCGTCGAGCGAACCCCAGCCACCATCCACATATGCCTTGTAGGCAGCCTTGAAGCCTTCCGGCATCGTGACGACGCCGTCGGCCCAGTGCGTTCCCTGCGTATCGCCAACGCGGTTCAACGGCGCAAATTCGCCGGATGCGAACGCACCCGCGCCCTCGAGGATTGCATTCATAATATCGCTGTCGACGCCAAGATCATGGAGATCAGCGATCTCTTCCAGAACGAAGCGCTGTTCTGCAATTGGGGGGGTGTAGCTCATGAATATGACGATTCTCAAATGGCCGGTGGTCGGCAGCTGCAATGCATGATACCTAAGGAACGTGCAAATAAGCCGCTTGCGAGTCTGGCGGTACGGCATCAGCAACGGCCGAAGTCTTTTTCAACTGCGCCGCAGAGATAGCCGATCATTTACGTACTCCACAGTTCCGTTTATGGCGGATTTGATCTAACGGCCCCGAATGCATCTTAATCGTTTAACGTTCGTTTTCTTGCGCCCCGGGCTGACGTTCGTCATGCTCATCATATTGACGGCTGTCCTGTGGGTCGCTGGCGGCGCTTCCATGGCAACTGTCAGGGGTCAAGTTATTGTCCGGGCAGCAAGCATTCTCCTTCTTGTCGCAGCAATAGTTGTTGGTCCGCGTCCGGCGATCGCAAAAGATGGACCCGTGTGGGTCGTCCTTTGCGCTGCCATCGTGATGGTACTCATTCAACTGGTGCCTCTGCCACCAGCATGGTGGCAAGCATTGCCGGGACGCGATATGTTCGCCGAAGCGGCGCTAGCAAGCGACCAACCACAACCTTGGAGGCCGCTCGCGATCGTGCCTGGCCGTGCTGTGAACGCGGCAGCCTCGCTAATCGTACCGTTAACCGTGTTGGTGTTGGTAAGTGGGCTTCGTCGTGACGAACGAGCAGCACTGCCGGGTCTACTTATGGCGGTCACTGCTGCAGCACTGATCGTGGGATTATTACAGTTTACGGGCGCCGATCTGACAAATCCGTTCGTTAATGCTGATCCCAGCGCGGTTGACGGACTATTTGCCAACCGCAACCATTTTGCGCTGTTTCTATCGATCGGCTGCGTAGCGGCACCAGCATGGGCATTCGGCGAACGCCGCGACACCGCGAGTGTCGCACGGCCATACGCGCGCTGGCGTGGCCTTTTCGCGTTCGCAATGATCGTGCTGTCTGCCCTCATCATCTTGGCAAGCGGGTCGCGCACCGGGGTTCTGCTTGGCCTGATCGGCATTGGCGGCGGGCTGCTCCTCGCACGGCACGGCATTGCGCGCGACCTTCGCCACTACCCTGGCTGGGTCACTCCCGTGGCGATTGCCACCATGGTAGGTGCGGTCGCACTGTTCGTGTTGGTAAGCGTCTTGGCCGGGCGCGCCGTCTCGATCGATCGGTTGTTGACGCTCGACTCCGGGGAAGATTTGCGTGCGCGTAACTTGCCTGTCGTGTTGGCAATGGTGCGCGAATATTTCCCGGCCGGTTCGGGATATGGCGGGTTTGATCCGCTGTTTCGTATTTACGAGCCGCTGGCATCGCTGCTGCCGACCTACTTTAATCACGCTCACAATGATTTTGTTGAGATCGTTCTGGACGGCGGCGTTGCCGGACTTTTGTTGCTGATCGGCGCGCTTGCTTGGGCGATCTGGGCCAGCGTCGATGCGTGGCGGACGACGGCGGCCAGGTCAGATGCAGAAAGAGCTATCGCGGCGCGGATGGGATCGGTGATCCTGTTGCTTGTCTTTGTTGCCAGCCTTGTTGACTATCCAGCGCGCACGCCGATAATCATGGCAGTTACTGTTATTGCTTCTATATGCCTGTGCAATCGGCCAAAGCGCACGGCTTTACGTGCTCCCGACCAACGCCTATAGCGCACCTCGGGTCGCAGTTCAGGGCCTTTTTTTGGGACTTTTTCAACATATGAACCGCGTTGCTGCCGTTCTGGCTCTGTGCCTTGTCATTGCTGCATGCGCCAGTAGACGGGAACCGCTAATCTCAACCGAGAGGCTTTCCGTAATCCCAAACAACACGATACTGCCGTCACCTCGGCGTGATGACCTAACCGCCGAGGACCGACCGTCTCTGATAGGGCCGCTGGACACAATATTGGTCGACGTCTTTAACGTACCTGAACTGAGCCGAGAAATTCAGGTTGATGCGAGTGGACGCATCGCGATGCCGCTTGCCGGCACTCTCGATGCACGCGGCCGCACGGCTGAGGAGTTGGCGGGCATTGTACGCAACGCGCTTCGCGCGAACTACATTCGCGATCCGCAAGTGACAATAAACCTTAAGAGCTCGGTCAGCCAAGTCGTCACGATCGATGGCCAGGTGATCGAACCCGGACTATATCCGGTCACCAATCAGATGACACTAATGCGTGCGATCGCATCGGCCAAGGGCCTGTCAGAGTTCGCCCGGCAGGACGACGTCGTCATCTTGCGCACCGTTGGGGGCCAGCGCATGGCCGGCCTATACAATATCGGTGCGATCCGGCGCGGCGCCTATGACGACCCAATGGTCTACGCTAACGACATCATTGTCGTGGGGGATTCGCCTGAGCGGCGGCGGTTCCGCGACTTCGTTTCTCTTGCACCGCTGATCGCCGCACCGATTATCGCGCTAGTCAACAGGTTTTGACGTCGGACCGATGGTGACCCCGACGACTGCTTCTTATCATAAGGCTCGTTTATGAACCCGCTCAGAGCGATTCCACTTGCCGTCGCCGCGCCGGCATACACCGCAGCGCCTGGGTTCGCCTCTGGCGAGATCGAAAGCAATGCGATCGTGCGTAAATATCTGCGCGTTGCGAAGCGATGGCGCTACGTTATCGCTGGCGTAATCGCCATGTGCTTGTTGCTCGGGCTCGTTGCGACGATCTTGATGACGCCTCAATACACCGCATCGACGACGATCGAAATATCACGCGAGGCTGACAAGGTTACTGATATTCAGGGCGTCCAGCGCGACACCACTACAAGTGACCAGGAGTTCTACCAGACACAATATGGATTGCTACGTTCACGTGCTTTGTCAGAGCGTGTGGCATCGCAACTCAACTTGGTTGACAGCGAGAATTTTTTTCTGCTTGTTGGATTTCCTAAAAACAATCCTGCATTCCAGCTCGTCGGTGGGCGATATCCCGCCACCGGGCGTGCGACACGCCAGCGTATTGCCGGCGAGATGCTGCTTAAAAAACTTAACGTCGCTCCGACACGATTGTCACGACTCGTCGAAATCAGATTTGTGAGCCCCGATCCGATAATGTCATCGCGGGTCGCCAACGCCTGGGCTGATAATTTTATCCAGACTAATCTTGAGCGGAAGGTTCAGGCTACCTCGTACGGTCGCAACTTGCTCGAGCGCCAACTTGCTCAAATGAAGGATAAGCTCGACCAGTCGCAGCGCCAGCTAGTCAGCTATGCGTCTCAAGAACAGATAATCAACTTGCCCGCGCAGACCGGCAGCGATGGCAAAACCACGCAGGAGCGCTCGATCGTTGCCGACAATCTTGGAGCGCTGTCGACAGCCTTGTCGCAGGCGACGGCCGACCGCATTCAGGCTGAAGCACGTTACCAATCGGCTGGTCGTGGCGGGTCGACTGTTGAAGCCCTCAACAACCAAGCAATCAACAATCTGCGTCAGAAGCGTGCCGAACTAGCAGCCGAATATCAACGACTAATGGTCCAGTTTGAGCCCGGCTATCCCGCAGCGCTTGCCATCAAATCGCAAGTTGACGTTCTCGACGCAGCAATCGTTCGTGAGGAAAGTCGTGTATCTAGATCACTTCAGGCTGATTACCGGCAGGCGAGCGCACGCGAGCGCGGATTACAAAGCAAGGTCGATGAACTCAAGTCCAGCTATCTCAACCTTCGCCGACGTAGCATTCAATACAATATCTACCAGCAGGAAGTTGATACCAACCGTGCACTCTATGACGGACTTCTCCAGCGCTTTAAGGAAATAGGCGTTGCAGGTGGTGTCGGGATTAATAATGTGTCTGTTGTCGACATCTCTGATGTGCCTCAGCGTCCGTCCAGTCCGCGGTTGATACTTAACCTCTTCAGTTCGTTGGCCATCGGATTGCTGTTGGCCGCAGGCCTTGCGATGCTTCTTGAACAAATGGACGAGGCATTCGCTGATCCAGGTGAGATCGAGCGCCTGCTCGGCTTGCCGCTTTTGGGTTCTGTGCCCAAAGTCGTTGGCCAGACTCCACGCGAGGCTCTTCTGGACCGCAAGTCCGAACTCCTCGACGCCTATATTGCGGTGCAGACGAACTTGGGCTTCACGACCGAGCATGGTGTGCCACGCTCGTTAGCGATTACTTCAACGCGTCCTGCAGAAGGTAAGTCCACGACTGCGCTAGCGATTGCTACAACGCTTTCACGCGCCAAACGCCGAGTGATCTTGATCGACGGCGACATGCGCTCGCCTTCAGTCCACCAACTGGGAGATGTCGGTCACGCGTATGGCCTGAGTAACTTTTTGGCCGGACAGGACGACATCGAAAATATGACGTTTGACATGGCCGATCTTGGCTTCACCGCCATGTCGGCGGGACCGATCCCTCCAAACGCGGCCGAATTGCTCACGGGCAACCGTTTGACAATGCTCATTGAACGGTTGCTCGACAGCTACGACCACGTCATCGTTGACTCGCCGCCCGTAATGGGGCTTGCCGACGCGCCACTGATTGCCTCGCGAGTCGAAGGCGTCGTGTATGCGGTCGAATCGCACGGCACTCGCTCAAGCATGGTGCGTACGGCCCTCGCGCGCCTTACCAGTAGCAATGCCCGTGTCATCGGTGGCGTGCTGACTAAGTTCGACGCACGAAAGGCAAACTATGGCTATGGTTATGACTATGGCTATAGTTATGGTCGCGAGGTGGCTGATAAACCGAGTGCGACCGGTTGATGGCCGACCGGCGTTCGAGACAGCGCACGAACGCAGCCCCGCTCAAAAGATCGCGGGAACGACGAACGCACGTAGAGTGGACTTTGCGCTGTGCCCTTTCCTTGGCGGTCGCTATTGTTGGTGGGTTCGTGATGGCGCAATCGTTTGCGCAGGTGACGCTGGCAAGGGGCGACGCCGCAGCAGCATATGCCTTGGCGCCTTGGGACGGACGCATGAGCGGGGCCTTGGCCGAAACTTTGACGCTGTCAGGCGATATAGGACCCCGGCCCGCCAGCCTCGCTCGGACCGCGCTCCGTTACGATCCGACTACAGTCGGGGCGGTGACGACGCTTGCTGTCGGTGCGAAGGTTGCTGAACAACCGAGGAACAGCGACCGGCTTTTTTCCTATGCAGAACGACTGTCGCGCCGCGATCTCGCGACGCAGCTTTGGGCGATCGAGAACGCGATTGCGCGCAACAATGTGCCTGATGCGCTGCGGCACTATGATGTCGCGTTACGGACAACTGCTAAGGCGTCGGTTTTGCTTTTCCCAATTCTGAGCGAGGCGATCACAGCCCCAGAAATCCGCACTGCGCTGGTGACAACGCTTGCCCAGCAGCCTCCCTGGGCAGGCGATTTCATCGGCTACAGCGCGACGGCCGGTTCTCAGCCGCAGGCGACTGCCCAATTGTTTGCGGCCTTGCAGCGGTCCCGTGTTTCGGTAGCGCCGGCGGCGCGGTCGCAATTGGTGAATACGCTTGTGGGGCGCAATGCGTACGATGCCGCCTGGGCTGTATATGCTGCTGGACATCCGGGCAGCGACCGCCAGAGATCGCGCGACGCGGACTTTGCTGCTAATGTTGCAACTCCCGCTGTGTTCGACTGGATCCCCGTCGGCGGCTCAGGGATAACCACCTCGATCCAGCGTAGCGGGACGGGTGGTCTTTTCGACTTTGCGACCGGTCCTAATGTCGCTGGGGTGCTCCTCCAGCAAGTACAGCTGTTACCCCCAGGGGCATACCGCCTCGATGGTCGCAGTTCGGGCGTCGATCAACCTGCAACATCACTTCCCTATTGGACGCTGCGCTGTCAGGTTGACGGCCGCGAGCTGGGACGGGTCTCACTGCCCAATTCAGCCAAGCAGAATGGTAATTTTACCGGGAGCTTTATTGTGCCGTCAGGATGCGGCGCACAACTACTCGCGCTTGCTGCGCTACCGACCGACGCACTCGCGGGCGTCTCGGGACAAATCGTTCGCGTCGCGCTACGACCAATAGGCACTGCGCAATGAAAAATGTCCCTGTCATGGTAGCCAAGGTCCTGACCACCTTTCTCCTGCTGTCGGTGGCACCAGGAGTCCACGCGCAGCCCCAGCTTACCTCACAGCCGTCTAAGACCACCGACCAAGCCCGATTACGTGCGCGTTTGCCTGTCGTCGCGCCCCGTTACCGTGTTCCGCAAAATAAGGCCGTCATTGCCCCGACTCGATCAATATTGCAGACCGTTCCGGCGCAGTTGTCAACGGCGCACCGGCCAATCGCCGGGCAACGCCAGACCGCAACAAGCCTCGTGCCCGCGAACAGTCCACTCGAGCGTGTCTACGCGCGGATCGAGACACGTGTTCAGTCGCGTCTCGTTAGTCGGCTCGACAAGTCAGGCGAAGCGCCGCCTGTGCTGTCGCCGTTCGCGACGGCTGCCGACCGGGCGCGAGTTGCCGCTACGCGCCGTCGCTAAAGGATCTTCAACACCGGCGTATCAGGCCCCTCATCCTTCTCAAAGTGAACCGCGCCGGATTTGCCGGAGGCTGTTTGGTTTGAGTCATGCGGCCATAGGCCGTTGTTCGATCATGGCATAGTATTGCTCCTCTGCTTCAGCAGGCGGGATGTTGCCGATGGGCTCGAGCAGCCGCCGATGGTTGAACCGGTCGACCCGTTCCAGCGTCGCATATTCGACAGCCTCGAAGCTGCGCCACGGGCCACGCCGATGGATGACCTCGGCCTTGTAAAGGCCATTGATCGTCTCGGCCAACGCGTTGTCATAGCTGTCGCCGACACTGCCGACCGAGGGCTCGATGCCCGCTTCGGCGAGGCGTTCGGTGTACTTGATCGAGACCTACTGGCTACCGCGATCGGAGTGATGGATGAGACCGCCGCTGTGCGTCGGTCGGCGATCGTGGAGGGCCTGCTCGAGTGCATCGAGGACGAAGGCGGCGTGGGCCGTGCGGCTTGCCCGCCACCCGACGATCCGCCGTGCGAACGTATCGATGACGAACGCGACGTACACGAACCCCGCCCAGGTCGCGACATAGGTAAAGTCCGAGACCCAGAGCATGTTGGGCGCTGGCGCGCGGAACTGCCGGTTAACGTGATCACGCGGGCATGGCGCCGAGCGGTCGCTGATCGTCGTGCGGATCGGCTTCCCACGGATGACACCCGCCAAGCCCATTACTCGCATGAGCCGTGCGACGGTGCAGCGCGCGACGTCGAACCCCTCGCGCTGCAGCTGCCGCCAGACCTTGCGCACACCGTAGACGCGGTAGTTGGCATCGAACACGCGCCGTACCTCGATCCGAAG
>JBGSMP010000237.1:0-2683 GCA_041740105.1 Sphingomonadaceae bacterium
GCCCCCAAAGCGATCACCGCCACCGCCGAACCGGTCGCCGCCACCGCTAAAGCCGCCGCCATAACTGCTACCGCCGCCACCGCCGCCTTCATCGCCAAAACTGTCGCGTTTATCGCGTCCGCGCCCGCCGCGATCACCGCGGCCACCTTTATTAAAACTCATGCCGTGCCCGTACTCTCTTCAAAATCGCCCGCCTGCTTTTCCAAGAACCATCGTGCACCGGACGCGGACAAAATGCTTCCCGGCGCAATTCCAAAATGCGCCATGCGAGTCGCGATAGCCGAAAACCGCCACTGCTGCGAGCCAAAATCGTCGGTCGGTTCATTGCCGGTAAATAGCGATTGTCCGCTTGCAGCTTCGCCGAGTGAGTGCGATTGGCGATATGCCGCCGCAAAAGGACATCTATGACCGTTTATCTGCATCAGGAAGATTTGCCAGCCGGTGTTCTCGCCGACGGTCCTGTGGCCGTCGACACTGAAACAATGGGCCTGCACCCCGCGCGCGACCGGTTGTGCCTTCTCCAGATTTCGGATGGCAACGGCGATGAACATCTCGTGCGCTTTTCGGCCACGAGCGATTATGCAGCACCGAACCTCAAAGCAGTGCTCGCCGATCCGGCGCGGTTGAAGCTTTATCACTTTGCGCGCTTCGATCTGGCATCGATCCATGCCTATCTCGGCGTCGTTGCAGGGCCGGTGTTCTGCACCAAAATCGCATCGCGTCTGACGCGGACCTATACTGACCGGCACGGGCTCAAAGAGCTGGTGCGCGAATTGCTCGGGCTCGAGCTCTCCAAAGCGCAGCAATCGTCGGACTGGGGCGCCGATGAACTGACCGACGCGCAAAAGGAATATGCGGCGTCCGATGTGCGGTATCTCCACCGGATGCGTGACATTTTCGACGTGCGGCTGGCACGTGAAAAGCGGACGGCGCTGGCGCAGGCGTGTTTCGATTTCCTCCCCGCGCGGGCCATGATCGATCTGGCGGGGTGGGACGAAGTCGACATTTTTGCCCATGTCTGAAGCGGCAACGCTTGATCGCGACAAGCGCATTGTCTGGGCGCGCCCGGGAAGCGGGCATGACCAGCTGATCCGTGGAGCAAAACTTATATTGCCGGCGATCATCGGTGCACTTGCCGCCGTCCTTGTTATTGCGCCGCTTGCCAAGCGCAGCGAAATCAGTTTCCTTCTTGCCAAGGACAAGGTCGACATCGCAAGCGAGCGGATGCGCGTTTCGCAAGCGGTTTACCGCGGGGAAGATGCCAAAGGGCACCCGTTTGTGCTGAATGCCGGCGGGGCGGTCCAGAAATCGTCGAAGTCACCGATCGTGACGCTGACCGATTTGTCGGCGCGGATCACGCTCGACGATGGGCCGGCGATGCTGCAGACGGCCAGTGCGACCTATGACATGAACAGCGAAATCGTCCGCGTTCCGGGCATGATCCGGTTCGCTTCGACCGACGGGTACCGGATGACGACGCGCGGGGTCGGCCTCGACCTGAAAGCGCGGACGCTGGCCAGCGATGGCGCCGTTTCGGGAACGATGCCGCTGGGCACATTCAGCGCAAACAGCATGCGTGCCGACTTGAATACGCGGACGGTCCTGCTTGACGGCCGCGCGCGCTTGCGCATCACGCAAGGGCGCGTCAGAGGACGATGATGCGCGCTGTTCTTCTTCTTGCCATCGTCATGGCATCGTCGGCTTCGGCACAGGCGCTGCGCGGGCATAACGCCAACGCCCCCGTTGATGTCGATGCCGACCGGATCGAAGTTCAGGACCGTGCCGATCGCGCGGTTTTTTCAGGTAATGTGAAAGTTCGTCAGGGCGGGCTCGCGCTTGATGCCGCGCGGCTGACAGTGGCCTATTCGAGCGCGGGCGGGGGGCCGACGATCCAGCGCCTCGATGCATCGGGCGGTGTGACCGTGCGCAGCAACAGCGAAACCGCAACGGGCAATTTTGCGATCTACGATCTCAACCGTCGCCTGATCACGATGATCGGCGGGGTGACGCTTAATCAGGGCGCCAATGTCGTGCGCGGCGGGCGGCTGGTGATCGATCTGAATTCGGGGCGATCGGTGATCGACGGTTCGGCAGTCGGTAGTGGACCCGGTGTTTCGGGCGGTGCAGGCGGACGCGTTACCGGTCGCTTTTCGGTGCCTCAACGCGGCAACTGATCGGCTGGCCGGTTTCGTCATGCACAAAGCTTGCCAATTGCCGCCGTCGTAACAGTTCGTTAACCAGAGCCTGCCAGCACAGGAACACGCATGAACGACGTCAGCACCTTGATCCGCCCCGACAGCGCCGCAACAGTGGGCAGTGGCCTTGAGGTCGTTTCGATTGCCAAGTCCTATGACCGGCGTTCGGTGCTGCACGATATTTCGCTGACCGTCGGCCGCGGCGAAGTATTCGGGCTGCTCGGTCCCAATGGCGCGGGCAAGACCACCTGTTTTTATTCGATCATGGGTCTGGTGAAGCCCGATTCAGGACGCATCATGCTCGACGGGGCGGACATTACCGGCCTGCCGATGTATCGCCGCGCCATCCTTGGCCTTGGCTATCTCCCACAGGAAACGTCGATTTTTCGCGGTATGACGGTGGCGCAGAATATCATGGCGGTGCTCGAGCTTGCCGAGCCCGACAAGCCGACCCGCGCGGCGCGGCTCGACCAGTTGCTGAGCGAATT
>JBGSMP010000265.1:0-3417 GCA_041740105.1 Sphingomonadaceae bacterium
GCTTGCCACGCCTGCAAATTCGATGTTGTCCGAAACGCCCCGCGTGGCCGCCTGCGCTTCGAGTGATGCGCGCAAAGGCCCTTCGCCGAGCACGATGACTCGCAAATCGGGGTGTTCGGGCGCAATCACAGCGACAGCGCCGACAAGAATATGCAGCCCCTTTTGCGGCCCCAGCCGCGCGACGCAGCACAAGGTTGCGTTGTCGGGCGGATCGGACGGTGCGGCGTCCAGAAAGTCCCGATCGACGCCGCAGCGCACAATCTCGATTTTTGCCCAGTCGGCGGGCGCAGCCCAACGCATCAACTGGCTGCGGCCATAGCTGCTGATTCCGGCGACGAAAATGGCATCGGCAATCTTCCCGCCCAGATCGATGGCCCCGGGGGCATCGAATTCGTCGGGGCCGTGCACCGTAAAGCTATAGGGCGGCCCGCCCCAAAGCCGCGCCAGCCGTGCAACAGCCGTCGGGTTCGTGCCGAAATGGGCATGCACATGCGAGATGCCAGCGGAGCGCCAGTGCCGGATCAGCCAGGCGGCTTCGGCGAGATAGGCAACCTGCCGCCACGCACCGTTCGACGAAACGCGGCCCATTTTATACCCGCAGACAAGCGCACGAATAAAGCCAGCGGGCCGCGTAACCGCTTCGATGGTCAGCGCGCCAAGCAGCGCGACGATACCCTTGTCCAGCACCGTGACGGTCTGCTGTCGCGCCAGCACATCGCGCGGATCGGGAAGTTCGGCTGGGGCAGGGCGGATCGAATAGGGCGTCACCTGCAAACCGGCTGCCTCAACGCCAGCGATTTCGCGGCGGATGAAGCTGTGGCTCGGTGCCGGATAGCAATTCACGAGATAGGCAATGCGCAAGCCGAAAGCTCCGGTTCATTCGAGCGCGGACATATGCACCTTTTCGTATCCGCGTCACGCGCCTAGACTAGCGGCGGTGCAATAAGGAAATGTTTCAGCCATGATCCAGCGCCTTGCGACCCTGCTTGTTTTCGTGACCGCTGTCGCCGGGTGCTCGAGCGGCACCAGTGCCCAGTCGACTGCTCCGGCCAAGCGCCCGCCGCTTGCGGTGGGTGTCAACGTCGGTAGCGCCACCTGGTCGAGCAATAACCGGATCTATGCCAATCTGATCCTCGGCAATCGCTGGCAGATCATCGGCAGGGACACAAAATGGGTCGGTAAATTAGCTGACCATGTCGATGCAGACGGCTGGCTGCGCTCGGTGCCACCTGGGACGACAGCGATCCGATCGATGAACCATCCCAATTTTACGAAGAGCACCACCGAAATCATCTGCCGCTTTACCGGCAAAGGCGAGATGAATGTGCTCAACCATGGCAGTGTCGTCGATCGGTTCAGTGGCAAAAATTACATTCGTTTCGGGTGGCGCACGCAGGTGCCGCGACAGGATCTGGATTACATCGACAATATCTTCCTGCAAGTGACCAGCGTCGATCCGCTCGATCCGATCCGCAACATCGATTGCCGCGAACCGACAATGGACCCGAAAATCCGTTTCAATCCGCCTTTTGTCGAGTCACTCCGAGGCTTTGCCGTGATCCGCTATCTGGCGCTGATGAACCAGACGCCAACGCCGGCGCTGACATGGGCGGGACGCAAGAAGCCGAGCAATGCCAGTCAGGAAAGCGATGACGGCATGGCCGTCGAGGATTTGGTGGCGCTGGCGAACGAGGCGCAAGTCAGTCCATGGTTCACGCTGCCCTATCATGCCGACGATGATTATCAGCGGCGCTTTGCTCAATATGTCCACGCCAATCTCGATCCGAAACTTGCCGCTCACGTCGAACTTGGCAATGAAGTGTGGAATTCGGTATTTTATGCCACGTATAGTCGCGTCGAGCGCGAAGGCATCGAACGCGGGCTTTCACCCGGATTCAATTATCAGGCGCTTTTCCGTCGCTACAGCCAGCGCATGACCGAAATCATGAAAATCTGGACGACGGTTTACAACGATCGGCCGAAATCATTGGTGCGGATCGCGGCAACGCAGTCCGCTTATGCCGACACGTCGAACATGGTGCTTGGGTTCGAGGATGCGGCCAAATGGGTGGATGCGCTGGCGATCGCGCCCTATTTCTCGTTCGACACAAAGAAATATCCGCTCGATAGCGGGATGGACAACATCTTTGTCGGTGTGAACGCCAGCATGGACGAAACGCTCGCGCAGGCCGATCTCCATCGGGCCATTGCCGATAGATACAGCGTACGCCTGATTACGTACGAAGCAGGCCAGCATATCCGATTGCCCGATAACATTCCGATGCTGAAGGCGATCAACCGCGATCCGCGCATGGAAACGGCGTATCGCCGCTATATCGACGGCTGGGGCAAACGAAACGGCGACATGATGGTCCTGATGCAGGATCTGGGGCCGATTGGCCGATACGGGGCTTGGGGCCTGCGCGAATATCTCGGCCAGCCGCTTAGCGAAGCGCCCAAGGCACGGGCAGCTCTGTCTTACTTGCCCGCAAAAAGCGCCTCGAAATAGGGGCGCGCGGCGCTGACGGGCAGGCCGTCCTTCGAATGGATCATCACGGCGATATTGTCGGGCTCGATGTCGTCGAAATAGGCTTTCAGACCTGCCTGTGTCGACAGATCATGGTCCCACGGCTGCTTGACGAGCGACCGCGTCGATGGCGCATGATGCGAGTTTTCATAGCCGACAACCTCGCGCAGGAAGACGCCGTAAAGGATATATTCCGAAAACGTCCGATTGCGCGCGATGGCGATCTGCCACGGCAGGCCGGTTGCCGCTTCGATATGGTCATGCAGCGCGGCGATATGCTCGCGGCGCCACGCGATCAGATTGCCCACGTGCCCGCGAAGGCGCGGCGCTTCCTTTAGCCCGAGCAGTTTGACGGCGACATCGGTCCAGACCGGCACCATGCCAGCGCAATAGTCGACATCGAGGAGCCCGGTTTTGCCATCAACAAGAAAGTCGTCGAGCGAGAACGAGCGCACGAACGTGGTGTCCGAATCGGTCATCACGAGGATGTCTTCGGGGACGACTTTGATGGCGGCCAGCTTGTAGACCTGCTGGCTGATCCAGCCACGCATCGGCAGCGCGCGCCAATTATACCAGCTGCTTCCTTTCCAAGGGATTCGCATAAAGCGGTGGTCAATCACGCTTTCGGCTTCGATCAGGATCGTGCGGGTGCTGGCAAGATGAGCAAAGACGGCCATGTCGGCGCGGTCGACGATGATATAATGTTTGAATGCCGGCCCGAACCGGTCGAGCGATTGCACCAGTAGGGCGCACCGTTCGAGATCGGGCGGGTAGGAGGGCGTGACGAAGGCGAGGCTGAGCGTCATTGCAGGCTCCATGCGGGCGGCGCGCCGGGCGCATCGCCGCATCGGGTTATCGCAGCCGTCAGATCGAACGGGCTCGGCGCGATC
>JBGSMP010000274.1:0-11062 GCA_041740105.1 Sphingomonadaceae bacterium
CATGCTCGCCCAGTCCGAACGGACCGGCTGCGCGCTCGGCGCTGCGCTGGCGCTGCTGGCGGACTGGGCAGCGATCCGGCCTGTGCTTGATACGGCAGCTCGAAGATTGTCACTCGATTTCGAACGCACCACGCTGCCCAATGTCGACGTGCTGGCCTCGGTCATCCGGTCGGCAGAAAATACGGCCGCGGCGGATCGCGCCATGCTGTTCGGCGCACAACAGATCATCGCGCAGCATCGCGGGCTTTGGGATCTGCTCGAAGCCCGCGCGATTGCGAGGAGCGATTATTAAACGCTTGCTCTGGCGCAACCCGCTCGCCTAACGCGGTTGACGTTAACGTCAAAGGCTGGCTGCATGAAGTTCAAGGGCACATCCGATTATGTCGCGACCGATGACCTGAAGGTCGCGGTCAACGCCGCCGTAACCTTGCGCCGCCCGTTGCTGGTGAAGGGCGAGCCCGGCACCGGCAAGACCGTTCTTGCGCACGAGATCGCCAAGGCGATGGGCGCGCCGTTGATCGAATGGCACGTCAAATCGACAACGAAAGCGCATCAGGGGCTTTACGAATATGATGCCGTCGCGCGCCTTCGCGACGGCCAATTGGGCGACGAACGCGTCCACGATATTTCGAATTACATTCGCAAGGGCAAATTGTGGGAAGCGTTTACCTCGCCTGTGCTCCCGGTGCTCCTGATCGACGAAATCGACAAAGCCGACATCGAATTCCCGAACGATCTCCTGCAGGAACTCGATCGCATGTCGTTCGATGTCTACGAAACGCATCAGACGATTGCGGCCGTCGAGCGCCCGATCGTGATCATCACGTCGAATAATGAAAAAGAACTGCCCGATGCCTTTCTGCGGCGCTGCTTTTTCCACTACATCAAATTTCCCGACCGCGACACGATGCAGGCAATCGTCGACGTGCATTTCCCCGGCATCCAGAAAATCCTCGTGAAGAAGGCAATGGATATATTCTACGACGTCCGCGACGTGCCGGGTCTCAAGAAGAAGCCATCGACGAGTGAATTGCTCGACTGGCTGAAGCTTCTGCTTGCCGAAGACATGCCGCTCGACGTGCTGCAGTCGCGCGACCCGTCAAAAGCGATCCCGCCGCTCCACGGTGCGCTTTTGAAAAACGAACAGGATGTCATGCTGTTCGAACGCCTCGCCTTCATGGCGCGGCGGCAGAGTGCGAACAGCTAATTACTGGCAGCGTAAGCCACTTCGAGATTGCCGTAGCGCTGGCCGTTGAAATAGAGCGGAACAAAGACGTTCTTGATCGTGCGATACCCGTTTTCGCCAAGGTTCTGACGATAGGTTGTGAGCATGAAGTCGGCGTTTGAGGCGACTGCGCGCGCCGTTGCATCGTCCATGTAATTGCACCGGTTGCGGCAATGCAGTGAATTCCATGCCGGATCGTCGTGGCGCTGCGGCAGCGACCGCGTCGAGATATGGGTCGGCAAATAGCCGTTCATGTCGGTAATGACCGCGCCTATGATCGCGGCATCGGCGGCAAGGATGGCATCGAGCAGCGGCTGGACGATGCGGTCCGCGTTGATGCAGAATTCATTCATGAACTGTGGCGGATTGCTGCCGACGACGGGGCGGTAGTTTGTGTCGAAGAGGTCATCGATCGTCAGGATATTCTTGGCAATCGCCGCTTCGACTGTTTCACGCACGGTCTCTGTCGCGGCGAGCGCGATGTCGACATAACGGCGTTCGGCGATCGCAAAACCGCTGTGAACGATGGTGTCGAGCATCTGGTTTGCGCTGACTTCAAGCGCCCCCATGTCGGCGATCGCGCCATCGAGTTTGCTGCGATTGGCATCGGCTGCCTTGGCAAAGCCGTCGAGTTCATCGCTCACGCGGCAGACGCTGTCGTGGATCAGGATCGTCGACCTTGCAATGTCGTCGGTCTGGCGATCGACTTGGCCCACGAGGTCGATCACGCCGGCAACGGTTTCGTTAATTTGCGCAAAGCCGGCTTCGGCGCGGCGGCTGCAGGCCATGCCACTTTGGATTTCTAAGACGAATGTCGCCCCTTCATCCGAAAGCGAATCCATGGTGACGCCGATTTCGTCGATTGCCGTCCGCGTGTCGCTGGCCAGTTTCTTCACTTCGGCGGCAACGACGGCAAATGTCCGGCCCGCATCGCCCGCGCGCTCGGCTTCGATCGCTGCGTTCAGCGCCAGCATGTTCGTCGTCCGCGCGATACCGTCGATGATCTGCGTCGTGCGGCGGACCTGATCCATGGCCGACGAAAAATTTGTCAACTGTCCGCCAAGCCGCGATACCATGGCCGTCAACTCACTCAAATCGGCAACCGACGTTGCAATAATATCGGCCCCGGTCTTCAATTGTCCCCGCGCACTTTCCGATAACATGCGCGCTTCGTCGGTCGCATCGGCGACCTGTCGCTGATCGGTCTCGAGGCTCGCCATCACTGCCTGCAGTTCGGCCAATATCTTTGCCTGTGCAGCAACGCTCGCCGCAACAAGCTGGACCTGACCCGCTGCTTCGGTGCAGCCGATTGCCAAGGCGCCCGATTGCTCGGCGGCCTTGTCCATCAGGCGGGGATCGGCAGGCTTGATCGGCGAGTGATGCATGGAACGGCCTTTTTGATTACGCTTTGCTTAGGCCAAAAGCTGTTGCGAACCCGTTAACCAAGTGTCGTATCTTGCCGCGAATATAAAGCACCGGCATAGCACGATCATGTTCTTCAATTTCCTCGACGAGCTCCGCGCCGCGGGCATTCCGGCCAGCATGAAAGAACATCTCGTGCTGCTCGAGGCGCTCGACAGCGATGTCATCGACCGGACACCCGAGCAATTCTACTTCCTGTCGCGCGCGGTCTACGTGAAAGACGAAGGCCTGATCGACCGGTTCGACCAGGTTTTCGCCAAGGTCTTCAAGGGGATCGCAACGACGTTCGGCGAGCAGAACGCTGACATCCCCGCCGACTGGCTGCGCGCCGTCGCCGAAAAATTCTTGTCGGCCGAAGAAATGGCCGAAATCGAAAAGCTGGGCTCTTGGGACGAGATCATGGAAACGCTGAAACAGCGGCTCGAAGAACAGAAAGAACGTCACGAGGGCGGCAACAAGTGGATCGGAACCGGCGGTACGTCGCCTTTCGGGAACGGCGGCTATAATCCCGAAGGTGTCCGCATCGGCGGCGAAGCCAAGCACGGCCGTGCGCTGAAAGTATGGGACAAGCGCGAATTCAAGAATCTAGATTCAACCAAGGAACTGGGCACGCGCAATATCAAGATCGCGCTGCGCCGCTTGCGCCGTTTCGCCAGGGAAGGGGCGCTCGACGAACTCGACATGGATGCCACGATCAACGGCACCGCGCGTCAGGGCTGGCTCGACATCCACATGCGCGCCGAGCGGCACAATGCCGTCAAATTGCTCCTGTTTCTCGACGTCGGCGGGTCGATGGATCCGCATATCAAACTGTGCGAGGAACTGTTCAGCGCGGCCACGTCCGAATTCAAAAATCTCGAATTCTTCTACTTCCACAACTGCCCGTATGAAGGCGTCTGGAAAGACAATAAGCGCCGCTTTACCGAACGCACGCCGACATGGGACGTGCTCCACAAATACGGTCACGACTATAAACTGATTTTCGTCGGCGACGCCTCGATGAGCCCCTACGAGATTTCACATCCCGGCGGCTCGGTCGAGCATTTCAATGAAGAGTCTGGCACGGCATGGATGCAGCGGTTGACGACGACTTATCCCGCTGCGGCGTGGCTTAATCCGGTACCCGAAGCGCACTGGGGCTATTCGCAGTCAATCGCACTGCTCAAGGGATTGATGAACGACCGGATGTATCCGCTTACCCTCGGCGGGCTCGACGATGCCATGCGAACGTTGACGCGAAAAACTTAGTTGTTCAGCTGCAACTGGAGTTGCTGCGCTTTCTGCCAGAATTTCTCGGCCAGATCGCGACGGCGCTCACGCGCCTGCTCGGTCACCGCGCGCGTGGCGGCACTCGTTTCCTCGGCAGCACGCCGTGAATAATAGCGAAAATCAGATTCCATTGTGCGACCTCCGGATCGAATCGTCCAAAGCTTATTGTGCACAAGTTACGAAAAGGTTCGCAAATACGCAATGCTAGGCGATTCGTGACCGTTGACCCGCGCAATGAGTGACCATATCGCGGTTGTCGGCCCCGGTAGCTCAGCAGGACAGAGCAACGGTTTCCTAAACCGCAGGTCGGGAGTTCGAGTCTCTCCCGGGGCACCACGCGCCGCCAAATGCGCAAAACCCCGACATGTTGCCATGCCGGGGTTTCTGCGACCCTTGAGGGGGATGGTTATCAGAACTTGATACTTGCTTTCAGTCCGTAAAAGCGGGGTGTTCCGGGATAAACCGCAAATGACGAACCCTGTTCGGGCACGACCGTCGCCGTGGTCGAATAATAGCTGTCAAACAAGTTTTCGACAAAAGCTTCTAGCGCCAGCTTATTGTCCATCACATTTACGCCGATCCGCGCCCCGGCGATAACATAGCCATCATTCGCCACATAAGCGCGCGCAAGCCGCGAGTTCAACGGTGTCGAGTCACTGTTGTATCGCATGTCAATGTGGAACAGTCCGCCGACGCTATCGCTCAGCGCAGGAGTCCACGTCAGCGAGCCTGTTACAACATTTTCTGGTGTGTTCGTCAGCTGCACGCCGTTATTTTCGATGAGCGCAGCGGGCAAGTTAGAGTCGAGATACTTTGCCTGTGTATAGGAATATCCCAGGTTGACATTCAAATTCCGCTCGGGCCGGATGTTGGCTTCGAGTTCAACGCCGCGTGACCGCACTTTTTGAACAGACGTGACCACGAAGCTCGTGCCGATGAATGTCAAATCCTGGAAGTCTTTGAAATCTTCCTGAAACGCCGCAATGTTCAACGTGAAGGCGCGCGAAAAATTTGTTTTGACGCCGATTTCGTAAGCATCGACGGTTTCCTTGGCGAACGAGAGATCGTTGATGCGCGCACCCGGTCCACCAAGCAAACGCGTCCTGAACGTTGCACGATCGAGATTATAGCCACCTGCCTTATAACCGCGATCGTAGCCGCCATAGATCAGCACATCGCTGTTAAGCTTGAAAGCGAGCTTTGCCGTGCCGGTCACTTGGCTTTCGCTGCGCTTGCCGTTGTATATGCCATTGAACTCGGTGTTGACGATCGGATTGCATGTATAAAGAATGATCGCCGGGCCGATCGATGATCCCTGCAACGCCGTCACATAAGGCGCGTTGGCCGGGTTCTGGTAAAAGGCGCAGCTTGGCGAGTTCGAGTTCAGGTTTGCATCGATGCTTTTGTTTTCTTTGTTGTATCGGGCACCAAGCGTGAGCGACAGATTGTCCGTTATGTTGATGATGTTGTGCGTGAAAATCGCAAACGCTTCGGTGTTGACGCGGTAATTGTCGGCAACTTGCCCTGAGCCCGCCGGGTTTAGCGGTATCGGGCTGTTGAACAATGCAAAAAGCGCCGGGTTTCCAAGCGCTGCAGCAAGCAAGGCTGGATTTGTTGCCAACGCAACCTGACCGAACAGCGGCACCGTCGGACCGAGCGTTCCGTAGACTTGCAGGCCCGAAGGCAAAGCGGCGCTGGTGGTCAAACCGCGGATAATTTGATCCGCAAATTCATTGGCTTGCGTTCCAAATCGAACGGTGTCGGTCAGCGTGAGTTTCTCGTTCAGGTAGAATCCGCCGACCAGCCAGTCGAGCTTGCCATCGAAGGCCGAGCCCGCAAGGCGAAATTCCTGGCTGAAGTCACTGATCTCGTTTTTATACCCGTCTCGATAAGCGCGATCGATACCTGAAAAGTCGATATCCTGCCCGCGCGTAACTTCCCAATTGCGATAGGCCGTGATCGACGTGAGTTTGACGTCGCCCAACGTCCAGTCAATTTGACCTGACAAACCATATTCGCGAACGGCCTCGCCCAGATCGCGATTGGGCGAATAAGCGACGCGGCGACCCTTACGGTCAAATGGCCGGACAATGCCGTCAAGCCCGATTGATGCAGCAAGTCCTTCGATTGCATTACTGGCAATAAAGCCAATCGCCGAATTCTGAAGTTCGCTGGGCAGCGAAACGCCCGAGGGCAGCAATTCGAAGCCTGAATTGCTGTTTACGAGGCCGCAGCATTGCTCATCGGTTTGTGCATAATCGCCGATGACGCGCACCTTGAGATCTTCATTCTCGAACAATGCCTGTCCGCGGACATAGAACCGGTCAACATTATTAAACTGACGGTCCGCATTCACATCCTGCACATAACCATCGCGTTTGCGGTAACCACCGTCGACGCGCACGGCAATTGTCTCGGAAAGCGGGCCGGTGACACCTGCTTTGATTTCGATGGCCTCGAAGTTGCCATAACTTCCTGACGCATAGCCGCCCAAGTCAAATTTGGGGCCCTCGGTGAAAATGCTCAACGCGCCGGCTGACGTATTGCGACCGAATAATGTGCCTTGCGGGCCGCGGAGGACTTCGACGCGATCAAGCGGCGGCAAATCGCCGAGCGCAACGCCGGCGCGTGCCCGGAACACGCCATCGATAAAAACGCCAACAGCTGGCTCAAAGCCAGGATTGTCGCCTGCCGTACCGATGCCGCGGATACGCAGTACAGTTCCGGTTGCAGCCGACTGGCCTGTAGTCGCTTGCAGACTTGCGGTCAGTTGGCGAATACCGCGAATATCGTTGATGCCCGCATTGACGAGCGATTGCCCTCCGACGACACTCACCGCAATCGGGACGTCCTGTGCAACCTGTGCGCGGCCCGATGCCGTCACGATGATTTCGTCGCCATCGGTCACTTCGGCTTCTGCCGCTTGCGGCGCAACCTGCGCATAGGCCGGATGCGCAAGCGCGACCGCCAGAAGCGATGTTCCGATGAAATCTATCTTACGCATGGTCTGCTCCCCTGAACGTGCCGACTTTGCGGCGGAATGCGCTTGCTGCGCCTGTGACGGCGTTTTGCGTCCGCTTGACCAAAGCGTCAATGAAAGAATCGGCGAAAATCCGCCAAGTTTCAAAGTGCCACCTATTGCGCACTGCACCAAATGTGCTTGCCGTAACGGCAAGGTCGTCGCGCCCCACGGATCCGGCGGTTTTTTGTTGCAACCCCCGGCAGTCGGTTTAGGTGCAATTCATGGCCGATCATCACCAATCAATCGAACCGTCGAACGAAAAGCAGAAACTTGCGGTGCCGCAGGATGTTCAGGACGCGGTGCGCACCATCCTGCGCTGGGCAGGCGACGATCCAGACCGCGAAGGTCTGCGCGACACGCCTGCGCGCGTCGGCCGGGCGTGGCGCGAATATTGCGAAGGTTATCTCGAGGATCCCGGCTATCATCTGTCGCGGACATTCCAGGAAGTCGGCGGTTATGATGAGCTGGTCCTGCTGAAGGACATCCCGTTCCAGTCGCATTGCGAACATCATATGGCGCCGATCGTGGGCAAGGCGTCGATTGCCTATATGCCCAAGGATCGCGTGGTCGGCATTTCAAAGCTCGCGCGTGTGCTCAACGGCTACTCGCGGCGCTTGCAGGTTCAGGAACGGCTGACCGCCGAAGTCGCAAACTGCATCTGGGAAAATCTCCAGCCGCAGGGCGTTGCCGTCGTCATCGAAGCCCAGCACGGCTGCATGACCGGTCGCGGCGTCCGCACCCACGGCGTCGGCATGACGACAAGCCGCCTTATGGGATGTTTCCTCGATGACCACCGCAGCCGGAAAGAAGTTCTTGGATTGATGGGTTATTAACCAGTCTGGACAAAGCACAAACTGCGCTATGTAGATCACTCTACGCTCGCGGCTGCGCATAACTCGTTTCGCCTTGTAAGCGAACTTAACGCGCCCCGCATGGCAGTTTGAATAAAAGTTAAACAGGGGCCGCCAACCCTAGCGCTGGCGGCCCCTGAGGAAAATGACTTAAAAGATCAAACGTAGCTGACTGTGACCGAATGACGCGTACGCGCACGGAAACTGGCGCCAACAATGCCGAAGCCAACGAGCATCAATGCCCAGCTACCTGGCTCAGGAATCGGTGAACTGATGGGCGAGGGCGGAACAGCAAGCGTAGCCGCTGTTGAAAACGGCGAGTCACCAGTGCTGTTGAAGCTTACGGTCAACGATGTTGGTGTTGATGTAAATCCGCGCGCGGTGTTCACCGTAGAACCGAGGAGATACAGCGAAGCGCTGCTGGTGACGCCTGGGGTAAACGTATAGCCGTTTGTTCGGACCGAATCGACGGAGAAGTTGAACGTTCCGCCGGAACCGTCAGCAAACGTGAAGAAATCGCTGACTGACTGAACAAGCGTTGTTCCGACAAGATTTGAAAACTGAAGCGAGCCGTCAAAGGTTCCCGTCAAGCCCGTCGCGCCAGCAAATCCACCGGTACCGATGACTTGAAATGTGCTGCCCATCATCGCAGTGTATGTGGCAGGCATCGATCCGAAATCGACATCAGGGGCGAACAAGCCTGCAACGGTGACAGTACCGTCCGGAATTACGACAGCGGTGGCAGGGGTAGCGATAAGAGCGGACATTCCCAGAACGCCACTCAATACGTATTTTCTAAGCATACATATACTCCATAATTTGAGATATTTCCAACGCAGGAGCCATGTGCCGAGAATATTGGCGAAATTTTAACCTTTGGCTCCACGCGATAAACATCAAGAATTACAGGCGGATCCGCAGTCGTTAAAAAATAAAAACGCGGCGTGCTTTGCCCTTGATAGCCGCGTGAGATGTCCCTCCACAAAGCGTCACTCAGGGGTTATATTAGCCGTGCGTAATGTCACGCCTGCCCGGCGAAGGTGCCTGGCGTGACGATAGAACTGCGGATAACAACAAAAAAACCCGGCAGTTTTCACGGCCGGGCTTTTCGATAACCTGCGCTAGACGTTAATTAGCTGTCGGTCGGCATTTCTGCGGCCGCCGGTGCATCGACCGCAATTTCGCCGGGTTCGGCGTTCGGATCATAGGCTTCGGTAAACCCGGCCTCGTCCTTTTCGAACATCGATGCCATGACATCGACGCCTTGCGTCTGCAGTTCGGCTTCTTCGGGGCTGCGCGCCACGTTGACCTTGACCGAAACGGCGACTTCGGGGTGCAGCTGCACACGGACGGTATACAGCCCGATTGCCTTGATCGGCTTGTCGAGTACGACCTGGTTCTTCAGCACTTGCGTGCCGTCGACGTCGAGCGCTTCGACGATGTCACGCACGGCTACCGAACCATAAAGCTGGCCGGTGTTCGATGCCTGACGGATGAGCGTTACCGACTTGCCGTCGATATCGCCCGACCGCTTTTCGGCTTCGCCACGACGATTGTCGTTCTCGGCAACGATCTTGGCTTTGTTGGCTTCGAACAGTTTCAGATTGGCCGCGTTCGAGCGCAGCGCCTTCTTGTTCGGGAGCAGGAAATTGCGCGCAAAGCCGTTCTTCACGGTGACGACGTCACCGATCTTGCCAAGCTTTTCAACGCGTTCGAGGAGGATCACTTCCATGGGTCTGGCCTCACTTCACGATATAGGGGAGGAGGCCGATGTGCCGGGCACGCTTGATTGCTTGCGCAAGTTCGCGTTGCTTGGGCGCACTGACGGCGGTGATGCGGCTGGGGACGATCTTGCCGCGTTCAGAGACGAAACCCTGAAGCAACCGGACATCCTTGTAATCGATCTGCGGCGCATCCTTGGCTGCGAACGGGCAGCTTTTGCGGCGGCGGAAAAATGGGCGTGCCATGTCTGCTTATCCTTGGAAAGAGTCGCGGTCGTCGCGGTCACGACGCGGGCGTTCGCCACGTTCGGAACGCTCGCGGTCGCGCGTTTCGTTGCGGCGCATCATTGCCGACGGGCCAGCTTCATGGCCATCGACGCGCAATGTCATGTAGCGGATCACATCTTCGTTGATCTGCGTCTGGCGCTCGAGTTCGATCGGCACGTTGGTCGGTGCATCGAATTCGATCATGACATAATGCGCTTTGCGGTTCTTCGCGATGCGATAGGCCAGCGAACGCAGGCCCCATGTCTCGGTCTTGACGATCTTGCCGCCATTGTCGGTGATAATCTTGGTTGCGGTTTCCGCGAGGCCATCGACCTGTGCCTGAGCCAGATCCTGACGCGCGAGAAACACATGCTCATACAGAGCCATGCTTGTTCGTCCTTCCATGCCGATCGCTGATATGGTCCCCATGACCACACCCCTCCGGCTTTCTTCGAAGCGCGCCTATGCGCCAAAGCGGCGGGCTTGGCAAGGCGGGCCGGTTTGGCCTAGGCGCACCGACATGAAAGCATTTATATTCCCCGGACAGGGTAGTCAGCTCGTCGGCATGGGCAAGGCGCTGGCGGACGCAAGCCCGCATGCGCGCGAAGTTTTCGGCGAAGTCGATGAAGCGCTGGGGCAATCGCTGTTTCGGCTGATGACAGACGGCCCCGACGAAATGCTGACGCTGACCGAAAATGCGCAGCCTGCAATCATGGCCAATGCCATTGCGACAATGCGGGTACTCGAGCGCGAAGGCGGCATACGGCTGGCGGAGAAGGCAGCGTTCGTTGCGGGGCATTCGCTCGGCGAATATACCGCCTTGTGTGCGGCAGGTGCGCTCGATCTGGCGACCACGGCGCGTCTTTTGAAGACACGCGGGCAAGCGATGCAGGCGGCGGTTCCCGATGGCGTGGGTGCGATGGCAGTCGTGCTTGGTCTCGATTTCGACGCCGTTACCGCACTAGCCGCCGAAGCTGCGCAAGGCGAAGTCTGCGCCATCGCCAATGACAATGGCGGCAATCAGGTCGTGATCTCGGGCCACATCGAAGCGATAACCCGCGCCATGCGGCTCGCGCGCGATCAGGGTGCCAAGCACGTTATAACCTTGCCGGTTTCCGCGCCGTTCCACTGCCCGCTGATGGCGCCGGCGCAATCCGTCATGGCCGAAGCGCTGGCCGCCGCGCGGATTCAGGCGCCGCTCGTGCCACTCTATGCCAATGTGACTGCGGCCCCCGTGACCGATCCAAGCGAAATCGCGCGGCTTCTGGTCGAGCAAGTCACAGCA
>JBGSMP010000285.1:0-9359 GCA_041740105.1 Sphingomonadaceae bacterium
AGCGCGACCGCCGCAAAGCCGCGTTCGATGAGGCTGGCATGGAGATGGCGGACATTGTCGCGCGTGGCGCAGAACAGCATTGCCGATTCCGCTTCGTGGAAGCGCAGCAGGTTGACGACGGCATTCTCGATGTCCGACGGCGCGACAGTGACGGCCTGATAGGCGATGTCCCCATGCCCGCGGTCTGCCGTAACGGTCGAAATTCGCAGCGCATCTTTCTGATAGCGCTTGGCAAGCGCCACGATGGTTTTGGGCATGGTTGCCGAAAACATGAGTGTGCGCCGTTCGGACGGGCTGGCGTCGAGGATGTTTTCGAGGTCTTCGCGAAAGCCCATGTCGAGCATTTCGTCGGCCTCGTCGAGAACCGCGACCCGCAGCGCGCGGAGATCGAGCGCACCGCGATTGAGGTGATCGCAAAGACGGCCCGGCGTGCCAACGACGATGTGCGCGCCCTGGCTCAGCATCTTGCGTTCTTTCGACGCATCCATACCGCCGACACAAGTGGCGATGCGGGCACCGGTGGAGCCGTAAAGCCAAATCAGTTCGCGGCTCACCTGAAGCGCCAGTTCGCGGGTCGGGGCGATGACAAGTGCTTGCGGCTCGCGGATGAAGCGGACTTTGCCGTCGTCGCCAAGCAATTGTTCGGCCATCGCGAGGCCGAAGGCAACGGTTTTGCCCGAACCCGTCTGCGCGGAGACAATCAGATCACGGTCATGCGCTTCGGGTTCGAGGACGGCGGCCTGAACAGGGGTTGGGGCTTCATAGCCACGGGTGGTGAGCGCTTCGGCGAGAAGCGGCGGGAGCGTTTCGAATGGGGACATCGCAAGCGTCTAGCGGATGTTTAACGGTTTGTCGCCTCTTGCGTGGCGGCAGGCCGTGTTTCGACGACCGCCGCCATCGGTAGCGCCCCATAATAATGGGGAAACAGTGCGCCGCCGCGCGAGACCTCCCATTTCAGGGCGTCGCCGAGTATTTTCAGGTCGATCGTCGCGACAACGAGGCCGTTCTGCCCGGCAAAATGTTTGGCAAGGGTTTCGCCGAGCTGATCGGCTGTCGACATGTGGATGTAACCATCGGCCAGATCGACCGGCGCGCCGGTGAAAACACCGTCGGACTGGAACTGCGCCCATTGATCGGCGGTGAGGATTTTGTAGGCGAGATTCGTCATCGGCAAGTCCCTTGGCGTGTTGTTGTGTCACGTCACGCTACCTAGCCGGCCTCGACTAGTTCGCTTAGGTAGCCATCGAAGCTTCACCCGCCAACATCGCCTCGATGTCCGCGATTGGCCGGTCGGTCATTTCCTTGGCAAGTTCGAGGACGACCCGTCGTTCCACTTCCTTATGAAGTTGCTTGCGAAGCTCGCCGAGGGTGCGCGGTGGCGCGACGATGATCAACGCATCGAAATCATTGGCGAGCGCGCGCTTCTTAAGCACATCGGCAGCCTTGCTGGCCCAGCGGTCTTCTGCCTGTTGATGATAGTCGGGTTCTTCCATGGCGGACCGGCCGTACCCGCCACTTTGATGGCCGACGCCGGGCGCGTCCGACTTCATTTCGCTATCCTTCGGCAATGCCTGCTCGTCATGTGCTTCGGTGCGCAGGTCGATGGTCGCCGCATTCCCGTGATTGCGGAGAAACAGCATCTTGCGTCCATCGCAAACGAGTATCAGGGCATTGTTGGGGATAATCATCAAAAATCTCCTTTGGGAGATTGGTCAACAACGTATCCCCGCTCCGGGTTTCACGCGCCCGCCTCACCATCGGCCGGATCGTCGCCGGTTATGCCGTCTTCGGTCGGCACAGCGTCCGTAAGCACGACTTCGGCATCCTCTGCTTCGATCCGCGCCGCGCCGACGACATGTTCGCCTTTGCCGACATCGAACAGCTTCACACCCGCCGAATTGCGCCCGATGACGCGCATGTCGCTGATGTTCATGCGGATCAGTTTCGCCTGGTCGGTGACGAGCATCAGCTGCTGCCCGTCCGCCGCGGGGAACGATGCGACCACCGGTCCGTTGCGTTCGATATTGTCGATATTGCCGATGCCCTGTCCGCCGCGATTGGTGCGGCGGTATTCGAAGGCCGACGAGCGCTTGCCATAGCCGTTGGCGCAGACGGTCAGGATGAACTGCTCCGCCGCCGCCATTTCGAGCACGCGTTCGGGCGGCAGGGTGCTGACGTTTTCGTTATCCTTCCACGGTGCGGCGCGGAGATAGGCTTCGCGCTCCTCGGTCGTCGCCCCCGAACGGTGGAGGATCGACAGCGAAATGACCTCGTCGTCGCCTTTCAGCGTCATCCCTCGCACACCGGTCGCTGTGCGGCTCTGGAATTCGCGGACGTCGGTGCCTTCGAACCGGATCGCTTTGCCCTGGCGCGTGGCGAGCAAAACGTCGTCTTGCTCGGTCAGCAGTGCGACACCGATAAGCCGGTCCGCGCTGTCCTCGTCGAAGCGCATCGCGATCTTGCCATTGTTCGGGATGTTGGCAAACGCGTCCATGCTGTTGCGCCGCACGCCGCCCTTTGCCGTCGCGAACATGACGTGGAGCTTGCCCCATTCGTCTTCGTTTTCGGGCAAGGCGAGCACAGTCGAGATGGTTTCGCCGGGTGCCAGCGGCAGCAGATTGATCATCGGCCGCCCGCGCGTATTCGGCCCGCCTTCGGGCAGGCGCCAGACTTTTTTGCGGTATACTTTGCCCGCCGTCGAGAAGAACAGCACCGGCGTGTGCGTCGACGTCACGAACAATTCGGTGATCACGTCTTCGTCCTTGGTCGACATGCCCGCGCGACCCTTGCCACCGCGGCGTTGCGCCCGGAACGTGTCGAGCGTGGTGCGCTTGATATAGCCGTCCATCGTCACGGTCACGACCATGTCCTCGCGCTCGATCAGCGATTCATCGTCGATTCCGTCGAACGAAGGCGACATGATCGAACGGCGCGGGGTGGCGAATTCGTCGCGGATCGTCGTCAGCTCCTCGCGCATGACCTCGTAGAGGCGAACCCGGTTTGCGAGAATTTCGAGCAGTTCGACGATGCTACCGGCAAGTTTTTTCAGTTCGTCGCCGATTTCCTCGCGGCCGAGCGCGGTCAGGCGGTTGAGGCGCAATTCGAGGATCGCGCGCGCCTGAATTTCGGACAGTTGATAGGTGTCGCTGTCGGCCTGCGGCTCGATCGCTTCGACCAGCATGATGTAGGGACGGATTTCGGCAATCGGCCAGACGCGCGCCATCAGCTTGTCGCGCGCTTCAGCGGGGCTGGCCGAGGCGCGGATGATGCGCACCACTTCGTCGAGATTGGTGACGGCAATGACGAGCCCGAGCAAGATATGCGCCCGGTCGCGCGCCTTTTGCAGTTCGAATTTCGACCGCCGCGTAATGACTTCTTCGCGGAAGCGGATAAACGCTTCGATGATGTCGCGCAGGTTCAGCGTTTCGGGGCGACCGCCACGGATCGCAAGCATGTTGGCCGGAAAGCTCGATTGCGCCGGCGTGTGCCGCCACAGTTGATTGAGGACGACGTCAGGCGTTGCATCGCGCTTCAGGTCGATGACGATGCGGACGCCGAGGCGGCTCGATTCGTCGCGGATGTCGCTGACGCCTTCGATGCGCTTGTCCTTGGCGGCTTCGGCGATTTTCTCGACGAGGGCATTCTTACCCTGCTGATAGGGGATTTCGGTGAGGACGATCGAGCGACGGTCGCCGCGCCCTTCCTCGACTTCGTGCTTCGACCGCACGATGATCGACCCGCGCCCGGTGTGGTAGGCCGACTTCGCGCCATGCGGGCCGAGGATAAGCCCGCCGGTCGGGAAATCGGGGCCGGGGATGATCTCGATCAGCTCGTCGATCGTGATCGCCCCATTGTCCATATAGGCAAGGCAAGCATTGATGACTTCGCCGAGATTATGCGGCGGAATGTTCGTCGCCATGCCGACCGCAATGCCGCCCGCGCCGTTGACGAGCAGATTGGGGAAGCGCGCGGGCAGCACTTGCGGCTCATGCTCGGACGCATCATAGTTGGGCGTGAAATCGACGGTATCCTTGTCGAGATCGTCGAGCAGTGCGTTGGTGACTTTGGCAAGGCGCGCTTCGGTGTAGCGCATGGCGGCGGGTTCGTCGGGGTCCATCGACCCGAAATTGCCTTGTCCGTCGATCAGCATGACGCGCATCGACCAATCCTGCGCCAGTCTTGCGAGCGCGCCATAAATCGCGCTGTCGCCATGCGGGTGATATTTACCCATGACGTCGCCGACGATGCGGCTGCACTTGCGATAGGCTTTGCCTGCGACATAGCCGGCTTCGTGGCAGGCATAGAGAATACGGCGGTGAACGGGTTTCAAGCCGTCGCGGACATCGGGCAGCGCGCGGCTGACGATCACCGACATCGCATAGTCGAGATATGATGTTTTCATCTCGTCGACGATGTTGATCGGCGTGATGTCGGACGGGTCGGCGAGAATAAGCTCGTCGCTCATGTGCGGGGATTCTTTCGGTGACGATTACGTGACATTCGTTCTAGCGCGGTCTGGCGTCCGTTACCAGTGTTCAGCCCTTTCATCGGCAGCGTTTTCGTTTCGAGAGCGTGATTGTTTCACGCAAAGCCGCAAAGACGAAGTGGAGGCGCAAAGGGTTTGGCGCAGAACACTATCTTTGCGCCTTTCCTCCTTCTTCGCGCCTTCGCGTGAACCTCTCACAAAGCGTTCGAAAGCACACTGATCAGTCCGCGATCCGGCTGCCGTCCCACGCAAAATGGCCGCCGCTGTCGGCGGGAGTCAGGCCGTCGATCACCCTTAGCAATTGTCCGGCAGCCAGCGCGGGGGTGAAGAGCTTTTCGGGTGCAACGTTGCCCTGAAACGGCTTGCTCATGCCGGTATCGACCGTGCCGGGGTGAAGCGTGACGATGATGGCGTTCGGGCGATTTCGGGCCGTTTCGATGGCGATGGTTTTCATCAGCATGACGATTGCCGCTTTCGATGCACGATAGCCATGCCAACCACCGGTGCGGTTGTCGCTGATGCTGCCGACGCGCGCGCCGAGGACCGCAAATACGGCGCGGCGGTCCCGCGGCATTTTGGGGATCAGGTGCTTGGCGACAAGAGCAGGCGCTATCGTATTGATCGCAAAGCTGCGCGCGAGTTTTGCGGGGTCCAGTTCCTTAAGTGCCCGCTCGGGACGTTGATGATCATCGTGCAACATGCCGGTCGTGACGATCGCGAGATCGACCGCTTCGAGCGTCGCGGCGGCACGAACGATGCTGCCCTCGTCCGTCGGATCGACGTCAGGCCGCGACCAGCGCAGCGCCCCGTCGATCCGGTCAGCCAGTGCGGTGCCAATGCCGCCTTGGCCGATGATGATTGAACTCATTCGGGCAGGAAATCGGGCACCGACAAATAACGCTCGCCGGTATCATAATTGAACCCGATCACCCGTGCGTTCGGCCCGAGATCGGGCAGTTTCTGCGCAATTGCTGCGAGCGTTGCACCTGAGGAAATGCCAACCAGCATGCCTTCTTCGGCCGCTGCGCGCTTGGCCATCATCTTTGCGTCGGCGGGATCGACCTTGATGACGCCATCGAGCAATTGCGTATGCAGATTGGCGGGCACGAATCCCGCGCCAATGCCCTGGATCGGATGTGGCCCCGGCTGCCCGCCCGAAATGACCGGCGACAATGTCGGTTCAACGGCATAAACCTTGAAATTCGGCCAGACTTTTTTCAGGGCCTCGGCGCATCCCGTAATGTGCCCGCCGGTGCCGACGCCCGTGATCATCGCGTCCAGCCCATCGGGGAAGTCGGCAAGGATTTCCTGTGATGTCGTGCGCACATGAATCGCGATATTGGCCGGATTTTCGAACTGCCCGGGCATCCAACTGTTCGGCGTCGCTGCGACCAGTTCGATGGCGCGCTCGATGGCGCCCTTCATGCCTTTCTCGCGCGGGGTCAGGTCGAACGTCCCGCCATAGGCCAGCATCAGCCGCCGCCGCTCGAGCGACATGCTTTCGGGCATGACCAGCACCAATTTGTAGCCTTTGACCGCCGCCACCATTGCCAGACCGATGCCGGTATTTCCCGAGGTGGGCTCGACAATCGTACCGCCGGGTTGCAACGCGCCTGAGCTTTCCGCTTCCTCAATCATCGCCAGTGCAATGCGGTCCTTGATCGACCCGCCGGGGTTCGACCTTTCGGACTTGATCCAGACTTCGTGCTGCGGAAACAGCTTGCCGACGCGGATGTGCGGCGTGTTACCGATGGTTTCGAGGATATTGGCGGCTTTCATGCTGGTTTCTCCTGCAAGACGGACTCGGGTGGATCAAAAGTACGCGCGCGACGCAATTCGGGAAACAGATAGGCCCATCCGACCGCGATTCCCATCGCCGCAATGCCACCGAAAACGACAGCACCAACAGGGCCCAGCGCAGCGGCGGCAAGCCCCGACTGGACTTCACCCAGTTCGTTCGAACTGGAAATCGCAAGGCCCGATACAGCCGAGACCCGCCCGCGCATATCATCGGGGGTGTAAAGCTGCACCAGCGACGAGCGGACATAAACCGACAACATGTCGAATGCGCCCAGCGCAATCAGCGCGCCAAGCGAAACCATCATCGATTTTGAAAGCCCGAACACAACAGTCGCTGCGCCAAAGCCGACAACCGCGCCGAGCATCTTGATCCCGACATTGTTTTGCAGCGGGCGAAACGCGAACCACAGCGCAACGATGGCTGCCCCGATGGCGGGCGCCGCACGCAGTTGGCCCAGACCTTCAGGCCCGACATTCAGGATATCGCGCGCATAAACCGGAAGCAGCGCGGTTGCGCCGCCGAGCAGCACGGCAAACAGATCGAGCGTCAGTGCCCCAAGCAGAAACCGGTGATCGCGGACATAATGCAAGCCATCGACCATCTGGCGCACGGGGTGCACATCGGCGGCCATCGGGGGTGGGACAATGCGGCGGATCGGCGTCAGCGCAAGGATCGCGACACCCAGTGCCCCTGCCGCAAACCAATAGGGCGCGGCGGGGTCTGCGGCATAGAGAAAACCACCCAGCGCTGGTCCGCCGACCGACGCCGTCTGCCACGCAATCGAGCTCATCGCGATGCCTTTGGGCAAGAGCGCGGGGGGCAACAGGTTCGGTGCTATCGCCGACATCGCAGGGCCGACAAACACGCGCGCTATACCGTGAAGTGCCGCGAACAGGAAGAGGATCGGCAGCGTGATCGCATCCTGTGACGTCAAGACACCAAGGCCTAACGCGATACCGAGATCGATACCGTTTGCGAGGCGCGCCACCAATCGCCGCTCGAACCGGTCGGCAACCCAGCCCGCGACTGGCGTGAGCAGCAACAGCGGCACGAACTGGAACAAACCGACGAGGCCAAGCTGGAGCGCTGCCTCGCGGATGCTCATGCCGTAATCGACACGCGCGACGTCATACACCTGGTAGCCAATGATGACGACCATTCCCATCGTCGCCAGCACGGCCGAAAACCGGGCAATCCAGTACAGCCGGAAATCGGGGATTTGCAGGGGAGAGGTCAGCGTCGCCACGACCTCTCCCTGCCTCAACATCCGGGCAGCATCAATAGACGGGCTGCAATCCCGAAATCGTAGGATCGATCCGGTCGACGCCGGGCAGGTCCTGGCCGGTTTCAACGGTGTCGCCGTTCAAAAAGGCGAGCAGATCGCGGAGCACTTCGGCCTTGTGCGTGACGAGAATGCCATGCGGCGCGCCGTCATATTCGATGATTTTCGCATGCGGGATATGCTTGATTGCCTCGCGCGACGACGAATCGATCGGCACGGTCTGGTCCGCCGTCCCGTGGATGATCAGCGTCGGAATTGTGAATGCTGCCATGTCGGGTCGAAAATCGGTGGTCGCAAACGCTTTTGCGCACGCCAACGTGGGATGAAGCCCGGCCATCATCGCCGACTGGAAAAACCCGTCGAGCACGCCGTCGCTGACCGGCGACGTCAAAAACCCGACTCCGAAAAACCCCTTGGCGAAGGTTTGCATAAAGGCTGCGCGGTCGTCCTTCATGCCCGCCGTCATTTCGTCGAACACCGACTGATCGACCCCGGCCGGGTTATCCGATGTCTTCAGCATATAGGGCACGACCGACGAAATCAGCGCAGCTTGGCTGACATTGTCGGCACCATGTTTGGAAAGGTACCGCGCGACTTCGCCACCCCCCATCGAAAAGCCGACAATCGCGGCATCCTCGGCGTCGCATTGCTCGATCACGCATGCCAGATCGTCGGCAAGTGTGTCATAATCATAACCGTACCAAGGCTGCTCAGACCGCCCGAAACCGCGACGGTCGTAAGCGATGGCGCGGAAGCCGGCATCGGCAAGGCCGAGCGTGATGTCGTCAAAGCTGTCGGCGTTCAGCGGCCAGCCGTGGGCAAGAATGACCGGGCGGCCGTCGCTCGGGCCCCATTCCTTGACGTAAAGTTCGGTGTCGTCGGCGGCGGTTACATAAGGCACGGGCATTCTCCTGACGGGACTGACTCCTGCCTAACCGCACAGTCGCAATTAGGTTTCCGCCAGGCTTAGACCGTCGGAATAATATCGCCTGCGCGCATGTCGCTTGCTTTTGTCACTACAATGCGATCACCGAGCGACGCCACGTCGAACAGCCGTTTTGCAAAGCCATTGGGAATCCCGATGCAACCATTGGTCGCATAAGTCGGCTTTACCTTGTCCGCGCCGTGCACCGATATGCCGTCGTTGGTCATCCGCAGCATGTACGGCATGGGCGCATCGACGAAGATGTTCGACCGGTGCTTCTCGCTCTTCTGCGTAATCGGAAAGACGCCGGTCGGCGTCGGTTTTTCATCGTCGCCATAGATCATCCTTGTCATGCCGATCTGATGACCGCTGCGGAATACCGAAAGCGTTTCGGACTTTAGATCGACGCTTATCAGGACCGGCCCGGCAAGTGGTGCATTCGTTTCGTCCCATACCCAATCGCCGAATTTGATCGGAGCGGCAAATTTCATGGCTTTGACGATCGTGTACTTCTGAGGATAGGGCACAACGGCGCCAAGCACTTTATGCGGCTTGATCACACGGGGCGGTGGATTGATCGCGGCGGTCACGGTTGGGGCAAATTGGACCAGCCCCAAGCCAGTTAACAATGCTGCAACCGAGGGCGTCACAATGCGCGCGCCTGCCAACGCATCTTGAAGCAGGTGGGGACGGGCCGGGCGCCTTCGCATCGCTATGGTTTAGCGCAAATAAACCAAATGCGAAAAGATGCCTTTTGAGGCTGTGCCGCACTGGGTCGTTAAGGATACTGGTACGGCGTCTCAGGCAGACACGAAGCTATCAAGTACCCGCTTTCGCCCAGCGCTTTCGAAATCGATTTCGAGCT
>JBGSMP010000001.1:0-8049 GCA_041740105.1 Sphingomonadaceae bacterium
ATGTCGCCGACAAGCTCGGGGCGGGCCACGGCGGCCGAATTGACCGCAACCTTGTCCGCCCCCGCCAGCAGCAATGCACGCGCATCGTCCGCGCTGCGCACGCCACCGCCCACTGTGAGCGGCATGAAGCAGGCTTCGGCCGTGCGACGGACGACGTCGATGATCGTCTCGCGCCCCTCATGGCTGGCACCGATGTCGAGGAAGCACAATTCGTCCGCGCCTGCCGCGTCATACGCCCGTGCCGCTTCGACCGGATCACCCGCGTCGCGCAAATCGATAAAGTTCACGCCTTTGACGACGCGGCCGTTGGCAACGTCGAGACAGGGGATGACGCGGATGCGGACGGTCATGCGCTGGCGGCAACCGCAAGTGCTGTCGCCAGATCTAGCCGCCCGTCATAAAGCGCGCGACCGGTGATGACGCCCTCGATCCCGTCTTTCGCATAGATCGCCAGCATCCGGATATCGCCGACATTCTTGACGCCACCGCTCGCAATCACGGGCAGCGTCTGCGCGCGCGCGAGATCGACCGTGGCTTCGACATTGCAGCCGGTCAGCATCCCGTCGCGGCCGACATCGGTAAACAGCAGCGCCGCGACGCCTGCGTCTTCGAACCGCCGGGCCATATCGAGCACCGAAACATCGGAGACATCGGCCCAGCCTTCGGTCGCGATAAAGCCATCGCGCGCATCGACACCGACCACGACTCCGCCCGGATATGCCTTTGCTGCGTCGCGCACCAGTTGGGGGTCTTTGAGCGCGGCCGTACCGATGACGATCCGCGAAACACCGCGTTCGAACCAACCTTCGACGGCGGCCATCGTGCGGATGCCGCCGCCGATCTGCACATGGCCGGGGAATGTTTCGACGATCCGCGCCACTGCATCGGCATTTACAGCGTGGCCCGCAAAGGCGCCGTCAAGATCGACGACATGGACATGCTGCGCACCCGCCTCGGCAAACAGCATCGCCTGTGCGGCGGGGTCATCACCGTAAACCGTCGCGCGGTCCATATCGCCTTCGGCAAGGCGGACCACCTGGCCGCCTTTCAGGTCGATGGCAGGGAAAACGATGAGGCTCACGGCCGCCATTTCAGAAAGCGTTGCAACGTGGCGATGCCGTAACTCTGGCTCTTTTCAGGATGAAATTGCACGCCCAGCATATTGTCGCGCCCGATCGCAGCGACGCGCGGACCGCCATGATCGGTCATTGCGAGGATGTCGGCACCATTGAACGCATAGCCGTGCAGGAAATAGGCTTCCCCGGCGCATATCACGGGGTGATCGTGCGTTGGCGTCACGTCGTTCCAGCCCATATGTGGCACTTTGATTTCAGTCGTCGGCGCGATCGCCGCGACGTGTCCGGCGATCCAGCCCAGGCCGGGCGTGTTGCCGTGTTCGCGCCCTTCGTCGGCCATCAACTGCATGCCGACGCATATGCCGAGAAAAGGTCGCGCCTTTTCGATCACGACTTCGTTGAGCGCCTCGATCATCCCCGGGATGGCCGACAGCGCCCCCATGCAATGCGCAAAAGCCCCGACACCGGGCAGGACGATGCGCTTGCCCGCCAGTATCTCGTTGGGGTCCGCCGTGACGGCGATATCGCTGGCACCTGCGGCTTTCAGCGCATTGAGGACCGATTGAAGATTGCCCGCGCCGTAATCGATTAACGCAATTCCCGCCATGATCGTCATCCCAGCGAAAGCTGGGCTCTCCTGAGAACGAGGGATCCCAGCTTTCGCTGGGATGACGGCACTAGAGGACTCCTTTTGTGGACGGAATGCTATCCGCCTTGCGCGGGTCGATTTCGACGGCCTGACGCAGCGCGCGAGCGAGCGCTTTGTAACAGCTTTCGACGATATGATGATTGTTCTGGCCGTAAAGGCATTCGACATGAAGCGTCAGGCCTGCGGTTTGCGAAAAGCTGTGGAACCAGTGTTCGATCAGTTCGGTATCCCATTCACCGAGGCGCTGGGTCGTGAACGCCGCCTTCCAGATGAAATAGGGCCGCCCCGAAATGTCGAGCGCCACGCGTGTCAGCGTTTCGTCCATCGGCGCGTAGGCCGAACCGTAACGCACGATCCCGCGTTTATCGCCCAGTGCCTTGGCAACAGCTTCACCGATGGCAAGGCCGGTGTCCTCGGTGGTGTGGTGTTGGTCGATATGCAAGTCACCGACGGCTTTCACGTCCAAGTCGATCAGCGAATGGCGTGACAACTGCTCGAGCATGTGATCGAGAAAGCCGATTCCGGTGCTGACCGAATAAATGCCGGTACCATCCAGATTGACGGTGACGTCGATCGAGGTTTCGTTGGTGCTGCGATGAACTGTGCCTGTGCGCATGACGAGTGCCTATAGTCTCTCGTCTGACCGACGCAACGCGTCTTGACCGCTTTGTGGCATAGGTTACGAACAGGGTATGACCGACGCCTTGCCCGACAGCCTGATTCCGTATGACGACATCGTGCAAGAGGCACTGCGCGCAGTCGTAGGCCGCGTGCTCGGCGAGATTCCGCATGACGGGATGCTACCGGGCAGTCACCATTTTTACATCACGTTCAAGACGACAGCAGCGGGCGTCGATATCCCGGCGCATTTGATCGCGCGCTTCCCCGATGAAATGACGATCGTTCTTCAGAATAAGTTCTGGGATTTGAAAGTCCATGACGAAGCGTTCGAAGTCGGGCTGACGTTCAACGGGATTCCGGCGCGGCTGTTCATTCCCTTTTCGGCGATTACAGGGTTCGTCGATCCTGCCGTCAATTTCGCGCTGCAGTTTCAGGTGGCGCAGGATAGCGACGGTCCGGCCGCGCATGATGTGGCCGGCAACGATGCGCCGTTCGAGCCCGTCGATGACGGCTCCAATGTTGTGGCTGTGGATTTCAAGCGCAAGAAGTGAGCGCAACGCGCAGCGAATCCGATAGTTTCGGCGCTATCGACGTTCCCGCCAATGCCTATTGGGGCGCGCAAACACAACGGAGTATCGAGAATTTTCCGTTCGGCGAGCGCGAGCGGATGCCGATCGAGATCATTCACGCGCTTGCCATCGTCAAACAGGCGGCGGCGCGGGTGAACCGCGCGCATGGGCTGGACGCCAAGCTTGCCGATGCGATCGAGGCAGCGGCAAGCGCAGTTGCTGCTGGCCAGCATGATGACCAATTCCCGCTGGTCATCTGGCAGACCGGTAGCGGCACGCAGACCAACATGAACGTCAACGAAGTGATTGCGGGTATTGCCAACGAAGCATTGACGGGCTCGCGCGGCGGCAAAGTGCCGGTGCACCCGAACGATCATGTGAACATGTCGCAGTCGTCGAATGACAGCTTCCCGACCGCGCTGCATGTTGCTGCGATGATCGCGGTGCACGGTCGCGCGCTCGGGGCGCTCGATATTCTCCGCGACAGCCTGTCGGCCAAAGCGCGCGAATGGCGCGATATCGTCAAGATCGGGCGCACGCATTTGCAGGATGCGACGCCGCTAACGTTGGGGCAGGAATTTTCGGGTTATGTCGCGCAACTTGTTGCAGGAAAGTCGCGGATCGATGCGGCCATCGGCGACTGCCTCGAATTGGCGCAAGGCGGCACGGCCGTCGGGACCGGTCTGAATGCCCCCGCCGGTTTTGATTCGCCGATGGCGGTCGAGATTTCGAATCTGACCAACTTGCCGTTCCGTCCAGCGCCAAACCTCTTTGCCGCACTCGCCGCCAATGACGCGCTTGTGCAGCTTTCGGGTGCGCTGAACACACTCGCTGTGTCTCTTACCAAGATTGCCAATGACATCCGCTTGCTCGGCAGCGGCCCGCGCGCTGGAATCGGGGAACTCAGCCTTCCCGAGAACGAACCCGGCAGTTCGATCATGCCCGGCAAGGTCAATCCGACGCAGTGCGAAATGATGACGATGGTGTGCGCGCAAGTGATCGGCAATCATGTGGGCGTAACGGTGGGCGGCATGCAGGGGCATCTCGAGCTCAACGTCTTCAAGCCGATGATCGGGGCAAATGTCCTGCGTTCGATCGACTTGCTCAGCACCGCGATGACCAGTTTTGCCGAGCGCTGCGTCGACGGGCTGGAACCTAATCGCGCGCGCATTGCCGAACTGGTCGACCGGTCGCTGATGCTGGTGACGGCACTGGCACCCGAGATTGGTTATGACAACGCCGCGAAGATCGCCAAACATGCGCATCAAGAGAACCTGACATTGAAACAAGCCGCACTGGCGCTAAATCTTGTCGCCAGCGAAACTTTCGACCGGCTCGTGAGTCCTGCAGATATGATCGGCACAAGGAAAACAACATGATCGGTAAAGTCATCGGCGCGCTTGTCGGGCGCGAAATCGACCAGCGTGACGGCTCGGGCGGTATGAAGGGCATGGTACTCGGCACGCTTGCGGCTGGTGCACTGCGTCGCATGGGTCCGTTCGGGCTGGTGCTGGGCGGTGCCTATGTCGCCAAGAAGCTGCTCGATCGCCGTCGGACACGTTGACGCCAGCGGCCCGTAACGGCATGAGCGTTCATGCCCGCGACCTTTCCGCTCGCCCGCCGTGGCCTCCTCTTTGTTCTGTCCTCGCCGTCGGGCGCCGGTAAATCCACGATCGCGCGCAAATTGCTCGCGTCGGACGGCGGCCTCGAAATGTCGGTATCGGCAACGACACGCCCGATGCGACCCGGCGAAGTCGACGGCAGAGACTATCATTTCGTTGATGTGGAGCGCTTTCGTGCCATGGTCGCGACCGGCGAATTTCTCGAATGGGCGCATGTCTTCGGCCACCGCTATGGCACGCCGCACGCGCCCGTCGATGCGATCCTCGCGCGCGGGCGCGACGTGCTGTTCGATATCGACTGGCAGGGGGCGCAGCAGCTTTACCAGCAGGCTGGCGGCGACGTCGTCCGCGTCTTCATTCTGCCGCCGTCGATCGAGGAACTGCACCGCCGTCTTGCCGACCGCGCGACCGACAGCGCCGAAGTCGTCGAAGCGCGCATGGGCCGCGCAGGCTCCGAAATTGCGCATTGGGACGGCTATGACTATGTGCTGGTCAACGACGATGTCGATCGCTGTTTTGACGAAGTGAAAACGATTCTCGCCGCCGAACGCCTCAAGCGCAGTCGGCAGACGAGCCTTATCGGCTTCATCCGCGGGCTGACACGGCCGTCATAGCAGCGCCAAGAATTGCGCGGCGCTGAGAAAATCGGCGTGACGTGCGGCGCGGGCGTCGGTCGCCATCCAGTCTTCGCCCCACAGTTCGGCTTGCCACAGCTCATCGAGGTGACAGGCATCGAACGCCGCGTTCGGCGTAATCGAGCTTTCGGCCAGCATCAGCGCCACGACAAGCGAGCCCCCGATTGTGACAAGCGGCGACAGGGCCGTGCGGTGGAAATCATCGTAAGCGGCGACTGCGGCACCGAGCCGCTTCACGGTCTCCTGCGGCTGACCCACATGCACGATCCCCGACGTGACGGTGAACGCAATGTCAAATCGTTTGCGCCCCCAGTCGAGGAGCGGATCCCACACGTCGGCTTCGCGCGCCGCCAATTCGGGTGGCGTTTCGGCGCGATAGCAAAGCAGATCGGTTTCGCCGTAAACCGCCAGCGTCTCCGCCGAAGGCGCGCGCTCGATCGCGGCGTTGGCAAGGCCGGTCAGCTTCATTTCATGCGGCTTGATCTCGTCGCCCACCGTGCGCCATTCGTCTGCGATGGCCTCCGCGAGCCGCGCTGTCGGCACCTGAAATGTCAGGCGTCCCGGCGTTTTGACGAGCCGCCCGTCGAGCAGGATCCTGCCGTTCTCGACCGTGACTGTTTTCCAGAAGCGCTTCACTCTTTCGGCGTCCGCCACCGTTTTACCAGAATCAACGGCAGAACGAACACATTGACAGCACCCATGACGAGGAACAGCCCGCCGACGACCTCCGCCGGTTCGATCCAGCGCTTGGCGAGGATCGAGATACCAAGAAATGCGATCGCGACGCCGCCGAGGCGGATCAGGCCAAGCGCAAAAAAGCGCGCGCGCGCGGGGTCTGGTTCGGTCATATATGCTCCCTGATCGCGCGCGGATGATCGATAACGGCGTGCGCGCCGGCTGCGTGCAATTCATCGCCGGGATGATAGCCCCATGTTACGCCGAGCGCGCGAACCCTGGCCGCGCGTGCCATCAGCATGTCGAAGCTCGTATCGCCGATCATGACCGTGGTTTCGGGCGATGCTCCCGCAACCGTCATGGCCGCTTCGATCATCGAGGGATGTGGCTTCGACGGGTGGCGGTCAGCCGTCTGCAGCGTGACGAAACGCTTGGTCAGCCCGTGATATTCGAGACAAAGCGCAAGCCCGCGATCCGACTTGCCCGTTGCAACGCCCAGCAGCCAGCCGTCGGCTTCCAGAGCTTCGATAGCGTCGGCAATCCCGTCGTAAAGCGGTTCTTCGACCAGCCCATTGTCGCGCAATCGCCAGAATGCCTGCTTATAATGATCCGCCATTGCCTCGTGCATTTTCCGGTCGGCTTCGGGCAACAGCGTCTGCATTGCTTCGACGAGGCTCAAGCCGACGACGCTGAGCGTTGCCTGGCGCCCCGGCGGATCGAGGCGCGCTGCGGCAAAAGCATTGTCCATTGCCATGACGATATTGTGCTGGCTGTCGACCAACGTCCCATCGCAATCGAAAATCGCAAGGCGATTGCTCACGCGAGGTTGCGCATCAGCAATGCCATCGCGCGCTGGCCCTGCGCGTCGAGTGCGTCGGCTACTCCGGCGCGTGCTTCGGCCGACTTGTTCTGGCCGAGTTTTGCCGTGCCTCGCCACGCCGTCACACGCATTTCATAGCCCTGGATGCCGCCGAGCATCTTGTCGAACAGCCCGTCGGCCATTTTGTCGCGCGTCCAGACGGGCTTGGGCGCGAGGCGTGTTTCCTGGTGCAGCGATAAGGCATCGGCCTGTGCGATCAGCGTGTCGCGGTCCATTTTCGTGACCAGACCCTGCATTTCGAGGCTCAGGTAATTCCACGTCGGCACCTGGTTATCGATGCCGTACCAGTCGGGACTGACATAGGCATCGGGTCCGTTGACGACGAACAAAGCTTCGCCGCTTTCGAGGCCGCGCACGATGCCGTTGCCGCGCGAGATGTGAAAGCCGATCCGGTCGTCGTCGAGGAAAACGAACGGGATGTGCGCAACACGCGGGCCATCGGGCGTTGCGGCAAAAAGCATCCCGAACCCGATTTCACGGGCAAAGGCGCGCATGGCATCGCGGTCTTCCCACCGAAATTTAGGGTCTGGGTGCATTACTTCTTCCTTGCGGGCGGCTTTTTCTTAGGCAGCGCGGCCGTTTGCCCCCGCGCGCGCCGCTCGCCTTTGCGTTCCTTGCGCGCCGATTTTGCCTTGTTCAGTGCCGCGCGCGCCTTGCCTTCGGGGGTTGCCGAAAACTTTACTTCGTCGAGGACCATCACATCGCCGGTTTCGATGTCGAAGCCCAGATCGTCGAGCGTTTCGTTGAAATGTTCGGGCAAGTCCGCCGTCACGTCGATGATGTCGCCGTCGGGATGTTCGACGCGGATGCGGCGCGCGTGCAGATGCATCTTGCGGCTGACGGTGCCGGTCAGGAAACTGGCCTTGCCACCATATTTGCCGTCACCGACGATTGGGTGCCCGATTGCGGCCATGTGAACGCGCAGCTGGTGCGTCCGCCCGGTAAACGGCTGTAGCTCGACCCAGGCCGCGACATTGCCGGCGCGCTGAACCACGCGATAGCGGGTGCGCGCGGGGCTGCCTTCCTTTTCGTCGACATGCATTTTCTCGCCGCCGGTGCCGGGCTGTTTGGCGATCGGCAGTTCGATCATCCCGTCATGGATGTCGGGGACGCCAACGATGATCGCCCAATAGACTTTGCGCGCGGTGCGGCTTGAAAAGGCAGTTGCGAAATGCGCAGCGGCCCGCGGGGTTCGCGCGACGAGCAGAGCGCCGCTCGTATCCTTGTCGAGCCGGTGGACGAGCTTGGGACGTCCCTCTGACTCGAACTGGAGCGCGTCGAGGAGGCCATCGACATGCGTGTCGGTCTTGGTCCCGCCCTGC
>JBGSMP010000050.1:0-16925 GCA_041740105.1 Sphingomonadaceae bacterium
GCCCCAGCGCGCGCGCTGCATTGTCCACGGCGGCCAGCCGAATGCTGCCGCGCAGTTTCTCGACAAGAACAAAGGGCGCATCAGGCCGCGCGCTTCTGGATGACAGAGTGCGCCTGATCCGTTCCGAAGACAGCATCGGCAGGAACACGGCCAGATAGCGGCGCGAAACTTGACCCGAAACTTTTTGTGTCACGGTTCCACTCCAGATGGGTTTCAAACCCGGGGATGCCGCTGCGGTGACGCAGCAGAACGATGTCGAAAGCCGGATTGCCCGGCGCGTTTGCGGCAAGCGGTGATGACGATGCCGAAGCCACTTGCCACCGCGTTTGCGCGGCACTTGGCATTGGCTGCGCATCGACGCGCAGCATCAGCGTCAACACGCCGGATGCTGCCGCTGCCATCGCCAATCGCCGCGATGCCGTCAGATCAAGCATGGGCGCTTTACCATAGGGTTCAATGATAACCGCACCGACGTCGCCGCATTTGACGATATCGGCACTCGCACGCAGCGCTGCGCGCGTATCGGGCGCATCGACCAGAAAAAGATCGTCGGGATCAAAGCCGAGTTCGACAAGGCCGGCGGCATAAAGATGCCCGACGCGGGCCGCACATTGTTTCTCGCGGACCCAGACCAGCGGCTTCCCACGCGATATGCCCCGCATCGCCAGCGCCACGGCAAACGCCGCCGCCGCGCTGCTGTCTTCAGCGGCAGCCGTATAAAATTCGTGCAGCGCCCCGCGCGCCAGACCGCCACCAACCCGCGCATCAATCGTCTCTGCGCCGAACGTCACCACGGGCAGCGTCGCGCGCGTCGGAACCGCGGACAGCACGGAAATTGGAGACTTCAAGGCACGCGAACGAATCATCATGTTCCTATTTTGTTCTAAATAGGAACATGGATTGAAAAAGGTCAAGCGCAGACCGGTTGCGCTCTAACGGGTCGAGAGAGCTTAGCGGACGATGATCCGCGTTGCCCAAGGCGCGAGCGTCCCGAACGGCGAGGCCTGCGCCGTCGCCGATAAATTGGCGACGACCAACACCTTGTTCCGGCCGCGCGTCCGCGTGAACGCAACGACATTCGGACTGCCGGTTTCCTGAAAGGCGAGTGCGCCACCCGCCGTACCGTTCCACAGCGCCGGGTTGCGCGTTTTCAGCGTCAGCAGGCGCGTATAAAGCGGCATGCGCTTATACCCTTTCCAGTCGATCGGATCCTTTTCGAAAAACGCAATGCGCTTGTCGAGCGTGCCTTCCTGACCGCCATAAACAAGCGGAATGCCGGGCAATGTCGCCGCCAGTGTCGCAAAGGCTTCGAACCCGGCACCATATTTCTCGCCATCATGGCCATGCCACGAATTAATGTCGTGGTTGCTGGTAAAATTCATCCGCCACGCATCGGGCGCGAATGCCGGATCGGGCGACCGATAAAAAACGCGCAGATCGTTGGCCGTCTTTTTACCCTGCGCGATTTCCACCAGAAGTTCCTGCAATTTCCAGTGATAGGTGGCATCGAATGCGCGTGCGTGAAGCGCGGGTTCGGCCGCTTCGGCCAGCATGAACATCGGCTTGATTGCATCCAGTTCGGTTCGCGCCTGCACCCAAAACGGTTCGGGCATCAGCATCGCGACATCGCAGCGAAAGCCGTCGATACCCGTTTCGTGCACCCAGAATTTCATGGCATCGATCATGGCGGGCCACAGCGCTGGCTGCTTGTAATCGAGCCCCACCACATCGGTCCAATATTCGACCTCGCGGCCGTTATCGAAATTATAGCTAACGATTTCACCAGCCGCATTGCCCTTGTACCAATCGGGATGCTGCTTGATCCACGGATGATCCCATGCGGTGTGGTTGGCGACCCAGTCGAGGATGACTTTCATGCCGAGCCCCTGCGCTGTGCGGACCATCTGCTTGAAATCGGCCATCGTTCCGAATTCGGGATTGACCGCTGTGTAATCGCGGATCGAATAATAGCTGCCGAGCGTCCCCTTGCGGTTTTTCGCGCCGATCGGTTGCACCGGCATCAGCCAGATGATCTTGACCCCCATTTTCTTCAGACGCGGCAATTGCTTTGCAAAAGCGGGAATCGTGCCTTCGGCCGTGAACTGCCGGATGTTCACCTCATAAATATTGGCATTCTTCGCCCAAGCGACGTGCGGGCGGCTAACCGGTTGGGCATATGCAGGCAGCGCAATGACCATCATTAAAAATGCACTGAGGAGCCGAACCATAATCAACCTTTCAACCGAAACAACGCATCGTCATGCGATGGAAAATTCTGCGCGCATCCGGCGACAAAGCCATCCACTTTGGCCATATCCGCCAGTGCGAGGCCCGCTTCGGGCGGCTGCATCTTGGCATCGTCGGGATAGGTGCCATAGCCGCCGAACAAGCAATGCCACGACAATGCAGGATAATATTTGGCGATGTCCTGCCCGGCGATTTCGACTTGCAGATCACCGCCCTTGAACCAGCAGGACATCATCGCTTTCAGCGAGTCAGAAAGATGCTGATTTGCAGCATTGGCGCACCAATACTCGGTGTCGGTGCGCCCGTTCATCCGGTAATGCGCCACGATGTAATCGCGAATGCCTTCGTATCGCGCAGCGATGTCCGCACTGAATGCCGCTGCGCCACGATCCGAAAAGTCACCGCCTTCAAACGCATCCATGAAGCCTTCGACGGTGGCCTGCACGATGTGGAGCGCGGTGGCTTCCAGCGGCTCGATAAAACCCTGCGCCAGACCCACGGCAAGGCAGTTCTTCACCCAGCTGCGCCGCAGTTGCCCGACGTTCATTTTCAAATGCCTCGCAGGCGTGTCGCTGTCGAGCATTCCAAGGTGCTTGCGCAATTCGGTTTCGGCATCGTCAGCCGATTTGAAGGCCGATGAATAGACATAGCCGTTGCCCGTGCGGTTGGTCAGCGGGATTTTCCATACCCAGCCCGCACCAAGCGCTGTCGCCTGTGTCTCCGACGCAATACCGCCTGGGTCATTCACTGTCGGCATCGCAATGGCGCTGTCATTGAACAGATTGCTGGCAAACGGCACAAATGGCTCACCAAGCGCGCCTTGCAGGATCGTCGAGCGAAATCCGCTGGCGTCGATGAAGAAATCGCCTTCGACCCGTTCGTCATCGTCGGTCAGCAAAGCTGCAACATGACCGCGATCGTCGAGCACCACTTCACGGACGGTGCGCGCCAGGTGCGTCACCCCGAGTGACTTGACCGCATGATCGCGCAGAAAGACGCCCACCAGGGTCGCATCGAAATGATAGCCATAGCCGATTTCGAACGGGAAGTTCGCAGGCGGGATCGGGGCGCGCCGTTCCGCCGCCAACCGCGCGGAGATGAAGAACCGATCGGGATGTGCCCAGACATCGCGACCGGTCCGCTTTGCGCGGGTGTGAAAAAAGAAATGGTTCGCGGTGTGGCTGTCGAGGTTCGTCTGGAAAGGGTGAAAATAGTGCGCAAAGCCCGGCCGCGCCGACCAGCCATGAAAGCTGATCCCGTTCTTGTAGGTTGCGTTGCACGCCGGCATCCAGTCGGATTCAGCGATGCCCAGTGTGTCAAACATGGCTTTGAGTTGCGGCGTGGACCCCTCACCTACGCCGATAATACCGATATCGGGCGATTCGATAACGGTGACGCTCACGCCGCGTTCGCGCCAGCGGTGCGCGATCAGATTGGCCGCCATCCATCCCGCCGTGCCGCCGCCCAAAATGACCAGGCGCAACGGCGACCGGCGCGTCACGCGATCTGTTCGGCGATCAGCGCCCCGAAAGGCGGGAGCGACCAATCGCCCGCACCGTTGACACTTTCGACGACGCGCCAGCGGTCGCGCTGTGCCGGTTCCCAGCGGCGAACATCCGCACTGAAGTTGAACAGGCACAAAAGACGCTGCTGTGCCGCAAGACGTTCGAATGCCAGAATGTCGTCCGTGGCCGCAAGGATGGTAATGCTTCCCGATCGCAGGGCCGCGCTGTCGTTGCGAAGCGCGATCAGCCGACGGGTGAGCACCAGCACCGATTGCGCGTCGGCTTCCTGCAAATCGACGGCGGCCGCGTGATTGTCGGCACCGAGCGGGAGCCACGGCGCACCGCTCGTAAATCCAGCATTCGGGTCGTCGGCAAGCCATGGCATCGGCGTGCGCGCGCCGTCGCGGCTCAGCGTCAGCGGCCAGTTCGCAATGGCTTCGGGATCTTGCAACTGATCGAAGGAAATCTCGACCTGAGTCAGGCCAAGCTCCTCACCCTGGTAGAGAAACACATTGCCGCGCAACGAAAGCAGCAGCAACAGCGCCATCCGCGCAAAAACCGGACGATCTTCGCGGCGTGCCCAGCGCGACGCGGCCCGCGGCGCATCATGATTGGAAAAAGCCCAGCTTGGCCACCCGTCGGTTTCGGGCCATCGCTCCAGCGTTTCGCGCACCAGTGCCGGCGTCAGCGCATCGGCGTATAAAAATTCAAAGCCATAAGCACTGTTTAGCCGCGTATCGCCCGCAATGAATGCTTTCTTCTCAGCTTCGGCAATCGCGCCGGTGCCGCCAACTTCGGCGACCGTGAAAACGCCGTGATAGCTGTCGGTCAGCGCACGGATACGCTCGAGAAACAGCGGAATGTCGGCGTGCGACTGATTATGCAAGCGTTCCTGATAATCGAACGACCGCGTCTTGACGCTGTTGCTCGGTGGTGCCGGCGGATTGTCGGTCAGCAAGGGATCGAACATCGCAAAATTAAGGGCGTCGAGACGAAACCCGTTAACACCACGGTCGAGCCAGAATCGCGCGGTGTCCAGCAGCGCTTGTTGAACACCGGGATTATGGACATTCAGCTGCGGCTGCGAGGCAAGAAAATTATGCATGTAATATTGCCGGCGCCGTGCGTCCCAGGTCCATGCCGGTCCGCCAAAGACCGATTGCCAGTTCGATGGTGGCGAACCATCGATTTTCGGATCGGCCCAGACATACCAGTCAGCCTTTGCATTCATTCGGCTCGACCGGCTTTCGGCAAACCATGCGTGCGCATCCGACGTATGCGAATAGACCTGATCGATCAGGACCTTCAGGCCGAGATCATGCGCCCGCGCGACGAGCGCATCGAAATCGGCCAGCGTCCCGAAAATGGGATCGACATCGCGGTAATCCGCCACGTCATAACCGAAGTCCTTCATCGGCGACGTGAAAAACGGCGAAATCCAAACCGCGTTGACACCGAGCGACGCGACATGGTCAAGCCGCGCGGTGATCCCAGGCAAATCGCCGATGCCATCGCCGTTGGAATCGGCAAAGCTGCGTGGATAAATCTGATAGATTACCGCGCCGCGCCACCATTCATCTTTGGGTGTGACCTGCGGCACGCGCAAAGGCTCGCTCATCGAGCGGACCCTGCGGCACAGACGACATAATCGAGCGCCGGAATCTTCAGAGCCACACTAGCGGGTGCCGACGCCGCAGGGGCACACTGACCGTGAAGCGAGCGGAACGTCAGCGAGCCGAGTTCCACTTCGACGTTGACGTTGATCGGTGTCGTCGACGTGTTGAAGGCGACCAGCACTTCGCGCCCGTCAAGCAGACGCGACACCGCGAACAGTCCCGGCTTGTCACTCCGCGCCCGCAACAATTGCTTGCCACGGCGAAGCGCTGGTTCGACCGCGCGCACTCGCGCCATGTCTGACAGCGCGCGATAGATCGGATGCGTCGTCACGAAATTATCCGTCGCAGTCGTCGCAGCCGTGCCGACCAGCTTGTTGTCGTTGTAGGACGCGACTTTCGAGGCAAACAGCGTTTCGCGCGAGTCCTGATCCCAGCCGTCGCCCGCAAAACCCTGCTCGTCGCCCGAATAGATCACCGGCACGCCGCGCAGGGTCATCATCATGGCGTGGCCGAGGATGACGCGTTTCAGCACTTCGTCGTCGCTGGCCTTCGGCAGCGCCTGCCGCACGAAATAGGCAAAGCGGCCATTGTCGTGATTGCTGATAAATGTCGGCTGGATCCGCGCCATTGCCTCACCGCCCTTGTAAAGCGGATCTTGCGCGAAAAGTTCTTCGAGCTGTTCTGTCGGCGCATTGCCGCCCACTGTATTGATGACGGCCTGCCTGAACGCAAAGTCGATGACCGATGGGAACGCGGCGGTATGCGTGTGGACGGCAAGCTTGCCGGGCTCGAGACCGACGCCACCGATTTCGCCGAACACGTGGAAATTCGGGATGCCCTTAGCCGCGGCCCGAGCGATCATGGCGGGAACAAATACCTGCCAGAATTCGGCGTTCACGTGGCGCGCGGTATCGATTCGGAAACCATCGATGCCATACCGGTCGATCCAGCCACCGAAAATGTCGATCATCCCGGCGATGACTTTGGGATTTTCTGTCATCAGATCGTCGAGACCAACGAAGTCGCCCATCGTCGAATTCTCGTTGCTGAACGTCGTGTTGCCTCGATTATGATAGAGCATCATATCGTTCAGCCAGGCGGGCACTTTGACCTTTGCTTCGGCTTTCGGCACGAACGGGGTGTAGGCATAGGTCGGGTCGGTCAGCTTGGCGAAGTTTCCCGCTGTCTGCAGCTGGTCCCCAGCGAAACCGGGATTGATGGCGGCGCCAGATGGCCCGCCGCGCCGCTGATAGGGGTAATCCGCCCGCGACCGATAAACACAACTGCTGTTCGGACATTCGCGGTAGGCGATCACATCGGCCGTGTGATTGGCGATAATGTCCATATACACCTTGACACCGCGCGCGTGCGCTGCATCGACGAACGCCTTCATATCGGCATCGGTGCCCAGATGCGGATCGACGGTCGTAAAATCGGTCACCCAATAGCCGTGATAGCCCGCCGATTCATTGCCCGGCGCGCCCTGCACGGGCTTGTTCTTGAAAATCGGGCCCAGCCAGATCGCCGTAACACCCATGCGCTGGATATAATCGAGCCGCGCGGTCAGTCCTTTCAGGTCGCCGCCATTGAAGAAAGCCTTCGACGTCGGGTCATAACCGGTCTTCAGCCGGTCGCCTTTCAGTCCGCCGCGATCGTTTTTCCGGTCCCCGTTCTCGAACCGGTCGGGCAGCATGAAATACATCACTTCGTCTTCGGGCAAGCGCGCGCGATAATCGACGGCCGGCGTTACCCCTGCCAGCATCAGCAATGCCGCGGTGATGCTCATGCCGCCACCGTTTCGCGCGCCGCGCAATTCTGGGCCACGAACGCCGCATGGTCGCCCATCTGCGCCACTTCGCGCGCATTCAGCTTGGCAATCACATTCATATACTCCTGCAGGTCCGCTTTCGAAATACTACCGGCGATCGGGTGCGTGCCGCTCGGGATGATCCCCTGCCCGACCAGCACCTGAAACCAGCCCACTTCAGTAAACAGCTCTTCATGCTCGCGCGTGATGTGTCCGTTGCCGCGCCACAACCGCAGCTTGTGCGCCAGCGTTTCGGGGATCGGGCGCTCGCGGCACGCCTGCCAGAACGGTTCGTCGCGCTCGTTGGCGATGTAATGCAGGATCAGGAAATCGCGGATGCGCTCATATTCGAAGTCGCACTGGCGATTGTATTCATCACGGTCGGCCTGCGTCGTGACGCGGCCCGGCATCAGTTTCAGGATGCGCGAAATCGCCGACTGGATCATGTGGATGCTGGTTGATTCCAGCGGCTCCATAAACCCCGACGCGAGCCCGACCGCGATGACATTGTTCTTCCAGATTTCGCGCCGCTTGCCGGTCACGAACTTGATCGGACGTGGATCGCCAAGCGCTTTGCCGTCGAGCCCGGCGAGCAACCGTGACGCTGCCTCATCATCGCTCAGATAGTCACTCGAATAGACGATACCGTTGCCCGTCCGGTGCTGCAGCGGAATACGCCATTGCCAGCCTGCCGAATGCGCCGATGCCCGTGTATAAGGCGTAAAATCCTTGCTGCGTTCCGAAGGCACGGCAAGCGCGCGATTGCATGGCAACCAGCGCGTCCAGTCCTCATAGCCCGACTTCAGCGTTTCTTCGATCAGGAGCCCGCGAAAACCAGTGCAATCGATAAACACATCGCCCGCAATCTCGGCACCGTTGTCAAGCCGCAGCGACGCGATATCGCCGCTCGCCCCGTTGCGCTTTACTTCGACGATCTTGCCTTCGGTCCGTTCAACGCCGCGCGCTTCGGCGAACTTTCTCAGATAACGGGCATATAACCCGGCGTCGAAGTGAAAGGCATAAGGCATGTCCGACAGCATCTTTGCCGTCCGGGCGGGGCCGCGCTGCATCCGGTTGTCGAGCGCGGCCAGATTGTTGAGCGAATAGGCTGAAACATCGTCGGCAATGCCTTCATGATGCGCGCGCACCCAATTCTGGTGAAATGGTAGCAGCCCGACATCGCGTCCGACATCGCCGAATGCATGCATGTAACGCTCACCGGCTTTGCGCCAGCCAACGAACTCTATCGCCAGTTTGAACGTGCCCTGCGTGGCGGCCAGAAACGCATTTTCATCGAGGCCAAGCGCGTTATTGAACAGGCGGATTTGCGGGATCGTCGCTTCGCCGACACCCACGGTGCCGATTTCTTCGGATTCGACCAGGGAGACCCGGAACCCGCTTTCGAGGAAATGCGCCATGGCGGCGGCGACCATCCAGCCGGATGTGCCCCCGCCGGCAATAACGATATGGAGCGGGTCGGCCTGCGTCACCTTTAACTCCTTAACGCGAAAACCGGCGGAGCTTAGCACAGCCCCGCCAGTTTCCGCGACCCGGGATCAGAATTTGTAACTGACCGCGAGGTAATAATCGCGCCCGTAACGCTGATATTCGCGAACACGGCGCGGGTCGCCTTCTTCGAATGTGATGAACGGACGGTCGGTCAGGTTCTTGCCTTGCAGCATGACCGACAGGCCTTTCATCGGCCCGCCCTGGAATTCATAACCGATCTGCGCATCGACAATGGCTTCCGAGCGCGCCGTCCGAAATTCGGGATTTGCCGAGAGACCTGCGATTTCGGCCAGGAATGGCGCGCGATAGCGAAAGCTCCCGCGGACCTGGAACCCGTTCTTTTCGAAGTAGAGCGACGCGTTGGCGACCCAATCCGAAAGCCCGGGAATGGGGATCGCCTGTCCCGGATTGCTGCCCAATTTGATTCTGCTTTCGGTGTACGATCCGCTGCCGAAGAAGCCGAAGCCATCGAGCGCTTCGCTGAAGTTCGCGAACGGCAGCGAAAGGGTTGCTTCAACGCCCAGAAGATTGCCGTCACCCCGGTTCGACGGCGCATTGACAGTACCGATCGTGGTGCCAACTGCGGCCTGCTGTGCCGGAGACAGTCCTGCCACGGCAGCAGAAAAGTCGAACAGATAGTTGTCGCGCGGATCGACGAAATTCGACAGCTTTTTGAAGTAACCGGCAACGGAAATATAGCCCGAATTCGCGAAATATTTCTCGACAGACAAATCGACGTTTGTCGACAGATAAGGTCGCAATCCGATATTGCCGCCGTTTGAGCTAAAGATGCTCTGGCCGGGTATGGTCGATCCGAGACGCGTCAGATCGATGCCATATTCCTGGTTGATGCGAAGCTGATCGAGCCGCGCCCGAACCATACTTTGCGAGGCACCGATCTTTACCAACAAGTCATCGACCAGTTCGAGCGACAACGCAGCGCTTGGCAATATATAGGTGTAGCTCGCCTTACCCGTCGCCGGATAGACCTGAACCGTGCCATTGCTGAAATTCGAGATCGAACCGTCCGAACTCTGCTTCGTGTGCACGACCTGTGTGCCGATCGACCCCGCCAGCGGACGCCCGCCCAGCGTGCCGTCGAGCCGGACCAGCGCATAACCGGTGAAGACATCCTCGGTGATCGAATTGTCGCGCACCAGGGATATCGGGCGGTTATCGAAAGCAGCCGTCAATGTATTGTTGTAAAGATAGATCGGATCGAGCGCCAGCATCGCAGGCACGCCGAGATAATCGAGCGACACGTTCGTGCTCAACCGCGCTTCGGAAGGTACGGGGACAAATGTCGGTGTCCCGCTGGCAACCGTGCAGCCGGTTCCCGCACCCTTCGGGCACAGGAAGAAGGAGGTGAATTTACTCACTTTTGTCCGGCGGCTGTAATTTGCGCCGACTTCCCAACCCTTGAACAAGCTGCCGCTTTCGAACTCCCCGTCGAGGCTGGCACGCAGCGATTTCAGGTCGTCGGTGAAACTTGGCCGGTTGAGGAAGCCTGCCTGAACCACCGTCTGGGTCCCGTTGAATCCCCACCCGCGCGGATCGGTAATGCCGAAGATCGCCGTATCGGTGTAATTCAGCGTGGGAACGATATCGAACGTCCCGTCGCCATTGCGTGTGATGCGGATCGTATCCTTCGGGCCCGCGCCGTTATAACCGGCCCCTGTGTAGGTTTCGAGCAGGAAGTCGGTGCGGGTTGCGCGTGACCAGCCCGCATCGATCTTCAGCTTCTTCGAGCCACCAAGCCCGATGACATTGTTCCAGCCTATCGACAGCGTGTCGGCATCGCGCTTGTTGATATCGTTGCGTTGCACGGCCTGGACATTGCTGATCGTTGCCGCGGTCACAAACCCGTCCGCAACCGTATAGCCGGGCTCCACGGTCGCGCCCGAACCCCAGCCGGGATTAATCGGGAACTCGATGCCGCGAAGCCGCTGCGTTTCCTTGAACTTCGAATACAGAACATCGAGCGTCGAATGGAAATTGTCGCTCGGCTGATATTCGATCGTGGCAACCGCGCCATAGCGATCGAACAGGTTCGACTGCACATAAGGCTTTGCACCGCCAAGCAGCAGCGCGCCACCGGCTTCAGGCGCGTTGGGGAAGCCCCACGCTGCATAACGCTCATTCTGCGATGGCGACGACGACACCGAAACGCCAAGCGCGATGCCCAGCGTATCGTCGGCAAACTTGTCCACATAGGCCGCCGACCCGCGGTAGCCGAAACGCGGCGAGTCGGGGTTGAGGTTCTTCAGGCCATTCATCTGGCCGCGCGCTTGAACCGCAATGATCCGGTCCTTCTGTGCGAGCGGGCGCAACATGCGCAGGTCAACCGTGCCGGCGATGCCCGCCGCGATCAGCGAGGCATCGGGCGATTTCTGGACGACGACATTGTTGAAGAATTCCGAAGGATACTGATCATATTCGACGCCGCGGTTGTCACCAACGGTCACCTGCTCGCGACCGTTCAACAGCGTCGTCGAGAAATCGGGACCGAGGCCACGGATCGACAAACGCTGATCACGGCCTTCGAGGCGCTGCGCCGTCACCCCCGGAAGGCGCGCGAGTGAATCCGCGATCGAAACATCGGGCAGCTTGCCGATGTCTTCGGCGGTGATCGATTCAACGATGGTCGGCGTCGCGCGCTTCTGCCGCGCTGAGGAGGCCAGCGACCCGCGGATCCCGGTAACAACGATCTCGCTTTCGTCATCTGCAGGCGCTTGTGCCGATGCCGGTGCTGTGCTCGCAATCAGCGCGATCGCGGCGACACTTGCCGAAAGCGACCGGCGATTACGGATTAGAGTCGTGGATGTCGTCATGGTAATCCCCTCTGCAACGCCGATCGGCGCACGTCCTGATGAACGGCACACGTGGTTGGTGCCTTGCGACTGTCACTAGACCTGCACGCGAAATTCAGAAGAGTTCTACATACGTATTCATTCTACACGCGACCGCTCAGAAACGTGTTGACCGTCAGCCGCCCCATGCCAACATCGACTGAAAATGCCATTTGGTCGGGTATGCGCGCGCAATGCAGCGCGTTGCTGGGATAAAGCAGCGCCCGATTGTACCGGCCTTCGAATACAGCCGCTTCGTCGAACAACGCGGTATCGCCTTTGATGTAAGCAGCGTCGGGCACGCCCTCACGCCGAATTTCATCGGCCAGCGTCCGCTCGTAAATGGCCAGACGCCCCGCCGTCACGGTTTCAAATCCGGTTGCGCGGTGGCGATAGAAAGCGGTGCCGCTGCCCGGTGCCTCGCTTAAAAAATGGAGCAGAGCGAGCCGTCCGGGCTCCACGCCATCGAAATGCGGCAGCCGCTGGATCGGCGTCAAGTCATCGGGCCGTGTCGTGACCAGTGAATATAACGCATCGACGACAGTGCACGCACGCACACTGAAAACATCCTCGATCAACGGACGCAGAGGATCGACAAATCGGGCAACGAGCGCTGGCGGCACGACCGCACGCACACCGGGATAATGCGCGCCCATCGCCGAAAAGCGGAGCATGGCGGCATCGTCTACCAACAGATCGGGGCGCGGTACGAAATCGTCGATGACGACGACGGGAACGCCTTCGTTGCCGGTCCGTTCAATCGATATCTGTTGCGCCATCCAATCTATTTGGCGGCAACGATCCGTATTGCAAAGCCCCCGCCCGCGCCCATCGGCACAGACAGGCGATCGCCTTTTTTCACAGACTTCGTTTCGATCAGGATTTCGCCGCGTGTGTCTTTGCGGTAATCGGCGTCCGGCCCGTCGCGATACAGGGTCGCGGTGTAGCGCTTGCCGGCATCGAGAAAATCGAGCGCGACGTCGCTTGTGCGGGCGTCGCCATTCGTCACCCCCCCGACGTACCAGTCTCGCGTACCCTTTGCCTTGCGCGCGATAACCGCAAATTCACCGACCTCGCCCGAAAGCATCTTTGTCTCCGACCAGTCGACCGCGACAGCGCCGATAAAGGCAAGCTCCCGTGGATATTTAACCAGATTTTCGGGCAGATCGGCGGCCATCTGGATCGGGCTGTAAAGCACGATATAAAGCGCAAGCTGTTTTGCCATTGTCGACGCCATCCCCTGCCCGCTCTTGCCAACGAGTGACAAAACACCTGGGGTATAATCCATCGGCCCGCTCAGCATCCGCGTGAAGATCAGGTCGACTTCGTGACCCGGCCCATTATCCGGCTGGCCCCACGCGTTATATTCCATGCCGCGCTGCCCTTCGCGCGATACCCAGTTCGGATAGGTGCGGCGCAGGCCGGTATCCTTGACTGGCTCATGCGGATTGACGGCAACCTTATGTCGGGCAGCAACTTCGACGACGCGCTGGTGGTGCTGGACCGAGCGTTGCCCCTCATGCCATTCCATGAGCGTTTCGCGCGGGTTTACACCGGGCGCGATGATGCCCCCGGCATCAGCAACATAGCCGGTCTTCACGGCCGGCACGCCCATTTTCTGATACAGCGCCATCGCCGCGTCGAGTTGCGCTTCATAGAACGCGATGTTGCCACCGGTTTCGTGATGACCGATCAGGGCAACGCCCTTGCTGCGACCATAATCGGTAACGGCCTTCAAATCGAAATCGGGCGTGCTTTCGGTGAAGCTGAATTCGTCACCGTGGCCGAACCAATTGCCATCCCACCCCTTGTTCCAGCCCTCGATGAGCACGCCGCCGAACCCGTGCTTTGCGGCAAAATCGATATACTGCTTCGCGCGCGCTGTCGTCGCGCCGTGTTTGGGTCCTTGTGCCCAGCTCATCTGATCAAGGTGCATCCCCCACCATATCCCGATGTAGCGCATCGGCTTCACCCAACTGACATCGCCCAGCCTATTCGGTTCGTTGAGGTTCAACTCGAGGTCATTGTCGTAAAGCGCAGGTGCCGAATCCGTAATCCGGATCGTCCGCCATGGCGTTGAAAAAGGGGTCCCGCGCACAACTTTCGGCCCGGTCGCCGATGGTGACAAAAGCGCGCGAAAAGACTGCCCCTCGATCCGCTTGATCCACATGCCCGAATAATCGACCAGCGCCGCTTCGTGAAAGGCCAGATGCGTGCCGTCATCGAGTTTCATCGTGAACGGCGTCTGCGCGGCCGAGACCGTGTTGATCGGCGTCTTGTTATAAAGATATTCCTCGCGGTTCCACTCCTGCGCCGTCGCCCACCATGCTGTCCCCGGCGTGACGAGGTTGAACTCGGTCACTTCTTCGGCGATTTTCATGGTCGCCAAATTGGGCTGCTTGGGCATTTCATAGCGGAAACCAATGCCGGAATCGAACAGCCGGAAGCGCACATTCATCATTCGCTTAAAGCCCGACGGCTGCACCAGCCGCACCAGCAATTCATTGTAATGATTACGAACATTGGTGCGCTCCCCCCATGGCAACTGCCACGTATCGTCACGCGTCGAGGTTTCCGACCCCGCTACGGCAAAACCCCGCACCATCGCTTCGCTGTCGGTCAGCAGAAAGCCGAGGCGTGACGGCGCAATCAGCCGCTTGCCCCTGCGCGTCACCGAATACATCGTCCGCCCGTCGTTGTCGGTCTCGACTTTTACCGCGATCGATCCGTCCGGCGACGAGGCGGTTGCGCTGGCCGCAGCAAGCGCAGTCCCGCCGCAGAGGAACATCAGCGCACCAGCGACGACATGGGCAAAGCGGGGTTTCATGATGGGCTCTCCTGATAATTATATTTGCCGTGACAGTCCGGCGGAAAACGGCAAGAGTCACGGGAACAGCATACGTATTCAGACGCGAGACATCACCGCAAACCATAAGCATCGGGGAGCCGGTCAAGTGCCAGTGTCAGCACCACCCGACCAGATCGCGTCGGCCAGCCTAACGCCTTCTCCGCTACGGGTAGGGACTCGCCCGCACAAACAATCCGCCATAAAATGTCGGAAAGCTCCCGACCGACAGCGGCAATCGCTCGCTCAAAACGGCGCTTGGCATCGATCTGCGTCATCGTCGGGTCGGATGCCATTGATGCGCTTCGCCGCCCTCTTGCCGCGGGACCGGCGTTCCAGCGCATGGTCACGCTCGGACCGAGCAATGCCATTTCATAATCAGCGCGCAAGCGCTCACCCGCTTCGAACTGGCGGGCGTCAACCAGGTTTCTTGCGCGAAGCCAAGATAGAGGCGACTCCGCAACATTGACCGTAAAGGTTCGCCCGGACGGCGCGCATGTTTCAATCAGTTCCCGCTGCAGCATAATTAGCTCCCGACTTATGAAGAATTCGCTTGTCACGAGAGTCTGCGTGTAGGAAAGAGATAAACCGTATCGGTTAAACATGGGGTGCATTATGATTACCCGGATTCGTGAAGTTCGCCGCGCCAAAGGACTAACCCTGCTCGACGTCGCCGCGCGCTGTGCACCACCGACCACGGCGCAGACGATCGGGAGGCTCGAAACCGGCACGCGCACCGTATCGGTTGGCTGGCTGAACCGCATTGCGGCTGCATTGGGGGTGTGTGCTGCTGACCTCGTAGAGTTGCCCGATCATGCCGATCTGCCGATCGCCGCGATCCTGAATGCCGAAGGCGTCAATGCGCCGCGGCGGGAAGCCGTCGCGACGTCCCCCGTGCCAGCGCCGGGCATGGTTGCGATTCAGGTCGATACGACGATTGGTGACTATCGTGCTGGCGACACAATCTGGTGCCAGCGGGTGAAACCTGAAAATTTCGCGACATTGCTCAACCGCGATGTCCTCGTGCCGCGTCCGGCAGGTCGCTTCATTTTCGGGCGGCTCATCAACCGCGACGGAAATATGCTGCAGATTCTGCCGCTGGGCGCGGGCGGCAAGCAGCAAGTTATCGCCGATCCGCCATGGGCTGCCTATGCCGTCAAACTCATCCGGACGCTTTAGCCCCGGCCCGTGCGCAGCCATAATCGGCTGTCACGATTGCAATCTGCGGAAAGTGGTGGGCGCTGACGGGCTCGAACCGCCGACCCTCTCGGTGTAAACGAGATGCTCTACCAACTGAGCTAAGCGCCCGCGCGACGGTTCCTAGTCGCAATAGCCGCTAGATCGCAAGCCCGTTACTCGCCTTTGCAGCGCTGAGATAGGCGGTCATGCCTGCGGCGGCGCCGTCGGACAATTGCATGAACGCGCGCCGTCCGTCTTCGGGATCGGCAACGCGGACTAGGATACCATTGTCGCTCAGCGTCCTGATCCAGCGCAATGCTGTCGTCGGCGGAACGGCCGCGGCGATGCACAGGCTCGATACCGCGACGTGTATCCGCTCCATTCGCGCGGCCATCAGATCCAACAGCATGTCCCACGCCGGATCGGCGAAAAGGTCACTCCGGAAAAACCGATCACGCAGCCGCCGCAGCCGGATTATGGCCCGGATGTCAGCGGCAGTGACGGCGTGCGTAGCGGCCGCGTGGCGCGACGGTTCTGTCCGAAAGTCGATCAGCGCGTCACTGACTCCGCGTAAGGGTGCCGCATCCAAGACCGCCAGGTCGGACAGCGCGCGGGCAATCCGCTGCACTTCATCGGCAAGCCGCTGCAACCGCAGCGAATCATCGACAGCGACATCGTTCAGCACGAAGCCGGCATGGGTCGCCGCCATGGGCAAGGCCAGCGATGCGAGCCAGTCGCCCGCGTTCGCATCACACATCAGGATCACCGAATCGGCACTGATCCGTGCTGCCGCATGATCGAGGACATCGGGCGCACAGTTAATCGCGATGGGCAGCCGATCGCGTCGGCCCAGCGCATCAAGTCGATCCATGAATATGTCGAGCGTCGTGCCATCATCGCGCGCGATATCGACCAGAATCGCGTCGCCTGCAGGAAATGCATCCAGCCGTTCGATCCCATCGGCAATAAAGCCGCTGAATAAAATGCGCGTGCCCATGTTCGCCGCGATCGCACCGATCGCTCGCAGGCCAGCTTCACTGTCGGCAAACGCGGAAACGCGGCGCTCATCGGGATTATAACTTGCCAAGCTCGCTGCCTCTGCCGCGTATCGTTCGTGCATGCTGTTACGCCCTCGATTGCCCTTGTCCAGTGTGTCGCTGCACCGGATCGTTGTCAGTCGATATTGGCGCGGTTTCGGATCAACCTGCGCTCGCCAAGTGGTGCGACTCCGCTAGATTCCGCGGATCGGGGATTAAACCGTTTTGGGGCCGACCGGACATGACGAGCAGACGCACGCCGTTTCGTGACGGCCCGACAACAATCGACACGCTGCTGCTGGGCAGCAGTCCGTCGATGACAGCCGTTCGC
>JBGSMP010000054.1:0-14264 GCA_041740105.1 Sphingomonadaceae bacterium
CACTGCCAGACCGCACCAGCGCCGCATCGCTGCGCGCGCCCAGCGCCAGCCCCAGCGCATCGAGCAGGATCGATTTGCCGGCGCCGGTTTCGCCGGTCAGCACCGACAGCCCGGCCACGAACTCAAGGCTCAACGCCTCGATCAGAACGACATTGCGGATATCAAGCAGGGTCAGCACGCTGCTTTCTTACAGCCGCATCGTCGTGCCGTCTCCCCCATCCGGCTGACCTCGCAACTTGCCTTTCCGCTTGCACCAGACCGAAAAATCCCTATACGCCGCTGCTTCACGCAAACCCTCCGGTTTCGGCTGGCTGCTTTTCGCGGCCCTGTTACCAGAGGCAATTTGCATCCACCGATGTTCGCTTTACAGGTGCCGCATGGCCGTTCCGAAACGCAAGACCAGCCCTTCCAAGCGCAACATGCGCCGCAGCCACCATGCGCTGGTGCCGGCCGCCTTTCAGGAATGCCCGAACTGTGGTGAGCTGAAGCAGCCGCATCACATGTGCAACGCCTGTGGCCATTACAACGGTCGCGAAGTCGTCGAAATCCAGGCCTGAGCGCGTTTCTGGTCCCGCCGGTTCCAGCGCAACGAGGCCCGGGGATCGCATGACCGCAAAAGCCGTTTCAAGCCCGGTCATCGCCCTTGATGTGATGGGCGGTGACGCAGGGCTGGCCGATGTTCTCGCGGCAGCCGAAATGGCGTCGGAACGCTATCCGGCGCTCAGCTTCCGGCTGCACGGCCCCGAAACCCGCATCCGCGCCGAAATGGCGCAATATGCCCGGTTGTCAAAAACCGCCGTCGTCGTCCACACCGATGAAGTCGTGCTCGGCACCGACAAGCCCAGCCAGGCGCTGCGCCGGTCGCGCACCTCGTCGATGGGCATGGCAATCCAGTCGGTAAAGGACGGCGACGCCCATGCCGCTGTCTCCGCCGGCAACACCGGCGCGTTGATGGCGATGTCGCTGTTCGCGCTGCGCACCATGGAAGGCATCGACCGGCCGGCGCTGGCTGCGCTGCTGCCGACGCTCAAGAACGATTCGGTCGTGCTCGATCTTGGCGCCAACACCGAATGCGACGCCGAAAACCTGGTCCAGTTCGCCGTGATGGGCGCAGCCTTTGCGCGCACCGTGCTCGGCCTTGAAAAGCCGCGCGTCGCGCTGCTGAACATCGGCGAGGAAGAACTGAAGGGCACGGATGAGTTGAAGGAAGCCGCCGCCCTGCTGCGCGGCGCTGCCAGCCTCCCCATGCATTTCGAAGGCTTTGTCGAAGGCGACAAGATCGGCCAAGGTGATGTCGATGTCATCGTGACGGACGGTTTTTCGGGTAACATCGCCCTGAAAACCGCCGAAGGCACCGGTAAGCTGGTCACCGGGCTGCTCGCCCAGGCCTTCCGTTCGTCGTGGCTGACCCAGCTTGGCTATCTGCTGTCCCGCGGCGCCTTGCGGGCGCTCAGGGCGCATCTCGATCCCAATGCCCATAATGGCGCTGTGTTTCTGGGGCTGAACGGCCTTGTCGTCAAAAGCCATGGCTCCGCCAATGTCCGCGGCCTCGCCAACGCCATCGGCGTTGCGCACGATCTCATCGTCGACAAGGTCGGTGACCGGATCTCGCACGATCTTGCCGATTTCCGCGCCTCCCGGCCAGTTGCGGCCGCGACAACGCCGCCGGCAGCATGATCCGCAGCCGGATCATCGGCACCGGCAGCTATCTGCCGCAACGCATCCTTTCCAACGCCGAACTCGCGGCACGCGTCGACACCAGCGATGAATGGATCATCGAACGCACCGGCATCCGTCAGCGTCACATCGCAGCGGAGGGGGAGTTTACTTCAGACCTTGGTACAGCTGCGGCGCACAAGGCACTGGAAAGCGCCGGTATCACGGCAAACGATATCGATCTGATAGTGGTTGCAACGGCAACACCCGACCAGACCTTTCCCGCCTGCGCCACCGTCATTCAACACAAGCTCGGCATGCTCCATGGTGTCGCCTTCGACATCGGCGCGGTCTGCTCGGGGTTTCTCTATGCACTCAGCGTCGCTGACGCGCTGCTGACCTCCGGTGCGCACAAAACGGCGCTGGTCATCGGCGCCGAAACCTTCTCTCGCATCCTCGATTGGGAAGACCGCGGCACCTGCGTGCTGTTCGGCGATGGCGCGGGTGCGGTTGTGATGAGCGCGGTGGAGGACGGTCGCGGTGTGCTGGCCACAAAGCTCCATGCCGACGGTCGCCATAACAAGCTGCTATATGTCGATGGCGGGCCGTCGACGACAGGCACGGTCGGCAATTTGCGCATGGAAGGGCCGGCTGTTTTCAAACATGCCGTCACCAATCTTGCCGCTGTGCTGACCGAGACGCTCGATGCTGCCGGATTGACAACAGCCGATGTTGACTGGGTCGTGCCGCATCAGGCCAATGCCCGCATTCTCGATGCCACCGCGCGCAAGCTGGGTCTCGATCCTGCCAAAGTGATCGTAACGGTCGATCAGCACGCAAACACGTCGGCGGCGTCAGTGCCGCTCGCGCTCGATGTCGCCGTGCGCGACGGGCGGATCAAAGGCGGCGATCTTGTCGTTCTCGAAGCGATGGGCGGTGGCTTCACGTGGGGCGCTGCCGCCATCCGCTGGTGAAGCGCAATTGACCTTGCTGTGCATAACGATAAGATATGTCACTTGAACGACTTACGGGATATTGCTCATGGCTGATACCGGTACGCTCACGCGCGCAGACCTGACCGAAAAACTTCACCGGCAAATCGGGCTTTCTCGCGCCGATTCGTCCGGGCTCGTCGAGGACATCCTCGACCGGATGTCCGAAGCGCTGTTCAATGGCGAAAACGTCAAAGTTTCGGGGTTCGGCAGTTTCATTCTGCGCGACAAGAACGGGCGGATCGGCCGCAATCCGAAGACCGGTGTCGAAGTGCCGATCGCCCCGCGCCGCGTGCTGACGTTCCGCGCAAGCCAGACCATGCGCGACCGCATCGTCAAGGGTCGTTAAGAGGGGTCATCGGTTGGCCGAGCCCAAAAGCGAAAGCGCATTCCGCACGATCGGTGAGCTTTCGGCCGAACTCGGATTGCCGCAGCACATCCTGCGCTATTGGGAAACGCGCTTTCCGCAACTGCGCCCGCTGACGCGCGCGGGCAATCGCCGCTATTACCGGCCCGACGATGTCATGCTCGTGCGCCGCATCGACCAGGCACTGAACCGTGAAGGCTACACAATCAAGGGCGTGCAGGGATTGCTGAAAAACGGCGGCGCGCCGACGCTGCCGTTAGAACAGAGCACTGCGCGCGATGTCATGCCCGCCCTCCTGCAAATCAGGGACGCGCTGAAAGCGGCGCTGGCCGACTAAAGTGGCTTTGCCATGATATTGTCAGCGAACTCGACCGGAAATTCGGCAAATGTCGCTTCGCCGATCACGACAAAACCCTGTTTTTCGTAAAAGCGGATCGCGCGCCAGTTACTCTTGTAAACGCTCAGCACCAGTCGCGCCGCTCGCCGCGCTCGCGCTTCGGCTTGTGCAACATCGAAAAGCGCACGCCCGATGCCCGTGCCGTGCCATTTGGACAGGACGTAAATGCGCTTCAGCTCGGCGTCATCGGGCGTCGTACCCGGCGACGATGCCGCGCTGAGAACCGCATAGCCGACGGGGCATCCCACCACTTCCTCGGCAATCCACACGATGGTGTCGGGTTTCCCCAGCAGCGTCGCCCATGCGTCTTCCGAATGATATGTCCGGATGAAAGCCACCGTCGCATCGCCCGGATGGTCGTTGGCAAATGTCTCGAGAAAGCTCGCCGCTCCGACCAGGGCAAGCTTGCCGGCATCCTGAACCCGCGCGCGCCGCAGAGCGCTCAATCCGCGTCGGGCCCCAATGTGGTGTCAAGATCGCGCGGGCGCACGAAGCGCTTCAACCGTGCGCCGTTTGCTTTGACGTCGGACCACTGATCGACGTCGAATTGCAGTTCGGCAAGGCTTGCTGTCGGGAATTTATCCTCGACTTCGTCGCGCAGCCGATCATCGCTGTTATCGGGCACCAGCGTCAGGATCAGATCCTCGAGCCCCGGATTATGCCCACACATCAGCACGCGGTCGCCCCCATCATCCTGATCGTGGACAACATCAAGCAGCGTCGCGCCCGATGCGAGGTAAATCCGCCGGTCCCAATGCGGATGCAGGATGCGGCCATAACCTTCCCAGACTCCATCGAGCGTATCCACACAACGCACCGCAGGCGAAGATACGACCGCATCGAAAACCAGCCCGAGATTGCGCATATGCGCGCCGACCGTTTTCGCACCTTTCATTCCGCGTGGATTGAGCGCGCGATCGAAATCACGGGCAACAGGATCGTCCCAGCCCGATTTGGCATGGCGGAGCAGTGTCAGCGTTTTCACTGTGCCCTGATGGCGCAAAGTGATGACCGTTGGAAGATGCCGTTCTTTAAAAACTCACGCGCCCGGTGATACGGAGATCGCGTCCGCTCAGAGGGGCATAATCCTTGAGAAAACTGGCGTGGCGCCGCGCTTCGACATTAAAGATATTGTTCGCCGACAGCGTTAAACTGGCCTTGCTTTCGGCACCGAACGGGCGGAGCGTGGCGCTGGCGTTGACCAATGTGAAACCAGGCGTCCCGGTTTCGAACGCGGCAAGACGATCCTGCTTTGCGGTCCATTCGACTTCGGCACGGAGGTCAAAACTGTCCGATTTGCCTTCGATCCCGCCCAGCAGGCGCAGCGGCGGAATGCGCGGGGCAAAGCCGATACCGACGATCGTCGCGCGGGTATAATCGCCGACGCCGTCGACGTTGACCGCAACCCCGCCCAGATTTGCAATGGTCGCCGAAAATTCGGCTTCGATGCCGTAATAGCGCGCGTCGGCCTGTGCGAACTGGAAGACCGGCAGATCGTCTTGGACGGCACCGGTCGCTGCTTCGTAAATATAATTCGAAAACCAGTTGTAATAGGCCGCCACGCTGAAGCTGAAGCCCGGACGCGAAGCGCGCAGCGATGCCTCGACGCCGTTGCTGACTTCCTTGACGAAATCGGGATTGCCGATCTCGAACGCTTGTGTTCCGGCATGCGGGCCGTTGGCGAACAGTTCCTCGGCTGCCGGTGCGCGCTCAGTGTGCGATCCCGTAATGCCGATCCGGACCCCGTCAGCAAGCGCGTAACTTGCGCCCACCGAGCCCGACAGGGCACTGAAACTGCGGCGGTAATCGGGATTGCCGATGATCGCATTTTCGACCGCGCTGAGATTGGTGCGCTCGAACCGTGCGCCCGCTTCGGCCTTGAAAGGGCCGGCATCGATTTCCTGAAGCGTGAAGACGCCGAACTGTTGTGTGCTGTTTTCGGGAACAAAAGCTTCGGCCCCGATCACATTGAAGTCGCGGATCGCCAGTTGTGCCCCGAACGCGCCGCGCCAGTTGCCGCGTTTTGCCTGCACGAATTCAAGGCGGCTTTCGACCGATTTGTTGAGAAACGTCGTCGCGATGGCGCCATCTTCCTCGATCTCCGAATGGCGGTAATCGGCAAAGGCAGTGCGGAAGCGGATCGTATCAAGAAACCCGCCGCCCGTGTTAATCTCGGCGCGCAGATCAGCGCGATCCTGCTCGACTTGCAAGCGCACCTGCTCCGCCTCGACCGCCGGATCGAGCGAATAACGCACCGGCACCCCGTAAAGGCTGTCATAGCGGCTGAACGACGCACCGATCGTGCCGCCGTCGAGGATCAGCGCAGCGCCGCCCGCCACTTCCCAGGTTTTTGCCGCGCTGTTGGGCAGCTTGCCGCGCAATGTTGCCAGATCGGCAATATCGGGGTCCGCGCTGGCCGCGGCAACGGCGCACAACGGCGCCGACAAAATGAAGTTGCCGGTGTCGAGGTCATTCGTCTTGGCATAGCTACCGTCGAAATGGACGACAAAGCGGCTACCCAGCGGGACGTCGATCTGGCCGAAGCCCGAGCGTTCGTCCGATGCCGATCCGTATGTGCCGATGAGGTCGATATGGACGGCGTGTTCGGGAATGCGGCGCGGGATGCGGCTGTCGAGGACATTGACGACGCCACCGATTGCCGACGACCCGAACAACAATGCCGACGGTCCGCGCAGGACTTCAATCCGCTCGGATGTCAGCGGATTGACGACAACAGCATGGTCGACGCTGGTGTTCGATACGTCGATGCTGCCGATCCCGTCTTTTAGGACGCGGACGCGCTCGCCCTGAAAACCGCGCAGGACGGGGCGGCTGGCATTGGGGCCGAACGATGTTGCCGAAACGCCGGGCAAATGCGCCAGCGTCTCACCGATCGTCGGACGTAATTGGCGGGTGAGCGCAGTGCCAGTCAGGACCGACGTGCCTGACAACACCGCCTCGCGATCGCGATTGTAGGGCGCGGTAATGATGATTTCGGTCGAGCGCGTCGTATGGACGTCATCGGCCGGCGGCGCGTCTTCGGCATATGCCGGGGCGGCCATCGTCAGCACGAGCGAAACAGTCGAGAATAAGAGGGAACGAGGCATGGATGACTCCCGGGAACGCGCCTGCTCCTATCAAGAGTCGTTCTAGGATACAACATATCATAACGCGGCAATGGCACGGATAACCGCAGCTGGTTATGCTGCGATTATCCGCCTAGAACTTTACGCCGAGTTCCACGCCGAAAATGCGCGGCTCGTTCACAAAACCGGTCAGGTTATTGAAATCGACCGCACCCACGGCTTCGGTTGTGTCGGTGATGTTGCGCACAAAGCCCGCGACGTCGAACTTCTCGGTCTTGTAGCCGATGCGCAAGCCGCCTTCGAGCAGGCTATTGCTGTTCAATTCGACGGACTCATACAAAAAGAAATTGATTTTCGACCGGTAAGCCCAATCAGTGTAGGCATAAAGCTCGCCATTGCCGACCGGCATACCGTAGCGCGCCGTCCAGTTGGCGATCCAGCGTGGCGCTTGCGGCAGACTGTTGCCGTTGATGTTCACAATTGCCGCTGAAAATGGTGCCGCCGGTGTCACAATCGGATCGAGGATTGTGCACAGCGACACATTGGGGAACGTGTCAGTGCGGACGGCGCCGCAAGCGGCTGTCGTCAGGCCGGGATCGCGGATTTCGGTATGGTTATAGCTAAGCCCCGCCGTCAGCAAAAGCGCCGATACCGGCTTCAACTCCAAATCCGCTTCGAAGCCATAGCCGCGCACATTTCTTGCATTGAGCAAGCGGTTGGCGTTCACCCCGCCACCGACTGCCGTCAGCTGGGCATTCTTCAGATCATAGTAAAAGCCATTGACGTTAAATCGCCCACGGCCGTCCAGAAATGTCGACTTAATACCGGCTTCATAAGACGTAATCGTTTCCGACCGGCCAACGGTCACGCCATCTTCAAGCGGCGTCGCCGTTGCTGGCGGGAAAAGCAGTCGTCCCTGAATTGACGGCGCACGATAGCCCCGGGCAACGCGACCATAAATATTGAGATCGTCGGTCGCCGCATAATTAGCGCTGATGTCCCAAGTGATATTATCGTCTTTCGTCTCGCGGGTGACCGTGCCGAGCAGCGGCGGCGCAAGGAACGTATCAAACGGGAACGAATCGAAATCGCGTGACGCCGTAAAATCGCGCTTGTCGTTGTTATAACGGATGCCACCCGTCAGTTTCAGCGCATCGGTTACGGCAAAGGTTGCCGAGCCGAACGCGCCCCAAGCTTCGCTCTTCTGACGCTGGCTGGCAATGATGTTGATGCCACCCGCCGGGGTAAACAGACCGACGCCGTCGACAAAGTCGCCCAATGTCGAATAATTGTCAGAACGGATCTTCAGTGTCTCGTCGAAGTAGAACACACCGGCCTGATAGCTGAGCGCCCCTGCGCCATTGCTCGCGATCCGAAATTCCTGCGTGAACTGCTTGAGTTCGGGCACGGTATCGCGCGTCTCAGCAGTAAATGGGATATAACCCGGGCCGGTCAGCGCTGGCGGGAGGAAGCTTGCCCCAAAGCCGCCGTCCACATCGCCGACCGATGTGGCATTGCCGTTCCAGTAGCTCGTCACCGAAATTAACGAGACTGGCCCCGCATCATAGGTCATGCGCGCCGACAGATTCCATGTCTCAACCGACTGGTCGTTCCGGCCATCCACCGACACGCGATTCCGGTTGTAATTAGCATTGAGGCCTTGTTGCCCGCGCGTGAAGACGTTGGCGCGGAACAGCCGCGCGGTGCCGGTCAGCGAACGCACCTGCCCGCTAAGCAATACGTCGAAGCTGTCGCTTGGCTTCAGCAGAAACTGCACGCGCCCCGCGAACTCCTTGTACCCCTCGAACCGGTCTGTCGTCGTGCCCGATGGCAGGACATTGTCGACATAGCCGTCCTGCCGCTGGTAAATTGCCGAGATGCGTGTGGACAGCGCATCACCCGCGATCTGGCCGCCGACGGCGCCCTGTGCGTTAATCGCGTTATAGCTGCCATAAGATATGCGGCCATAGCCGTTCGTATCGGCACCGGGCTTGACCGAATCGAACTTGACGATGCCGGCCGGCGTATTGCGGCCGAACAGCGTGCCCTGCGGCCCGCGCAGGACTTCAACCCGGTCAAGATCGAATACGGGAAACCCCTTCAGGATCGGGTTTTCAAGGACCACATCGTCATAGACGAGGCTTACGGGTTGCGATGCGTTGAAATCGAAATCGGTATTGCCAAGGCCGCGGACATAAAAGCGCGGAAAAGTGCGGCCGAATGAGGATTCGACGATCAGGCTTGGCACGCGGCCTGAAAGGAACCGGATATCCTGCCCCCCCGATGCGATCGCGTCGAGCTTCTCACCGCCCACCGCTGTGATCGACAACGGCACGTCCTGAAGATTTTCTTCGCGCCGCTGCGCTGTCACAACGATTTCCGCCAGACCGGGTTCTACCGGTGCTTGCGCCAGTGCAGGCGTTGCAAGGATGGACAGGACAGTGGTTGCAAGCAGCTGTGAGCGGCGCATCGGATAACCCCCAAGAAATTAATTTGTCATGTTTGACGTGGCAATGCACACGCGGCGGGTCAAGTATTTGCTGCATCGCACTGGCTGACCTCGTTCAGACGTCGGGCGAATGTGGTAAATTAGTTACAGGTGCGACCGCGAGATTCAGCAAAAAGGTGATTTTCGCGGCCTAGGCAAAATCGGCGCTCGCGCTAAATGGAGCCAAGGGGAAAATTCGCATGGTGCATCATCCAGTCCGTTCGACGTGGTGGCAACTGGCTGCTATCCTGGTCGCGCTGTTCTTATTCGCACTCCTCTTACGCACCATTGGCATCGATTGGGGTGGCGCCCATCCAGACGAAAACCCGGCTGCGGCAGCCAAAGTACTTGCCGGGCAACTGACGGCGGACCAGCAATATTATCCGCCGCTGCTGAATTACCTGACCGCGATCGGATACGGGTTTCTGTATGTCGCCGGTCGTTTCCTTGGCTGGTGGGACAGTGCTGCGGCGTTCCGCGAAGCCTATTTTGTCGACAAGACGCCCTTTCTGGTCGTTTCGCGATTGGTGACCGCCATGGTTTCGGCCACGGCAGCTCCGATTGCCGCGCTGCTGGCGCTGAACCACCAGCTTACGCGGGGTAACGCCGTGATCGTCGGCGTCATCTTCGCGCTGATGCCCGGTGCGATCTATTGGGCGCATATTGCCAAATCGGACAGTGGGCTGGGTCCGGCCTATCTGCTGATCCTGCTGACCGGATTTCGGCTGCTTGACCGGATCGACAGCAAAGCGCGCGCCCTTGCTCTGGGCGCAGCGCTCGCGATTGCCGTCAGCTTCAAACAATCGGCAGTATTTTTCATTCTTCCCGTTGCATTCATTCTCGGGGGCGCAGCGCTGTGGGGTGTGCATCGCAAGCCGTTGCGCGATGTCGTGCCCGCCCTGATCACCGTGTTCCTGTCGACGCTCATCCTGTGGATTCCGCTCAACATCGGGATCGTCCTCGATCCGCAGGGCTTCATCGACGCGCAGGTCGTGCAATCGCAGATGTCGGTGCGGTCGGCGAGCTTTGGCGTCACGATCGGCGAATGGTTCAAAAGCATGACGCATTCGGTTTCGGGGATACCGACGATCGTGCTTGTGTTCTGGCCGCTCCTTGTCGGGACCGCACTTTTCCGGATCGAGACACAGGCAATTCGTTTTCGCATCGCCGCCCTAGCCGTTGCAACCGTCACCGGCATGGTCATCATCGCAGCGATCGCGGGCACGCGCCAACTGCCATACCTCTATCTACCGTATACGACATTGATCGTGGCCGCGATTGCCATTGCGACGTCATTGCTGTTGCAGACCGCGCGCGGTCCTGCGAAAATCATGTTGTCGGGTGCGCTGTTGTTGATCGCGATGCTGCTTGCCGTCCGCACTGCCGACACGCTTCAGCAGACGCTTACCCCGCCGATTGCTGGGCGCTTGGCCGCTGCGATCACACAAGCGGCGCCGCCGGGCACGCGTGTTCTTTCGCCCATCGCGCTCGAGGGATTTATGCCGATTTCGTCGATCAGCGGCAACGAAGACCGCGCCCGCCATGAAAGGCTCGCGTCGAAATACAAGGTGACCTTGCCCCCTGTTGCCGCCGAATCGCTGCGCGCGGCGCCAGGCGGGTATGTCGTGCGCGATTACCCCTGGGTGATCGGTGGGCTCGAGACCGTCGATCCCGACAAAGTCAAAGTCGTGCTGCCTTTTGCCTGGCCGCTGCAACGCGAGGAATGGCAGCTCGACTATTGGCGCGCGCGCGGCTTCACGCTGTTCGTCGTCAAAAATGCGCGATTGTTCGACAGTCCCTTGCCCGCCTATCGCGATTTCTTCCGTTCGTTGCGCAGCACCTGTCAGCGAGTCGCACAGATCGAAGGCAGTCGCCCGATTTTCGGCGAAGAAGATGCATTTATCTATCGCTGCGACGCAGCGACCGTTAACGCGGCTTCAACCGGCACAAACGAATAGACGGATATGGTTGGAACCCAAGCGCCCCTCCCGAGCGTCGCCGCGATGGCGCAACGGCTCTACCGGTCGGCCCCGACGGTCGCCCGCACGCTACAAAGCTTGCGGCCCTATATCTGTCCGTTCGACGATCTTCTCGACCAGATTCCCGCCGAGGCGCACATCCTCGACGTCGGTTGCGGTGCGGGGTTGCTGCTCGGGCTTGTCGCCCAAACCTATCCGCACGCCACCGGCATCGGTTTTGACTCAAGCGGCCATGCCATTCTCGCCGCCCAGAAAATGGCGGCCACAAATGGCTTTGCCGATCGCATCCGCTTCGAACATCGCGCTGTGGGTGATGCCTGGCCGACCGGCCCGTTCGATGCCGTCAGCCTCGTGGACGTGCTCCACCATATCCCGCCGGAGCATCAGCAATCGGTCATCGAACAGAGCTTTGCGCATGTCTGCCCCGGCGGGGTGCTGATCTACAAGGACATGGGCCAGCGCCCGCTGTTCAGCGCGCTGTGGAACCGCGCGCATGATCTCGTGCTCGCGCGCCAGTGGATCCATTATCGTGCGATTGCCGATGTGAGGCGCTGGCTCGACGCGCAGGGCGCGCAAATCACGAAAACCGATGCGCGGTCGATGGGCCCCTATGCCCATGAACTGATCATCGCAAAGAAGCCCGATCTGGCCACCACATGAAAGGCATCCACGCAGTCATCCTGCTGAGTGTCGCGATCACGGCGGCGGCCCAGCTTGTCCTGAAGGTCGGGATGACCAGCCCGCCGGTCCAGCGCCTGATCGACCAAGGGCTTTCGGTCCGCCTGATCGGCATTTTTCTCGACCCCTACGTCATCGGCGGGCTGTTCCTGTATTTCGGTGCGGCGATGATGTGGCTGTTTGTCCTCGCCAAATTCGAAGTCAGCTATGCCTATCCCTTTGTTGCGCTTGGCTTTGTCATCACAGCAGTTGCCGGATGGCTACTGTTTGACGACACGATGTCGACAGGGCGGGTGCTCGGCACGTTGCTGATTTGCGCGGGCGTTGTTCTCGTTGCGCGGAGCTGAACGTGACAGCCGTTCCGCTTTGCGTCGATCTCGACGGGACGCTTATCCGCACCGATCTGCTGCACGAATCCTTGCTCGCGCTTGTTCGCCAGGAGCCCCAAGCGCTGCTGGCGCTGCCCGGCTGGCTCGCCCGTGGTCGCGCGGCGTTCAAACATGCGATTGCCGACCGCGTGGAGATCGACGCCGCCACATTGCCGTATCATCAAAGTGTACTTGCGCAGATCAAGGCGGCTTATGCAGAAGCGCGCCCTGTCATTCTCGTCACGGCCGCCGCGCCACAGCTCGCCAATGCCGTCGCCGCGCACCTCGGGCTGTTCACCGCTGTCATCAGCAGCGACGCGACGCATAATCTGTCGGGTCGGGCAAAGGCGGCGCGTCTCGTCGAAACCTATGGCGAGCGCGGCTTCGACTATATCGGCAACAGCGCAACCGACATCCCGGTCTGGAAAGCCGCGCGCGAAGCACTCGTGATCGGCGGCAACGCCGCGCTCGACAAACACGCCACCCGCATCGAGCCCGTGCCCACCTACACCAAGCCCTTCATCAAAGCGCTGCGCCCGGTCCAGTGGCTCAAGAACCTGCTCGTCTTCGTGCCCTTGCTTGCCGGACAGAAGCTCGGCGATCCCGCGCTCTTCTTCGCCGCCTGCATGGCCTTCATCGCATTCAGCCTGACCGCATCGTCGGTCTATCTCGTCAACGATCTGCTCGATCTTGCCGCCGACCGCCGCCATCACCGCAAATCGGCGCGACCCTTTGCCAGCGGTGCACTGCCGATCATGACCGGTATTATCGCCGCGCCGCTGCTGATTGCAGCCGGCATTGTCATCGGCCTGCTTTTCCTGCCGCCCGCCTTCCTCATCGTGCTCGGCGGCTATCTGCTGCTCACCAGCCTCTACAGTTTCTGGCTGAAGCGCCACGTCATCGTCGATGTCATCCTGCTGGCCGGGCTCTACACGCTGCGGATCATCGCGGGGTCGGGCGCCACCGGCATTGCGCCCTCGTTCTGGTTACTCGCTTTTTCGCAGTTCATTTTCTTCAGCTTGGCACTCGTCAAACGCTATACCGAACTCCGCATGAAGGCCGACGACGGCAGCATCATTGCCGGGCGCGGCTACTACCCCGCCGACTTGCCCGTCCTCATAGCGCTGGGTGCAGCGAGCGGGATGATGGCGGTCCTCGTTCTTGCGCTTTACATCGAATCGCCCGCGACGGCGGCGCTCTATGCCGGGCGCGCCTGGCTCTGGCTGATCCCGCCGACATTCCTATACTGGGTCGCGCGCCTGTGGATGAAAACGCACCGTGGCGAAGTCCATGACGACCCTGTCGTCTTCGCCGCCCGCGACCGCCAGAGTTTGCTGATTGCGGGGATGTTGGGGCTTATTTTTATCGCTGCGGCGAGCGACTGGCGGGTTTGGTAGGGGGTTCAGGCAAGCAGAAAGCCGAGCTCGTCAACGCGATACTTGAACCGCCAAAGTTTCGATCCGTTCGACGTGACAAGAACATAAAGCCCCTTTTCGTCCGCCAGCTTGCGGTCGCGACCGCCCGCTTTCGCCATGCGGATCACAGTATCGGTAAGCGCCATTGCCCAGCCCCATCGTTGGTGCCCGGATCGCTCGCTTGGAAAAGGCCCCCAAAATTTCGCGGCTATCGGCGAACACCGGCAACCGTGAGCGTTCAAAGCAGGTGCAAAATTAGCAGATTTCTAAGGGTTTTTCAACCTATCGCGGTCGTTCACGAACAGAAAAATGGTGCCGAAATAGGACTCGAATTTGCTTATAACTATCTTAAAGAAAATCGAATTTTTTCCCCTGTTACGCTAGTGGCCCCTAATGTGGCCCCCTACTCTCATTCACTGTCCCGTTTTCAGTTGAGCCTGAGCAAGGGGGAGCAGCATAGGATGTCTGACATTTGACGCACAGCGTCGAGATACAAGTCGAATATGGGCCCCAGCTCAGTGACCGGCCCCCACTGAGTGGTCCGTGTTGATTGTTAGTGCATTGTTGCGTCCGTTGCCATTGCTGTCTGGAGGTGGAGCGAAGCGGAGCCCGGGGGGCGGCAATGGCGGCGAAGCTGTTTCCGGGGCCGGCGGTCGGTAGCCGAGGCTGCTTTGGGGGCGGATCGTGTTGTAATGCCGACGCCAGGCTTCGATCAGTATTTTGGCTTCGGCGAGGCTGTAGAAGATCTCGCCATGTAGCATTTCGTCGCGAAGCGACCCGTTGAAGCGCTCGTGATAGCCATTCTTCCATGGCGAGCCGGGCGCAATGTAGAGCGTCG
>JBGSMP010000055.1:0-5190 GCA_041740105.1 Sphingomonadaceae bacterium
GGCGGCGATGCCGAGCGCAAGAAAACCAAGCACTGCGACCGGCTCGGCAATCAGCCGCGGCGCAACCTGGCCAAAAGCGACACCACCAAGTCCGGGACCGATCAGACGCAGCGCCCCTGCTGCCAGAGCATAGCCGCCGACAATGCCCATACTCGCCCCGACGATCCCGGTAAGGACGCCTTCGAGCGCGACCAGAGCGCGGATCCCGCTGCGCTGCATGCCCAGTGTCCGCAGCAGTGCGAACCCCTGCAGCCGCCGGGCGACGGCAAGGCTTTGTGTCGAATAGACAAGGAACGCCCCCGTCAGCAGCGCGACCAGCGCCAGCATTTGCAGATTGACGCGGTAGGCGCGCGACAAGGCATTGTTCTGGCTAGCGTTATCGGCACTGTCGGTCAGCAGGGCCGAAGCCGGAAGCATGGCCGAAAGCGTTCCGCGCACGTCACCGGGCGGCGCGTCGTCGGCTATGTCGAGATCGATGCGGTCGATGCGCCCCACTCGCCCGAAACGCCATTGGGCAGCGGCAATATCGATCACCGCAACGCGCTGCTCATCGCCAGCACCAGGCAGCTCGCCCCGAACAACGAACTGCGCCCGCCGTCCATTGGCGGTCAGCCAGAGGGTGTCACCCGTCTTTATCCCGAGCGCAGCAATTGTGGCTCGCGATGCGAACAAGGCGGTGTCCGTGAAAACATCATCGGGGCCGATCGCCCCGCTTCCTGCAGCCATCCCGATCAGGCTTGGCGTCACATTGGCGGCCCTAATCACGTCGAGACCGAGCAGCGTTACACGCATGTCTCGCTCGGCAACTGCGTCCAACTCAACAACGGGGCTGGCGTCGACGACGCCGGGGGCTTCCAGAATTTTTGGGTAGAGCGCTTCGTCAAGGCCCAGCGGCCCCGCAGCCTTGACCTGCAATTCGGCGGTTCCGTTCACGGTTCGCATCGCTTGGCCGAACGCCCCGAGCGCGGATGCATTGACGAGATGCACGGCAAATCCGAGCGCAACCCCGGTGGCGATCGCAACCACCGCCGTGACGATCCGCGCAGGATGTTGCCGCCAGTCGCCAGCGATGAGCCAGCCGACGACAGTGCCGGTCTTCGCCACGTGCTTAGCCATCCACCAGCCCGGTCGGGGTCAACCGGAGAATGCGGTCGGCGAAAGCAGCAGCCGTTGCAGAGTGCGTCACGAGGACGCCGCCCGCACCGCCTTCGCGTGTCGCCGTCGCGAACAAATCCATAATGACCGCAGCAGTTTCGGGATCGAGATTTCCGGTCGGTTCGTCGGCGAGGATCAGCGCTGGCTTGTGTACGAGCGCGCGAGCGATCGCCACCCGCTGTAATTCACCGCCAGACAGATCGCGCGCATAGGCGTCAAAGCGGTCTCCAAGGCCCACGGCCTCGAGCATGGCATTCGCACGCGAAATCGCCGAGCGCGCACCATCGCTGAGCGCGAGCGGCAGGGCGACATTACGTCCGATCGTCAGATACGGCAGGATATGAAATGCCTGAAACACAAAGCCGATGTGTTTGCGGCGGAGCGCAGTCAGCGCACGATCGTCTAGGCCTTCGAGAGGGTGACCTTCGACCGCGACGCTGCCTGCGTCCACGCTATCGAGCCCCGCGATGATATTGAGCAGCGTCGATTTCCCGGACCCGGACTCCCCGAGGATGGCTACCAGCTCACCACTGTCTACCGTCAGTTCGAGGTCGCGGAACAACACGCGCCCGCCGGGGACGCTTTTGGTTACCTGTACCAACCGCAGGCGCGCCGTCATTCCCACCAAAAATCGCTTGCGACATGCATGATCAGATCCCGACACACCGCTGAATTGAGCAGGCGCCTTCCCTATGTGTATTGCTTGCCCCGATGTGAAGGACAAACGATGTTTACCGTCAGCCCCGATCCCGTCGCGCCCGGCCAAGAAAGCGTCTGGCGCTATCCGCGTCCCCCGCGCGCCGAGCTGACGATGCGTCGCATTCGAATTCTGCACGGCAACATCGTCCTCGCGGATACATCATCGAGCATCCGCACGCTCGAAACGAGCCACCCCCCGACGTATTACATCCCGCAAGCCGACATTTCTATGTCGCTGTTGACAGCGACGGACCGAACCTCGTTTTGCGAGTGGAAAGGGCACGCCGTTTATTGGAGCGTGGCGATTGCCGGTTCGGTTTTCCGTGATATCGGTTGGAGCTATCCGGACCCCACGCACGCCTTTGCGGCGCTGCGCGACCATATCGCGTTCTACGCCGCACCGTTCGACCAGTGTCTGGTCGATAACGTTCAGGTCGTTCCACAACCCGGCGGCTTCTATGGTGGCTGGATCACGCCCGATGTTGCGGGTCCGTTCAAGGGAGTGCCGGGCAGCACGTTTTGGTGATGCAATTGCTATCTCGACATCGAACAACGACACGGCAGGAGCAAATGAGCAACGGCTCCCACAAGTGAAGAGCAAGATCGGACAGTCCACACACGGCCCGTCGAGATGATTGGGCTGATCAAGCTCGGTGCGTGAACCTATGGCAGCGATCAGGAATATGGACCCACCCGTCAAATGTCCGCAATGTTGGCGGTTGCTGCCCGAAAGGATTGCGCGCAGTTTGAGACGCAAGACTGATTGTGATCCTACCTAAAAGCGGACGTTTAAGCGAAGGTAGGACGATCAGTTAGAGCGGGCCGGTTGAATGGTTTTTATGATCCGAGCGGCGATTTGCTCGGGGGCTAGAATGTAGTCGACGCAGCCGCTCGCAATAGCGCTTTCGGGCATATCGGGCTGTCCCGCTGACGTCGGCAATTGCGCGATCGTCGTTCCCCCGACGTCGCGGATATTGCACAGGGCGTCAGCACCGTCTCCGTCGTAACCGGACACGATTACCGCAACCAGCCTGCCATGCCAGTGCTCGGTCAACGAGCGCAGAAAAACAGTTATGACGTCGGGCCATCCTCTCGGCTTGGAAATGGGCTTCAGCCGAAATTCGCCGTTCAGAACGTGCAGATCCCGCTGGGGTGGAATAATGAAGACATGGTTCGGCCGGATGTCGAGGCCTTCGGTAATCAGTTCGACCGGCATATCGGTGTAGCTCGGCAGAATTTCGTGCAGAAGCGTCGATACCGTCCGCAGGTGGTTTACGATAACGATCGCCGCGCCGAGATCGGGCGGCAAATTCTGGAGCAGGCGCTGATAAGCGTCGAGTCCGCCCGCGGACCCGCCCACGCAAACGATCGGCACGTTCTGCGCAATCATCGGGTTAACCCTCTTCTCTCTATTGCCTCGATATCGGCTTGACGGGCCAAATGGCAGGCGCGTTGTCAGCGTAGTCGCGGAAACCAATTACGTCGACCACATCATTGCATTATTGTCCGAGGAGCGCTGGCGCGAATTCAGAATTTGAAAGATCAAGATCCACGATGGGGCTAACTCTGTCTGCAAAAGACGGCGTTGTTGGCATTGCAGCTGCCATATACTCACTGGCTAAAACCGACGATCTTGTTCGCTTGGCGTCGGCCCAAAGGGTATCGTTATCTCAAGAATGTGCACCCGTGCAGCTTCCCTAAATTTGACGCGAGCGAAGTTAGCCTAATGCTTGGCGAGCGCTGGTGCCGTTTCAGGCATACGCCAAAACACCATGACCACACATAATGCAACGAACGCGATCATAGCGCCGGGTGCAGCGGCCCATCCACTGTTCGTCACCAAGAGATGTGCAACCAAAGGCGTGAGACCACCGAAGATGGCCGTTGCAGTTGTCGCACCTAATGCGAGGCCGCTCAGTCTGCCCTCGCCGGGAAATTGCTCTGCAGTCGTAACGGCACCGACTGCGCTCACGGCCCCGCCGAGGGCTGCCAAAACAATTGCACCAGCCCAGGTCGCAGCCCCGCCCCAAGCCATTATCGCAAACATGCCCGTTGGCAGCAGTATGCCGCTGAGTGCCAGCCCCAGCAACACGGGGCGGCGCCCGTATCGGTCAGACGTAAGCCCTATCAGGGGCGTAACGAGGATGACCGTCAGAGCCGCAAGGATCGAGATCGACAGCGCACGCGTCTCCGGCATAGTGCCAGTGACATCAAGAAACGCGGGGACGTAGGTAATACCGACATAATAGCTAATCGAACCCAGCGCAGAGATCGCAAAGCCGCGCGCAATAGCGCTGCGGTGTCGCGTCAGGGTCTGCCGTATCGGCTTTTCCGGCACCGTTCCGGCGTCGCGCTGACGCAGGAATTCGGGCGTTTCTTCGAGCGTTGCGCGGGTTATCAGTACCAAGCCGGCGAGCGCCGCGCCGAACAGAAAAGGCAGGCGCCATCCCCATGATACGAGCGCCTCTTCGGGCACAGCCCAAACCGTCAGCGCCGCGGCACCGGCCGCAAGCAACGCGCCGATCTCGCTTGCCGCCGATGCGCAGCTTGTGATCAATCCGCGCCGACTGTCCTTGGCGCCTTCCATCAGGTAGGCGACGACGCCGGTATATTCGCCACCAACCGAGAACGACATCAAACAGCGCAGCGCGATCAGCAGCACGCCGGCAAGCGGGCCGATCTGAGCAAAAGTCGGCAGCATTGCCGTTGCAAGCATTGCGACGGTCATCAAAGCCATCGAACCCAGCATCGTTATCCGCCGGCCCAACCGATCACCAAAATGACCAAAAACAAGCGCTCCGACTGGCCGCATCAGGTAAGCGATCGCAAAGCCACCGAGCGTTTCTGTCATCGACTGCGGGCCGGTGCCGAAGAACACCCGCGCCAATACCGTCGAAAAATAAAGGTAAAGCGTGAAATCATACCATTCGACAACTGTCGAAAGGCCAGCGACAACCATCGATCGCCGCGACATCGGCACACGCGAAGCGAGAGCAGCGCTGCGCGCAGTTTGATGAGTGATTTCAGCCACGAGGCAAATTGTCGAATTTCGCAATTGGTGACAAGGCCCCCTGGCTGCCGCCAGGGCCTTTGACAAACACTTCGGGGTACCGACCAGACATAATTGAACGGATCTACCACGAACGAAGCAGTGGTGAATTCATCGCGGTGAGAGACGGCTCCCTGCCAGGCAAGGACGCCAGGCTTCGATCAGTATTTTGGCTTCGGCGAGGCTGTAGAAGATCTCGCCATGTAGCATTTCGTCGCGAAGCGACCCGTTGAAGCGCTCGTGATAGCCATTCTTCCATGGCGAGCCGGGCGCAATGTAGAGCGTCG
>JBGSMP010000056.1:0-3590 GCA_041740105.1 Sphingomonadaceae bacterium
CCGGCTTGGTGCCAGGCGTCGGCTTGTTCGGGCGTCATCGCCAACCCCACCGTGCAGCCGTTACCGTGCGTCGCGGGCTGACCGTCGATCGGCGGCGTGACCAAGAAAATGCCGCCATTGTGCATATATATCAGCCGTCCTTTGGGATCGATGCTGCCCGCGCGGCCGCCCATCGCGGTAAACGTTGCGTCGTAGAATTTCTTCGACCGGGCAATATCGTTGCTGCCGACCATCATGTGACTGAACATTTTTCTCTACTCGGATCAAACTATAGGTTCTGAAAGCGGGCCGCGTCGCCCGAGCCGCCGGTTGCATCGCCCGGCGAATAGGAATGCGCGCCGGTTCCTGCGAGCGCGCCGCCCTGGACGATGAGATATTCGTCGCGGATCGGCCGCCCTTCGAGGAAGCATTCGAGGATCTCGCGCGTGCCCGCCGCATAGCGCGCCTGCGCTGACAGCGAGGTACCCGAGATGTGCGGCGTCATGCCGTGATGCGGCATCGTCCGCCAGGGATGATCCTGCGGGGCGGGCTGCGGAAACCACACATCGCCTGCGTAGCCTGCCAGTTGGCCGCTTTCCAGCGCGCGGACGATCGCATCCTGGTCGCAAAGTTTCCCGCGTGCCGTGTTGACGAGATAAGCGCCGCGCTTGAACCGCTTGAGCGTTGCGTCGTTGATCATATGTTCGGTTTCGGGATGCAGCGGGCAATTGAGCGTGACAACGTCGCAAACGCCATACATGTCTTCGCGGTCCGCATGCCAGGTCAGGTTCAGTTCCTGTTCGATTGCCTCGGGCAAACGGTGCCGGTCGTTGTAGTGAAGGTGCACGTCAAACGGTTTCAGACGTCGAAGCACGGCAAGGCCGATGCGCCCCGAAGCCACAGTGCCGACGTGCATGCCTTCGACATCATAAGACCGGGCAACGCAATCGGCGATGTTCCACCCGCCCTTGGTGACCCATCCGTATGAGGGAATGTAGTTGCGCACGAGCCCGAGGATCATCATCACGACATGCTCGGCGACGCTGATCGAGTTGCAATAGGTAACCTCGGCGACCGTGATGCCGCGATCGATCGCCGCCTGAAGATCGACATGGTCCGAGCCGATGCCGGCAGTCAGCGCCAATTTCAGCTTCGGTGCCTTGGCGATCCGCTCGGCGGTCAGATAAGCCGGCCAGAATGGCTGCGAGATGACGACGTCGGCATCGACCAGTTCACGCTCGAACACGCTGTCGGGACCGTCCTTGTCGGATGTCACGACGAGCGTGTGGCCCAGGCCCTCGAGATGTCCCCTCAGGCCAAGCTCGCCCGAGACCGATCCAAGCAAGCTGCCGGGGATGAAATCGATCGCGCTCGGCGTCGGCAGGGTCTGACCGCCCGGATATGCGGAAATGTGGGGGAGGTCATCGCGCGCATAACGCGTCGGAAGCCCGTCGATGGGATCGTCATAAAGTACGCAAAGGATCTTGGCCATGTGTCACTCTCCTGTTCTCGATCACAGTACCAACGAAATTCAGTAAACCACCACGCTGCGGATCGATTCACCCGCATGCATCAGATCGAACCCCTTGTTGATTTCGTCCACTGTCAACGTGTGCGTGATCATCGGATCGATCTCGATTCTGCCGTTCATGTACCAGTCGACGATCTTGGGCACATCGGTGCGCCCTTTTGCGCCGCCGAACGCGGTGCCGCGCCAGTTGCGCCCCGTAACGAGCTGGAACGGCCGCGTGCTGATTTCCTTGCCCGCCTCGGCGACCCCGATGATAATGCTCGTGCCCCAGCCGCGGTGGCAGCATTCGAGTGCTTGGCGCATCACGTCGGTGTTGCCGGTGCAATCGAAGGTATAGTCCGCGCCACCGTCGGTCAGCGTCACGAGATGCGCGACAATATCCGATACGTGCCTGGGATTGACGAAATGCGTCATCCCGAACTTCTTGCCCCATTCTTCACGATCCGGATTGATGTCGACGCCGACGATCATGTTCGCGCCTGCCATCCGCGCGCCCTGAAGGACGTTGAGGCCGATGCCGCCAAGGCCGAAGATGATGACATTGTCACCCGGCGCGACCTTCGCCGTGTTCACCACCGCGCCAACACCCGTCGTTACGCCACAACCGATGTAACAGCTTGTCTTGAACGGCGCGTCGGTGCGGATTTTTGCAACCGCGATTTCGGGCAATACGGTGAAGTTCGAAAAGGTCGAGCAACCCATATAGTGGAACACCGGCTTGCCCTGATAGCTGAACCGCGAGGTTCCGTCGGGCATCACGCCTTTTCCCTGTGTCGCACGGATCGCGGTGCACAAATTGGTCTTGCCCGACAGGCATGATTTACACTGGCGGCATTCGGGCGTGTAAAGCGGGATGACGTGATCGCCGACCGCAACGCTGGTCACGCCCGCGCCGATTTCACGGACAATTCCTGCCCCTTCATGGCCCAGTACGCTCGGAAAAATGCCTTCGGAGTCGAGCCCGTCGAGCGTGTAGGCATCGGTATGGCAGATGCCTGTCGCCATGATTTCGACGAGCACTTCGCCGGCGCGCGGGCCGTCCAGATCGAGCTCGACAATCTCGAGCGGACGCTTGGCTTCGAAGGCAACGGCGGCACGGGTTTTCATCGGTCGTTGCTCCCCCTGAACTCAGTCAGGCTCTTGCCGCCGCAAACGCTGAAGTGCAAGCCACACGACCAATATCACAGCAGGTGCCAGCAATCCGGTCGCCAGCACAGCATCGAATCCGGGGATGCTGCGCTCGGCGGCTTTGAGCGGATAACTGAGCAGCGAGAGCGCATAATAGGCAATCGCCGCGACCGACAATCCCTCGACCGTGCGCTGCAGCCGGATTTGCGTCTGCGCGCGGTTGTCCATCGATTTGAGCAGGGCGGCGCTGGTTGCTTCGGCTTCGATCTCGATCCGCGTGCGCAGCATCTGCCCGGTCCGTGCGATGCGGGCGATCACAGCGCGCTCACGCTCGGCCACGGCATCGCAGGTCCGCATAGCAGGCGCGAGGCGCCGGTCCATGAACTCGCCGATCGTCTGCATGCCCGGGATATGCACTTCGCGCAGGGTGGCGATCCGGTCCTGCACGATGTCGTAATAAGCGGCAGCCGCGCGAAAACGGTAACTGGTCTGCGTGTTAAGCGCTTCGGATTCGCCCGACAGCGCAATGATCCGCCCGAGCAGCGCGCGATCCGCTTCGACGCCGCCTTCTTCGGCAAGCCGCGCCGCGAGCGCACCCGCTTCGGTTTCGAAAGCACCGACGCGCGCGCCTGCTGAACCTGCCAGCGGAAACGCCAGCAACGCCATCAAGCGGTAGGTCTCGATTTCCAGCAGCATCAGCGTAAGTCGCCCCGCCAGCACGCGATCGACTGATTTCACCAAAACCAGAAAGCGCGTGACGCCGCCGTCATCGGGCTTGAAATCGGTATAGATCGTTGCCGCCGCATCGAGCACGACCGATCCGATCATGCTGGTCCCGTGCGGCGACGCGGGCGTCGGGCCGCTGGTCTCGTCGCGTCGCAAATCGGCAGTGGTGCGCACCAGAATTTCACCGGGCAGGTTTTCGATCCACCCGCGCGGCGGGCCGTCGTCG
>JBGSMP010000066.1:0-4332 GCA_041740105.1 Sphingomonadaceae bacterium
GCGGCTTGGCCATGTTGCCGCAGTGCGCCGCGTGCTCGATGACCGGACCATCATCATCAGCCACGCCAACTGGTCGACCATCGGCGGGGTGCGCGGTCATATCGAGGAAGATGTCCGCGCCATCGATGTTTCGGAAGAAAACGACTGGAGCCGGGTGCGCGTCTGGTACACGCCAAATGAAGCCTTGGGCAGCACCGAATGGCCAGTCCACGGCTTCATCTACCCCAAGCAGAAGCGCGGAGAAAGCGAAGCGCGCAAAGCGGTTGCGATGTTGCTAAAGGACCGCGTGGTGCCGAGCTTGCCGCAAGTTGCACCGGTTCGGATGGCGGTGGTGAGCAAGCCTGTGGTCAAAGCCGGATTTGGCCTGTCGGGCGACCTGCTCGAAGACATCGACCGCAAGGCGGCCAACGAAGCAAAACCTTCGAAAATTCACCCGAAGCCCGCCCGCCTTGCTTCGGTCGAAAAACTGATCGCAAAGTTGCCTAAAAGCTAACGGCTATTTCCCAAATTTACGCTGCGTCCGGCCATAGCGCATCTTGCGTGTTCCCGGCATACCCTCAGTCGCCTTGCCCTTGGGCGCTGCCACATGTTGTTCATGCGGCAACCCAAGCTCGGTGGCCTCAAGCGACCTGATTTCGTCGCGCAGGCGGCCTGCTTCCTCGAATTCCAGATCGGCGGCCGCCGCGCGCATCTTTTTCTCAAGTTCCTCGATATAGCCGCGCAGATTGTGGCCGACGAGATTGTTCGCGCCCTCCGCATCTATATCGATCAGCACGCTGTCGCGGCTCGCGGTGTCGGCGACGATATTGTGGATGTCGCGGATGATGGTTGCGGGCGTGATGCCATGTTCGATATTATATTCGTGCTGTTTTTCACGCCGCCGGTCGGTTTCGCGGATCGCGCGTTCCATGCTGCCGGTCATGCGGTCGGCGTAGAGGATGACACGGCCGTCGACGTTGCGCGCGGCGCGGCCAATCGTCTGGATGAGGCTGGTTTCGCTCCGCAAAAAGCCTTCCTTGTCAGCATCCAATATCGCCACCAGTCCGCATTCGGGAATGTCGAGCCCCTCGCGCAACAGGTTGATGCCGACCAGCACGTCATAGACCCCGCGCCGCAAATCGCGGATCAGCTCGATGCGTTCCAGCGTCTCGACGTCGCTATGCATATAGCGCACACGCAATCCGGCCTCGTGCATGAATTCGGTCAGATCCTCGGACATCCGCTTGGTCAGCGTAGTAACGAGCGTGCGATATCCGGCCTCGGCGGTCTTGCGGCACTCGTTGATGCAATCCTGCACCTGGTCCTCGACCGGCTTAATCTCGACCGGCGGGTCGATAAGGCCAGTAGGCCTGATTACCTGCTCGGCAAAGACGCCGCCGGATTGCTCCATCTCCCACCCGCCGGGCGTTGCGGATACACAGACGGTTTGGGGCCGCATGATGTCCCATTCGTTGAAACGCAGCGGTCGGTTGTCGATGCAGCTGGGCAGGCGGAAACCATATTCGGCGAGCGTCAACTTGCGCCGGTGATCGCCCTTCGCCATCGCGCCGATTTGCGGCACCGTCTGGTGGCTTTCGTCGACGAAGAGCAAGGCATTGTCGGGCAGATACTCGAACAAAGTCGGCGGCGGCTCGCCAGGCAAGCGCCCGGTCAGGAAGCGCGAGTAATTCTCGATGCCCGCGCAAGAGCCGGTTGCCGCGATCATCTCCAGATCGAAATGTGTTCGCTGCTCCAACCGCTGCGCCTCAAGCAATTTGCCTTCGCCGACCAGTTCCTTCAGCCGCTCCTCAAGCTCGAACTTGATCGCCTGCGACGCCTGCTTCATCGTCGGGCCTGGGGTTACATAGTGGCTGTTGGCATAAACGCGCACCGTGTTCAGTTTCGCGCCGGTGGTGCCGGTCAATGGGTCGAATTCGGCAATTTCCTCGATATCGTCGCCAAAGAAACTGACGCGCCACGCCATGTCTTCATAATGCGACGGGAAGATTTCCAGATTGTCGCCGCGCACGCGGAAATTGCCGCGCGCAAAGGCCGTGTCGTTGCGTTTATACTGGAGCGCGACAAGCTTTCGGATCAACTCGCGCTGGTCGACGCTTTCGCCTTTTTTCAGGTCGAAGATCATCGCCGAGTAAGTTTCGACCGACCCGATACCGTAAATGCACGACACCGACGCCACGATGATCACATCGTCGCGTTCTAACAAGGACCGAGTCGCCGAATGGCGCATCCGGTCGATGGCTTCGTTTACCGATGATTCCTTCTCGATATAGGTGTCGCTGCGAGGGACATAGGCCTCGGGCTGGTAATAGTCGTAGTAGGACACGAAATATTCGACCGCGTTTTCGGGGAAGAAGCTTTTGAATTCGCCATACAACTGAGCCGCGAGGATCTTGTTCGGCGCAAGAATAAGCGCTGGCCGCTGTAATTCCTCGATAACCTTGGCCATCGTAAAGGTCTTGCCCGACCCGGTGACGCCGAGCAGAACCTGATTCTTCTCCCCCGCCAGCGCGGTGGTGGTCAGCTCGCGGATCGCGGTAGGCTGGTCACCCGCAGGCGAATAATCGGAGACGATCTTGAACGGCCGTCCCCCCTCGGCTTTGTCCGGTCGCGCGGGCTTGTGCGGAGTGAAGCTGCCGACGGTATCGGGTTCTTCAAGGCCCCGACGAATGATGAGTTCAGCCATGTTCGCTATATGTGCTACATCATTGCTTTTGTCATCCCCTGTTGCGTTTTTGTGGACACAAGGACAGAAGGCGGAATCAAAATCCAAGGAGGGAATTCCATGCGTAAATATCTTCTGCTTGCTGCCGCCGCGCTCACGCTTTCGGCTTGCTCGAACAAGGGCGCGGACGCAGATGGTGACGGCAAGATCAGCGACGCCGAAGCCAAGGCCGAAATGGGCTCTGGCGGTTCGATGGCGATGAAGCCTGGCCAGTGGGAAGTGAAGATCAGCTTTGACAAGATCGAAGCGCCCGGCGTTCCCGCCAGCGTGCAGAGCAAGATGAAGGAACAGATGGGCAAGGGCATGACCCAGCAAAGCTGTCTGACGCAGGCGCAGGTGGACAAGCCCGGCGGTGATTTCTTCGGCGCGCCCGAAGAGGCGAATTGCACCTTTGACGAACTGAGCCGCACGGGCGACGCGATGAAGGTGGCGATGACGTGCAAGCCGGGTGGCAATATGACGGTGAAGAGCAAGATGGACGGCAAGTTTGCCGCCGAAACCTACACCATGACAATCGAGCAGAGCACTGATGGCACGCCGATGGGCGCGGTCAAGATGATGGGCAAGATCGACGGCAAGCGTGTCGGGGATTGCCCGGCGTGATGCGGTCCGGGGTCGCAACCGGAGCGTTGGCCGCAGCAGTCTTGTTCACGCTCGCATCCTGTTCGGACAATGGTGCCGACAAGGATGGCAATGGCGTGATAGACAGCGAGGAGCGGTCTGCCGAAATGGACTATGACGCGTTCATTCCCATGAAGGCGGGGTTGTGGGAAACAAAGTTCGTGTTTTCCGATATCGATCTGCCCTCGCTCAACACATCGCAGAAGCAGCAGATCATGGATGAAGTCGCCAAAAGCGCATCCAACCGCAGTTGCCTGTCCGAAGCCGATGCCAAGAAACCCGGCGCGGATTTCTTCGGCGGCGATGGCGCGGAAAAATGCGTCTACAAAACGTTCGATGTCGCCGGACAGAATGTTACGATGAAACTCAGCTGCGGTATGGACGGCATGGGCAGTGTCGACATGGAGCTGAAAGGCGTCATGGGCGAAACCGAGTTCAACTATGACAGCGTGGTCGACGTCCGCCTGCCGATGATCGGCAAGGTCAAGATGACCGGCAATGCGGTTGGCAAATATGCCGGGGCCTGTCCCGCAGGATGATGGGGCCTGGGGAATGAAATGGGTAGGCGCAGTGTTGGCGAGCATGATGCTCGCAGGCTGTGCCGCATCCGTGCCGATGATGGCGTCGGCCCCAGCCACGGGTGAAATCCGGCCTGCGAAGGTCAAGGTAGACTTTACGGCGGACCGGATAACCACTGACTTTGTCGAAGGCGATGCAGGGGTTTCGGGCCGCCCGGTGACGATCGACGATCCGGCGCGGGTGGCATCGATATCCAAGCTGGTCGTTGCGCTTGGCGCAATGCGGCTGGCCGAGCAAGGCAGGCTCGACCTCGACCGCGACGTCGGCCTCTATCTGGGCTGGCAGGTGCGCAATCCCGCCTTTCCCGATGCCCCCGTCACAATGCGGCAATTGCTGTCGCACCGAAGCGGTCTTCGCGACACCGTCGATTATATCGTTCCCCTCGATGGGGAACTGCCTGCGGTACTGGG
>JBGSMP010000086.1:0-8332 GCA_041740105.1 Sphingomonadaceae bacterium
CGGATGGGATGACATGACGCGCTCGTTGGCTGCGGGCCACATCGTCCCCGTCATCGACAACCCGCCGCCGACCCAATGCGACGCCTTGCAGACTTTGCGCGTTTCCGATCTGACGTTCGGCATCCTGAAAGCCCATGGCGCAAACGGCATCGCCGTGACGGAGTCACAGGTAGAAGATGCCATTCGATTTGCGTTTTCAAAACTGCGGCTTGTTCTCGAGCCGGGCGGGGCTGCGGGCTTGGCGGCATTGCTGAGCGGAAAAATCACGCCGACATCACGCACGTTGGTGACGCTGTCAGGTGGCAACATCGACGCCGTGCAATTTGCCGCTATCTTGTCGCGATGACGGTGGGCCTAATCCTTTTAGCAGTCGCGATGTTGGGAGCGACAGCGCTATCGCTCGGTGGCTATGTTCTGCTCCGCGATGGGAAAGACAAGAAACGGGGCTGGCTAATGATCATTGCCGCCGCCGTGGTAATCGGCAATGTCTTGATTCTGACGATTTAGCGGTCGGGCAGATTGTCGAGCGTCCGGCGAATTTCCATCAATGTGCGCGCCGTCACCCGCAGGTCGTGCGCGTCGATCTCGGCAACGACCGGCGCGATGTCAGGTGCCATGTTTTCGAGCAGCAGTTCATGTTTTCGCCGCCCCGATTCAGTAACCCGCACACAAGGATCGAGAGCGTCGTCGGCCTGCATGAAGCCGCGTTCGATCAGGGTGCCGACAGTTTCACGCATCGACTCGACTTCGACCTGAAAGCACCAAGCAAGCCCCGACAACCGCTCTTCACTTTTGTTCAATCGACAAAAAAAGTTTAGCACGCCAAATTCCGGCGCCGAAAGGTCATAATATTCGCGCGGTTCGAAGCGCGAACGCACCAGATGCTCGATGATTGCAACTTCGGTAAACAGGTCGAGAAGTACCGGTTTCAGCGCTGGATCATAATCGACCGGTTCTTCGTCCATCACCGTCACCGGATCGGCGAATCTGGCGCCAACCGCATGTCGAGATAGCGGTCAACTGACTTCATCAGTTCGGTCTGCTCATGTTCGAAAAAATGGTTCGCGCCGCGGATTTCGTCATGATGAATCGTAATGTGCCGCTGCGTCCGCAATTTGTCGACCAGCTTCTGGACGGCATTGGGCGTAACGACTTCGTCGCCCGTGCCTTGAATGATAATGCCCGACGAGGGGCAGGGCGCAAGAAACGTGAAATCATACATGTTCGCGGGGGGCGCGATCGAGATGAAGCCCTTGATTTCAGGGCGACGCATGAGCAGTTGCATACCGATCCATGCCCCGAAGCTGAACCCGGCAATCCACGTCGTCTGCGCTTCCGGATGGATCGACTGGACCCAGTCAAGCGCAGACGCAGCATCGGACAACTCACCGACGCCGTTGTCGAACACCCCTTGGGACTTGCCCACGCCGCGGAAGTTGAACCGCAAGGTGGCAAAGCCGCGCCGGACAAAGGTCTGGTAAAGCGATTGAACAATGCGATTGTTCATTGTTCCGCCACCCTGTGGGTGCGGATGGAGGATCATCGCCACCGGTGCACGCGGGCGGGGCCCCGGATTGAAACGACCTTCGAGACGACCTTCCGGCCCTGGAAAAATAACTTCGGGCATGGGCACTTTCTGTAAAATCGGTGCACGCGTCAGGGAAGTCGCGCGTTGCGGTCGTCGCCTATATAAGCAAGGAGGGCGCGAGAGCAACGATTACGGATTTAACGCATTTGGCCGACCGGCTTTATCTCGACCACGCGGCAACCACACCGATACTGGCAGTGGCGCGCGCGGCTGTTGCCGACGGCATGGCGCTTTGGGCCAATCCGTCATCACCGCATGGCAGCGGTCGAGCAGCACGCGCGGCTCTTGAAGACGCACGCTCGCGCATAAAAGCAGCTTTGGTTTGGGACGGCGAGATTTTTTTCACCAGCGGAGCAACCGAAGCCATCGCCATCGGACTGCAACGCGCAACCAGCGATGCCGTCCTCGTCAGCGCGGTCGAGCACGAGGCTGTGCACCGCGTCGTCCCGAAAGCCTATATCATTCCCGTCGGCAGCGACGGCCTCGTCGCGAATGACACGCTCGTTGGTCGTCTGGGCGCGCTCGGTGCGCGACAGCCGCTTGTTGCAGTTCAGTCGGTGAATAACGAAACCGGTGTCCAGCAACCTTTGGGCGTTTTGGCCGGTGTCGTGCGCGCGGCAAACGGGATTTTGTTCGTCGATGCGTCGCAATCCGCAGGCAAAGTAGCCATTGCCAATGCGGATCTCGTTGCGATCTCCGGCCATAAATTCGGCGGACCGCCAGGTGTCGGTGCTCTCCTTGTTCGCGACCCCGGATTGATCTCGCCAAGTGGTGGCCAAGAGCGTGGTTACCGACCCGGCACGGAAAACCTGCCCGGCGTCCTCGGCATGGCGGCGGCGCTCGAGTGTGCCCGTGGCTGGATAGACCGCGCCGGCGAGCTTCGCGCCCATCTCGATGCAGCGATCGAAAGCAACGGTGGGGTCGTCGTTGCCAAGGACAGCCCGAAGCTCGCCACGGTGTCCTGCTATCGGATGCCTGGCGTGACAGCGTCGGCACAACTTATTCAGTTCGACTTGGCCGGCATTTCGGTGTCCGCCGGGAGCGCGTGTTCGTCAGGCAGCTTGAAAAGCAGTCATGTGCTGGCAGCAATGGGCTGGCGAGAAACCGAGGCCAACGAGGTCATCCGCGTGTCGTTCGGACCGGAAACCAATCGGGCCGACATATATCGCTTCATCGACGTCTGGAAGCAGATCGCAGGACAGATCCGGTGATTTATCTCGACTATCAGTCGACGACACCGCTTGCGCCCGAAGCACGCGAAGCGATGCTGCCGTGGATGACAGCAGACGGCTCGGCAAATCCTCATGCTGCGCATGTGTCGGGGCGGGCGGCGAAAGCCGCGGTCGATCTCGCGCGTGAGCGCATTTGCGCGCTGCTGCCACAAGGCGGTCAGCTCTATTTTACGAGCGGCGCGACCGAAGCGCTGAACACGGCACTGAAAGGCGTTACGGCGCGCAGCTTTGCTTTTGGCGCAACCGAACATGCTGCCGTGATCGATACATGCAAATGGCTGGAAGCCTCCGACCGATCGGTAACCGTTCTTCCGGTTGACGCCGAGGGCAAGCTTGACCCCGAAATCGTCAAAGACACCGATATCGCGGCCGTCATGATCGTCAATAACGAGATCGGAACGATCAATGATGTCGCTGCGTGCGCCGGAAAGGCGCATGAACAAGGGGCATTGCTCTTGTGCGATGCGGTGCAGGGCTACGGCCGTGTCCGGATTCCGCGCGCATGTGATCTGGTTGCGATCAGTGCCCATAAGATCCATGGACCAAAGGGAATCGGGGCATTGTGGGTGCGCGACGGCCTTGCCATCCAACCGCTGCTTCACGGTGGCGGGCAGGAAGGCGGCTTGCGCTCGGGAACACTTTCACCGGCATTATGTGCCGGATTCGGCGCCGCCGCTATGCTTGCAGAACAGCGTTTCGAACAGGACGCCGCTCACGTCGATACATTGTGGTCGATGGCACTGGAAAAACTGGGGGGATGGCAAATCAACGGATCGCTGACATCGCGCTACAAGGGCAATCTGAACATAAAGCGCAACGGGCTGGATGCTGGGCGGCTCGTTTCCGAACTACGCCAGATCGCCATTTCGACGGGCTCTGCCTGTGCCAGCGGATCGGGGCGACCCAGCCATGTTCTGAAAGCCATCGGACTGAGCGATGCTGATGCGCGATCGTCGATCCGGATCGGCTATGGTCGATACACGACGGCGAGCGCACTAAGCGATGCCATTGATCGAATCATCGATGCGGCGGACCGCCAGCAGGTGACATGAGCATGATCAGCATCAATTTTATCAGTGCCGATGGGCGCGTTACCCAGACGGCAAAAGCGGCTGCCGGGGACAGTTTGCTCCACGTCGCACAAATTTTCGATCAACCGCTTGAGGGCACGTGCGAAGGTCAAATGGCCTGCTCCACCTGTCACGTGATCGTCGCAGCAGCCGATTTTGAACGCCTGCCGCCGGCGCGCGAAGAGGAAGAAGACATGCTGGACCTTGCCACCGGGGCAACGCGGACCAGTCGTCTGGCCTGCCAGATTATCCTGACCGAAACGATGGATGGCCTTACCGTGCGTATTCCACCCGAAGCCCGGAATATGCAGGGACGTTGATTTTATCTGTCGTTTGCACCATCTAGCTCCTCGGAAGTCGGGCGGACGGCGCTCTCGCCAACCTGGTCAGATCCGGAAGGAAGCAGCCACAACGAATTCGCGCCGGGTCGTTCCGGCTTCCACCCACGGCAGATCAAGCAGGAGAGCCGCCGAATTCGGCGCTGCGGGCAATCTCACGGCTTTGCCGCAAGGCACAGACACGCTACGCACAAGAGAATGACAGATACGCAACCCTATCGCGTCCTCGCGCGGAAATACCGCCCTCAGACGTTTGCCGAACTGATCGGGCAGGATGCGATGGTGCAGACGCTTGGCAATGCCATAAAGCGCAATCGGGTGGCGCACGCATTTTTGCTAACAGGGGTGCGGGGCGTCGGCAAAACCTCGACAGCACGACTGATTGCAAAAGCGCTCAATTGCATCGGCTTCGACGGTCAGGGCGGGCCGACGATCGACCCCTGCGGTCGTTGTGAACCCTGCATCGCAATTGCCGGCGGGCGCTTCATCGACGTGATTGAAATCGATGCAGCATCGAATAATGGGGTCGACAGCGTCCGCGAAATGACCGACGCAGTCCGCTATGCGGCCGTGTCCGGTCGATATAAGATCTATATTATCGACGAAGTCCATATGCTTTCGAAACCAGCGTTCAACGCGTTGCTCAAGACGCTCGAAGAGCCACCGGCGCACGTAAAATTCCTGCTGGCAACGACCGAAATCGACAAGGTGCCCCTCACCGTCCTTTCGAGGTGCCAGCGGTTCGACTTGAGGCGTATTGCTGCCGACAAACTGGCAGCGCATTTTGCAGCAATTGCGCAAACGGAATCGATCGCTGCCGAACCCGAAGCATTAGCACTGATCGCGCGCGCGGCAGAAGGATCGGTTCGCGACGGGTTGTCGATCCTCGATCAAGCCATCGCCCACGCCGATCTTGAGGCTGCTGGCATCGTAGGCGCAGAACAAGTCCGTCAGATGCTCGGGCTATCCGATCGCGGTGCCGTGCGACAATTGTTCGCCAAGATTTTGGAAGGGGAAGGCGTCTCGGCGCTTGCGATGCTTGCGGAACAGCGCGATCTCGGTGTCGATCCGAAAATGGTTCTGCGTGGGTTGCTCGAGATTGTGCATGCCACCAGCCGGACAAAGGTCGGGGCTATGCCCGACGCCGCACAGTCCGAAGAGGAAAAAGCCGCTCTTGGCGAATGGGCATCGAAAATGTCTTTCGCCACTCTGCATCGTCTTTGGCAGCTTCTACTCAAAGGCCACGACGAAGTGACGCAGGCATTTGATCCGAACGAAGCCGCCGATATGGCGGTTTTGCGCGTGATACACGCCAGCGCCATGCCTGATCCGTCCGACATCGCAAAAATGATCGCAGGCCGGTCGCCGACGTCGGGCTCCGGAACAGCGCCGAGCCTTGCAACTCCTATCGATTTCCCAGCAACGTTTGCCGACATGATTTCGCTCGTGGAAAAACACGGAAAGCACCGCCTTGCGCAGCAGCTTCGCGATGAGGTGGGCGAAATCCTCTATGCGCCGCCCGATCTTGCCATTCGCCCGACGCGACCTTTTGACACGCGCGAACTGGCGCTCGTCTTGAAAGAGGCAACGGGCGTGGTCTGGACAGTCGTGATCGAGGACATGCCGGCCAAACCGACGCTGCGCGATCAGGAGATTGCCAGCGAAGCGGCCGCTCGCGACGCGATCCTCGCCGAGCCGATCGTGCAAGCGGCCATGCAGTATTTCCCCGGGGCCGAGGTCGTCGGCTGGACAAATCAACGGAGTGAGCAAGATGAATTCAATCGATGACATTCTGAAAATGGCGGCAAATGTACAGGAAGAGCTGACTAAGGCTCAAGCCAACCTAGACTCAATCGAAGTTGAGGGCGTTTCGGGGGGCGGTATGGTCAAAGTCAAGGCAACCGCCAAAGGTCGGATACTCGGCGTCAGCATCGACGATTCATTGATGAGCGTCGGTGAAAAGGGCATGCTGGAGGACTTGGTGACAGCAGCGTTTAACGACGCTCGGAGCAAGGCCGATGCGATATCAGGGCAGGAAATGGGCAAGATGACCTCCGGCCTGCAGTTACCGCCGGGCTTCAAACTTCCATTCTAACGCAAACACCCGTCGAGCTTTTCGCGACTTACGATACCTGTGCGCGCCACAATAGCATTGCCGTAACGGCGCGTGTAACCTTGCGGCACGACCGCGCCGCGCTTCTTGGGCAGCGGCAACACCGCTGCGATTCGCGCAACCTCGGTTTTCGTCATCCGGCTCGCATCATGGTTGAAGTAGCGCTGGGAACCAGCATTCACGCCGTATGTGGCGATCCCTGTTTCGGCGATATTCAGATAAACTTCCATGATGCGTGCCTTGCCCCACAGATTCTCGATCAGAAGCGTGAACCATGCTTCCAGTCCCTTGCGGAAATAGCCTCCACCTTGCCAGAGAAAGGCGTTTTTCGCGGTTTGCTGGCTGATCGTCGAGCCGCCACGAATGCGTCCGCCGCGGGCATTTCGCTTTATCGCGGCTGCGATGGCGTCGCGATCAAAACCATTGTGCGCGCAAAATTTAGCGTCTTCGGCAGCAATAACGGCCTGTGCCATTTTCGGATCAATTTTCGAAAGCGGCATCCAGTCTCGTGCAATCGTGTCGCCACGCATCATGTCGCCTGCCATCGTGAAGGTTAGCGGCGGCGGCACGAAACGATACAGCAAAACCCAAAGGACCGAGCCCGCAACAAAAGAGATCAGCACTTTTCCGACGAACGAACCCAATCGAGCGTTCACGCGTCGCGATTTTTTCACGCGAGCGCCAAAGTCCCATTGGCCTGAGCAATGCGTATCATCGCCTTCTGCAGCTTATCGAACGCACGAACTTCGATTTGCCGAACTCTCTCGCGCGAAACGCCATAGACTTGGCTCAATTCCTCGAGCGTCTTGGGCTCTTCGATTAAACGGCGCTCGGTCAATATGTGCTTTTCGCGTTCGTTCAAGTCGTCCATCGCTTCGGCAAGCATGGCATGACGGTAAACGCGTTCTTGGCTGTTCCCGATTTCCTCATCCTGCAGCGGCGCATCGTCTGCAAGCCAATCCTGCCACTGGCCTTCGCCATCTTCGTTCGTGCTGACGTTTAGCGAGGTGTCGCCGCCCATGGCCATCCGGCGGTTCATGCTAACAACTTCGGCTTCCGTCACGCCTAGATCGGTCGCTATCTTTTTCACATCTTCGGGACGCAGATCGCCGTCTTCAAACGCTTCGAGATTGTTCTTCATGCGGCGCAGATTGAAGAAAAGCTTCTTCTGCGCCGCTGTCGTGCCCATTTTGACAAGGCTCCAGCTTCTCAGAATGAACTCCTGAATCGATGCACGTATCCACCACATGGCATAGGTCGCGAGGCGAAATCCGCGGTCCGGCTCGAACTTCTTGACGCCCTGCATCAGGCCGATGTTACCCTCGGAAATAAGCTCCGATACCGGCAAGCCGTAACCCCGGAATCCCATCGCAATTTTTGCGACAAGACGGAGATGTGATGTCACGAGACGTTCAGCTGCTTCGGGATCGCCGTGCTCCTGAAAGCGTTTGGCCAACATATATTCCTCTTCCGGCGTCAGAAGGGGAAATTTTCTGATTTCCGACAGGTAGCGATTGAGGCTTGCTTCGCCGCCAAGCGCGGGAATTGTTGCAGGAACATTGCTCTTACCGGCCATAACGACCCTTCATCTCCCAAGCCGCCGCACGACATAGTGCCGCGGTCGTGCAGTCTATAGCCCAAGCGCCGTGAACAATCGCTGCATATCGTCAGGCATTTCACTTTCAAACCGCAAAGTTTCTCTATTAACTGGATGCACAAACCCGAGTTCCGCGGCGTGAAGCGCTTGGCGTTTGAAATCGAGACTCTGGAGCAGTGTGCGGTGATGTGGCCGCGCCCGTCCATAAACAGGATCGCCGAGCAGCGGATGTCCGATCGAAGTCATATGGACGCGCACCTGATGCGTTCGTCCGGTTTCCAGCCGACACTCGATCAGTGCCGCGTCGTTTTTCAGCGCAGTGACAAGGCTGTAATGCGTGACCGCTCTTTTGCCCCGCGCCTGTATCGCAACTTTCTTGCGGTCGTGCGGGCTG
>JBGSMP010000133.1:0-2482 GCA_041740105.1 Sphingomonadaceae bacterium
ATCGGCATTGCCGACCGCAATAGTGTGGCCGGGGTGGTTCGCGCGCATGTGGCGCTGCGCGATGCGGTTGAAGCTGCCGGCGCGCCGGTCGATTTCAAGCTCGTCGTCGGCAGCCGCCTGGTCTTTGCCGACGGCACGCCCGACATCATTGCCTATCCAACCGACCGGCGCGCGTGGGGGCGGCTGTGCCGGTTGCTGACGATCGGCAATCTGCGCGCGAAAAAAGGCGAATGCGAATTGCGCTTCGATGACGTGCTCGAATGGGGGGAGGGGATGGTTTTTATCGTTTTTGCCCGTCCTTCACATGAAAGGTTTCTGAACGCTCTCAAGCAATGCAACCCCCGCAACCTCTGGATCGGCGCCACCATGCATCGGCGCGGGCGCGACAAGCGGCAACTGGCTGCGCTGAAAATATTGTCTGCGCAAACCGGGGTTCCGCTGATTGCCGTCAATGCGCCATTTTATGCGACACCCGAGGATCGTCTGTTGCAGGATGTCATGACCTGCATTCGTGAAAAAACGACGCTGCATCGCGCGGGCCGTTGCCTTGCCGCCAATGGTGAGCGTCATCTGAAATCCGCATCCGAAATGGCGCGGCTGTTTGCCGATGCGCCCGACGCGATGGCCGCGACGCAGGATATGCTTGCGCGGATCACGTTCAAGCTCGACGATCTGCGCTATGAATATCCGCACGAGCCCGTGCCGCCCGGATGGACGCCGATGGGCTGGCTGATCCGGATCACAATGCGCGCGGCACGGGAACGCTATCATCACAAGCGCTTGCCCGAAAAACTCCGCAAATTGCTTCGCGAGGAATTCACGCTGATCGCGGCCCAGAATTATGCGTTCTACTTCCTGACGGTCCACGATCTGGTCGCATTTGCCCGCGCGCAGGATCCGCCGATCCTGTGTCAGGGGCGCGGCTCGGCGGCGAATTCGGTGGTATGCTTTCTGCTCGGGATTACCTCGGTCGATCCGGTCGAACATAATCTGCTGTTCTCGCGATTTGTCTCAGCGGACCGCAACGAGCCGCCCGACATCGATGTCGATTTCGAACATGAGCGGCGCGAGGAAGTGATGCAATATGTCTATCGTCGCTATGGCCGCCACCGCGCCGGGATCGTCGCAACGGTCGCGCACTACCGTCCACGCGGCGCGGTACGCGAAGTCGGCAAAGTGCTGGGGCTGAGCGAGGACGTCACCAACCGGCTCAGTTCGACGGTGTGGGGCAGCTATGCCAGCACGATGGATGAGAAGCGGATCACCGAATCGGGCTTCGATCTGGCCAATCCCGATATTGCCCGGATGGCGATGCTGGTCGGCAAATTGCTGGGCTTTCCGCGTCATCTGGGCCAGCATGTCGGCGGTTTCGTGCTCACGCATGACCGGCTCGACGAAACCGTACCGATCCATAATGCGGCGATGGCGGACCGTACGTTCATCGAATGGGACAAGGACGACATCGACGCGCTCGGTCTGATGAAAGTGGATATCCTGGCGCTCGGCATGTTGACGTGTATTCGCAAGTCGTTCGATCTGATGCGGTTGCATGGCCTTGGCGATCACACGCTCGAAGTCGACCTCGATGCCGATGATCCTGCCGTGTATGACATGCTGTGCAAAGGCGACAGTATCGGTGTTTTCCAAGTCGAAAGCCGCGCGCAGATTAACATGCTGCCACGGCTGAAACCGCGCAAACTTTACGATCTGACCGTGCAGGTCGCCATCGTTCGCCCTGGCCCGATCCAGGGCGATATGGTCCATCCCTATCTGCGCCGCCGCGCCGGGATCGAGCCGGTCGAATATCCGTCGCCAGCCCCACCGCATGATCCAAATGAGTTAAGGACATTGCTTGGTGAAACCTACGGCGTGCCGCTGTTTCAGGAACAGGCCATGAAGCTGGCCATTGTCGCTGCCGATTTTACGCCATCCGAAGCAAACCAGTTGCGCCGTTCGATGGCGACATTTCGGCAAGTCGGCGGTATGGACAAATTCAAGGAGAAACTCGTTGGCGGTATGGTCGCGCGTGGGTATCAACCCGACTTTGCCGAGCGCTGTTACCAGCAGATTCAGGGCTTTGGCTCTTATGGTTTTCCCGAAAGCCATGCCTTGTCGTTCGCGCGGCTGGTTTATGTGTCGTCTTGGATCAAATGCCACCAGCCTGCAGTTTTCGCCTGCGCGCTGCTGAATTCGCAACCAATGGGGTTCTATGCGCCAGCGCAAATCGTTCGTGATGCGCGCGAACATGATGTTGAAGTGCGCGCGATCGATGTGAACCATAGTGATTGGGACAGCAGCCTTGAAAACTGTGCGCTGCGCCTCGGCCTGCGTCAGATCGACGGCTTTCGCGAAAGCTGGGCCGAAATGATCGTGACCAATCGCCCGTTCAACAGTGTGGAGACACTGGCGCGCAAAGCGGGGCTGCCCTCTGCGGCGTTGCGTTTGCTGGCCGATGCCGATGCGTTCCGGTCGATCGACCTCG
>JBGSMP010000138.1:0-5937 GCA_041740105.1 Sphingomonadaceae bacterium
GCAACCACGCCTGGGGACAGCATCGAAGCCGAAGTAGCGAGCGAACTTGAACCGGTCGAGATCGCATCCAACGCCGATTTGGCCGATGTGGTCGTCGTGGAAAAGCTCAAGCGCACGCGCAAGCGCCCCGCCGCACGCGACACGGTAGACGCGGCGCCTGCGCCGACTGTCGAAGAACCCGTCGCTGAAAAGCCCAAGCGTGCCAGTCGAGCCAAGGCCAAGCCAGCCACAGAAGCGCCCAATCTTGCGGTGACCGAAGAGCCCGTGGCCAAGCCCAAACGCGCCAGCCGCGCAAAGGCAAAAGTCGCGACCGAAGATGCGCCAGCCCCGGAGCCTGAATCTGCGGCGGTCGCTGAAGCCTCGACGCTCCCTGAAGAACCGCGTCGTGGCGGGTGGTGGCAGCGAACTTTTGGCGCGACCGAGTAATCAACCAACCTCGTCATTCCCGCATTAGCGGGGATGACGAGCATGGCGTTATACTCTACTCGGTGGACATGGTCGCTTCACCCGCCGTTCAGCCCCCAACGGCAAAAGCAAAGTGGATGAAGCGCTTTTTTCAAATTGCGATCACCTCGCTTTCGGCCCTCGCCCTCACCGTGCAGCCCGTCGCCGCACAATCGATCCTGCGCGATGCCGAAACCGAAGCGCTGTTCAACGACATGGCTGCGCCGCTTATCAAAGCGGCGGGGCTTGATCCGAAAAACGTCGATATCGTCCTGATCGGCGATCCGGAGATCAACGCCTTTGTTGCGGGTGGTCAGGCGGTCTATATGCATTCAGGGCTGATCCAGGCTTCGGACAACGTCAACGAAGTGCAAGGCGTCATTGCGCATGAGCTCGGCCATGTTGCGGCGGGCGATGTCCTGCGCGGCTCGGAAGGCGTGAAAGCCGCAACAGGCATCACCATCTTGTCGCTCATCCTCGGTGCTGCCGCGATCGCTGCGGGTGCGGGTGAAGCGGGCGCGGGCATTCTTGCCGCTGGCCAGCAGGCTGCACTTGGCAAATATCTGGCGTTCAGCCGCACGCAGGAATCAGGTGCTGACCAGTCGGGCCGTCGCTATCTCGAATCCGCCGGGATCAGCGGCAAGGGGATGGTCGCCTTTTTCCAGAAGCTGCGCGGCCAGGAATTCCGCCTCGCGATTGCGCAGGACAATGGCTATGACCGCACGCATCCGCTGACCGGCGACCGCATTCAGGTTTTGCGCGACGCGATGTCGCAGCATCCGGCGTGGAACAAAGCCACCGACCCTGCGCTTGAAGCGCGGTTCCAGCGTGTGAAAGCCAAGTTGTTCGGTTATATCAACGATCCGAAGGATACGTTGATCCGCTATCCGGTGACCGACAATTCGGTGCCGGCGCGTTATGCCCGGGCCTATGCGTGGCACAAATCGGCTTATCCCGACAAAGCCGTTGCCGAAGCCGATGCGCTCATCGCGGCCGCCCCGAACGATCCCTATCTGCAGGAACTGAAAGGGCAGATTCTGCTCGAATCAGGCAAGCCGAAGGATGCCCTGCCCGTCCTGCGCAATGCCGTTCAGGGGACACAATATAATCCGCTGATCGCGGCGCTTTTCGGTCATGCGTTGATCGCAACCGAAGACACGAAGAACTTCGCCGAGGCCAAGACGGTGCTGCGCACGGCGATCCAGCGCGACAATCAAAACCCGCTTGCCTGGTATCAACTCGGCACGATCTACGCGCACGAAGGCGATCAGCCGCGCGCGTTTTTATCGACGGCGGAGCGCTTCAACCTTCAGGGCGCCGCCGTGCCCGCGCTTGCCAATGCACGCAACGCCATGCGCGGCCTGCCCAAAGGCAGCAGCGACTGGATCCGTGCGCAGGACATCGTCCTGGTCTCGCAGGCATCAATCGACGATGACCCGCGTTATCGCGGGCGGCGCAAGCCCAAGACACAAGACGAATGAACCAAGGGGCGACGCGCATCATGATTGGACTTTTTGCAGCAGCGGCGGGTGCCGCGGCGACTGTGGCGGTCATGGCGAGTGGAGCACCCGTCGCCACAAACGACCGCGCAGCAATTGAGAAGATCGTGCGCGACTATATTCTTGCGAACCCCGAAATCCTGCCGGAAGCCATGGAAAATCTGCGCGGCCGTGAAATCGCAAAAGTGGTGAAAGCCAATCGCAACGCGATCGAAACACCCTTTGCCGGGGCTTGGGAAGGGGCTGCGGATGCCGACGTCACGGTCGTTCAGTTCTTCGATTATAACTGTAGCTATTGCCGATCATCGATGGTCGATATCGACAAGCTGCTTGCCGCCGACAAGCGCGTTCGCATTGTCTATCGCGAGTTTCCCGTGCTTGGTCCCGATAGCGAAAACGCCGCGCGCCTCAGTCTTGCGGCCGCAAAATCAGGGAAATACACCGCGTTCCACCGCGCCGTCTATGCCGCCGGCCAGCCGGAATCGCGTGCCGTGGAACGCATCGCAAAGCAACTCGGTGTCGATCTCGCTTTTGCCGCAAACCCTGCGGCTCAGGCCGAAATCGACGCGAACCTTAATCTGGCGCGACCGCTTGGTATGACCGGCACCCCAAGCTGGGTGATCGGTGACAAAGTGCTCACGGGTGCCGTCGGTTATGACGCGCTGAAGGACGCCGTCGCAGCGGCCCGGACAAGGTAGTTATCGCTTCTCCGCGATCCACGTATCAATACTACGTTCCAGCACATCAAGCGGCACGGCGCCCTGCGACAAGACGGCATCGTGAAAGCCGCGCAGATCGAACTTGGGCCCGAGCGCTTTTTCGGCCTTGCTGCGCAGTTCGCGGATTTTGAGTTCACCGATTTTATAGCCCAGCGCCTGCCCCGGCCAACTGATATAACGGTTCACTTCGGCTTCGATATTGGCGTCGCTCAGCGCGCTGTTGTCGCGCATGAAAGCGATCGCCTGTGCCTTGCTCCACCCCTTCGAATGAAGCCCGGTATCGACGACAAGGCGGCAAGCCCGCCACATTTCATAGCTCAGGCGGCCCATATTCTTTTCGGGCGTATCATACAGCCCCATCTCGATCCCGAGATGCTCGGTGTAAAGCGCCCACCCTTCGACAAACGCCGTAAATCCGGTCAAATATTTGCGGAATTTCGGCAGGTCCATTTCCTGCGCCAGTGAGATCTGGTGGTGATGGCCGGGCACGGCTTCATGCGCGGACAGCGCTGGCAGTTCCCAAAGCGGCCGCTGATCGAGTTTCGAGGTGTTGACGTAATAAAATCCCGCAATGCCGCTGACGGGCGACCCGGGATTATAATAGGCGGTCGTTGTCCCCTCGGCGATTTCTGCGGGAATTTCGCGGACACCATAAGGGAGCCGCGCCAGCTTGCCGAAATATCGCGGCATCAGCCCGTCGATGATCTTGGCTTGCCGCGATGCCGCTGCCATCAATTCGGCGGGCGTCTTGGCATAATATTTCGGGTTGCGGCGCAATTCGGCGATGAATGCCAGTCGATCGGCATAGCCCGCCGATTTCGCCAGCGTCTCCATCGCGGCGCGGATTCGCGCGACTTCGCCCAGCCCGAGATCATGAATCGCGTCCGCCGACATGTCGGTCGTCGTGTGCGTGCGGATTTGTGCCGCATAATAGTCGCGGCCCTGCGGCAGGTCGGAAGCGCCGATGCTCTTGCGACATTTCGGCTTGTAATCGCGCACATAATAATCGGCGAACTTGCGATATTCGGGTTCGACCGACGTCTTGATGATCGTCGCAGCGCGGGCCTTCATCCCTGCCCAATCTGCGGCGGACATGCCCGTCGGGGCATTGCCAAGAAATGGCTTGTAGAACCGCGAATCCACTGTTTTCGCGGCTATGACGCCGGTGATCGACGTCTCGAACCCGTCGAGAACAACGCAGGGCTGCGTAAATCCGCCGGCCACCGCAGCGCGCGTTATCTTCAGCGCTTCGTCGTTGATCGCAGCATATTGGCCGAGCCGCGCAATGTAACTCTCATAATCCGCTATGCTGTTAAACGGCGAATTGTCGGCGAGGCTGACAAAATTCTGATGCCATCCGGCATAAGTCGAAAACAGCATCATGCGCTGCCCGAACTCGTTGCCTTCGATCTCTTCGCCGAGCATGCGCACCAGGATTGCCTTGTCGGTCCGCTCACTCTCGCTCAGCCCCGCATCAGGCACTGCCATAAGCTTTGTGCGAAACGCCGAGGCTTGCTTTGCCGAACGATCCCGTGCGGCGAGGCTGATGTCTGACACCCTCCCCGCCCCACCGGGTTCACCGAGCGTTGACGCATATTCGGGATTGGCCGCCATCACCCACGCCCAGTGCGCATCGATCACAGCCTTCAGATCGGTCGAGGGCGATGCGGCGACGGGCGTGGCGATTGCGAACGCGACGGCAAATAATGTTGTTCTCATGGTCCTAGCCTAGCGCGTCGAATGAACCTGAAAAGTCCCAATCGCGCTTTCCGAACAAATATCAAATACCAAGAACCTTGCGCAATTCGGCATTAACCCGACTTTGCCATCCGGCCCCCTGCGCACGAAACCCTTCAATGACGGCATCGTCGAGCCGGATCGTCACCTGTCGCTTGGGATTATCGAGCTTGGGTCGCCCACGCTTGGTCAGCTTGCCTTGCGCGGGTCTGATAATCTTATCGCCGATGCGGATTTCCGCGCGATCCCACTGATCCTCGGTCCATTCGGTCAGATCATCGTCAGCCCATTCGGGCGGTAAAGGCTTTTTGTTCGCGCTCATTGCACTTTCTCATCGAAATGACGCGGATGCCAGTTTCCGTCGGCGTCCACGCAATCATGACCAATCGATTGTCGATCAGCCCATATGTCCGGAGGCGTTGTTCGGGGTAGTCGAAACGATCGTCCTCCAGCTCAATGACTGTTCCCTCAAAGATCTTGCCTGCATCAGCAAAATCTAATCCTCGGGCTCGGAGTGTTTTCTGACGCTTGGCCTCGTCATAGCTTATATCCATTCCAAAAGACTCCACGTTGCCCGCCGTGGAGCGGACATTGATTGATACGCATCAAAATCATGTCCTGTCCTTTCAGTCGCAGCTGACAGAGTCTCTATCACCACTAGACAGCCAAATTTGAACGCCAATAGTCATAAAGTCAACCATTTTCGTCGCTACATTTAATCACTCCGCCGCCAGCAAAGCCTCGGCCCCGCCCAGATCGACCGATACCAGACGGCTGATCCCCTGCTCGATCATCGTGACGCCATAAAGCCGGTGCATCCGCGCCATCGTGACGGCGTTATGCGTGACGATCAGGTACCGCGTGTCGGTGTCGCGCGCCATCGCATCGAGCAGGTCGCAAAAGCGCTCGACATTGGCATCGTCAAGCGGCGCGTCGACCTCGTCGAGAACGCACAACGGCGCCGGGTTGGTCAGAAACAGCGCAAAGATCAGCGCGACCGCCGTCAGCGCCTGCTCACCACCCGACAAGAGCGTGAGAGACGACAGTTTTTTGCCCGGCGGCTGCGCCATGATCTCGAGCCCCGCATGCAGCGGATCGTCGCTGTCGATCATCGCAAGATGCGCTTCGCCGCCATTGAATAGCGTCGCAAACAATCGCCTGAAATGCCCGTCGACCGCATCGAATGCCGCGCGCAGACGCGTCCGCCCTTCGCGGTTGAGACTGCCGATCGAACCGCGCAGCCGGTGAACCGCTTCGGTCAGTTCGGCAATGTCGGCGGCATCGTTCTCACGCCCCGCCTCGATCTCGGCTAGCTCGCGTGCCGCGACAAGGTTGACCGGCCCAAGTCGCTCGCGCTCCATCGCGACGCGTTCAAGCTGCGCTGACTCATCGCCTGCCAGGCTGACGCCCCCTGCATCGAACGCCAGTTTTTCGGGCAACAAGGCGGCAGGGCACTCGAACCGCTCACCTGCGACCCGGCCCATCTCGACGCGGCGCAATTCCTGATTTTCGGTCCGCGCCTGCGCGCCGGCGCGAAC
>JBGSMP010000148.1:0-4174 GCA_041740105.1 Sphingomonadaceae bacterium
GGTCGCGCCTAGATGCAATCGGCCGCGCGCTGCCGTCGAGCGGACTGTCATCGGCGGCGCAAACGCAGCTTCGCGTCGAACATGGCGATCTGTCGCGGCTCGAGATGGCCTATGCGCGACTGAATGCGACGGCGGACGACCGGGCATATCTTGATCGTCGCCTGACCGATCTGGAAGTGCGTGCCCGCATCCGTCGCTAATTGAAAAGAAGCGTCCGCCGAGGTGTCGGCGGACGCTTCTTATGGCTATCGCGGGTCGCGCCTAGAAACGATAGCCAATCGACAATTGCAGAATGGGATAGACTTTGTAGTTGTCGATATCCTCATTGACGCTCAGCCGTTCGGCATCGAGATCGGCCGCAATCGTGGCGCAGCTTGGCGGTGCCGATGCCCCTGCGCATGTCCCCGTGATTGTCAGTGGCTTGATCTTGACCGAGCCCTGGAACAGCGCGCCGGCTTCGATGCCGAAGACCAGACCTTTGGACATGCCGCCGCCGTAACCGATCGTTAGGGTGGGCGCGACTTTGTTGATCTTGGTTTCGGCCGTCAGCGTGCCGATTTCTGCAGCGGTGTAGGTCGTTCCGTCGATCTCGTAGCTCGCGCCTGCGTTCGGCTTTGCAATGCCGCGCACGCGGTTGCCGTTGACGCGCAGCCCCCCCGAGACGCGAAAGCCCCCGCCGAACGGGTATACGTCGATCATCGCGCCGCCCGATGCCAGTTTGAGGCTCGCATCGAAATTGATATCGTCCAATTCGATGTCGCGGCTGATCGACAGAGACGTCAGATTGCCGCGTACGCCGACGTTGTTCGAAAAGCGGTAGCTGACCTCTGGCCCGACGCCGAGGCTCCCTGCCGTGACGCCCACTTTGAGGCGGGCATTGTCTGTGTCTTGCGCTTGCGCTGTTGAAGCGCCCGCCAAGCAGATTGAAGCACAAATGAAAGTCCGAAACATGCGCGTTATCCCCTTAATTCAACTTTTTGTCTGATAGGGCGACGCGAGGCGGCTGCCTTCCGCCGAACGGGTTAGGCCGATTGGTGGATTAAGTGTCGGTGTTCGCTTGCGAATTGGCGGTGGACCCGATAGCGACCAATGGGTCGAGTTTGCGGGGGGCAGGCGCCTGATGTTGCGTTTTGACGGGTTACTGGTTCAGTCGCGGGTTCTGCGTGACTGGCGCTTGCGGCCCGACCGGCGATGATGGCGACGACCGCGCAGTCGGCAAGGAGCCTTTGGCTGCGCGCACGTCCTTCGATCGTGGGCATGCTAGTGATGGCGTCCGTGCTGCTTTATGTGCAATATTCTTTTACTGCACTCGTCACACCGCAAATCCTTGGGCCCTGGCTCGTCGGCATGTGGGCCTGCATCATTCTTTTTTCGGTGACGGTCGCCGCCTTGTTGCTGCCGCGGCTGCGCGTCGGCTTGTCACCTGCGTTTTTCATTCGCGTCGGCGAAGTCGTTGCGCTTGGGCTGTGTTTCGGGATCGTCGTCAGCGTGTGGATATTGATGCCGCCGGCAGACGAACCGCTGCGCATGCTGATGGTGATGTTGTGCATGTGGTTCATCGCGATGATCATCATCCTCAATCCCAATGCCGCGTCGATTTACGGTGCCATGGCTGTCGTCGTGTCGATGGCGAGTTTCGTGGTCGTCTACGACATGGAATATGGCTGGGCGCTGGCCGGGTTTTTGATCGGCGAAGGTGCGGCGCTTGTTGCAATCCGGCGACTGATCTGGCGCGCGGCCGATCGCTATGAAGCCGCGCATCAGATCGCCGCTGCCGAGCGCGATGCCAAGACCCGTTTCATTGCGTCGGCGTCGCACGATCTGCAACAACCGGTGCAAGCGGCTTGGATGTTTGCCGAGAACGCGCTGAACGCCACCAACGACATGGCACGCGCCCGTGCGACTTCGGGCATGCGCACGTCGTTCGCTTCGGTGCAGAGCTTGCTTGAAACGATGCTCGATCACCTTCGCCTCGAAGCCGGCGCTGTTGTCGCGCATCGTGAACGCGTCGCACTCGATGAACTGGTACGCGAGATTGTGTGCGAGAACCAAGGGGCCGCCGAAGCGGCCGGATTGAGATTTCAGGCTGTTTCGACGTCGCTCGAGGTGCTCGCCGACCGTGCGCTGATGAAGCGCGCCCTGACAAACCTCGTCGTCAATGCGATCCGCCATTCGCGGGCCAAGACGCTGCTGATCGGTGCGCGGCTGTCGGGTGACGTTGTCACGCTATGGGTGATCGACAACGGGCGGGGCATTGCGCACAGTGAACATGCGCGGCTGTTCGATGACTACACCCGCGGAACCGAGCAAGACGGCATAACCAAAGGTGGCTTTGGCATCGGGCTGGCATCCGTCCGGCGCATTGCCGAGCTGCTGGACGGCACTGCCTTCATCGACCCGCGGTGGACCGGCGGTGCGGCGTTTGCACTGTGTCTGCCGCAGTCTCATGGCACGGTCGCGCAATGCAAAGCTGCCTGATCGCCGATGACCATGCGCTGTTCCGAACTGCTGTTGCCGGCCTGATCGCGAACCGCTGGCCCGATGCCGCGATCGAGGAAGCCGTGGACTTTCCTGCGACGTGGAAAATGGCTGCACAACTGCAGTCGCCTTCGTTGATCATCGTCGATCTCGACATGCCGGGGGCCAAACCGCGTGCGGGTATTGCAGGTGTGCAGGCAGCCGCACCGCTGGCCAATATCATCATATTGACCGGACTGTCCGATGACCGGCTGCTGCGCGATTTGCTTGCAACGGGCATCGTCGGTTTTGCAAACAAGAATGCAAGCCCCGAAGTGCTGACAGCCGCGTTCGAACTGGTCATGGCCGGCGGGCGCTATCTGCCCCCGCGCGTTGCCGAATTGCTTCAGGCCGATGATCCCATCAACAACGCCTTGTCGCCACGACAAAGGGAAGTGCTGAGCTTGCTCGCCGAAGGGCAGTCGAACAAGGAGATTGCCATCGCGCTTGGCGTGGCGCCAGCAACGGTCAAGACGCATGTGGCACAGTTGCTGACAGCAATCGGTGCCGCCAATCGCACCGAGGCGGCGGCGCTCGCGAGGGCGGCCGGGATCGAGTAACGGACGGCTATTGCTGCTGCAAATCGATCCGAAGGTGACGATGACCTGTCGCCTGATGGTGCACAGCAAGGCGGTTTTGCGCAGGATCGAAAGCAAATCGATCCGTGCTTTCGATTGCCGCAACCTGACAGTGCGCGGGCACGAAGACTTCGGTCGGCGCCTCGATCGAAAGGTCGGCATCGATGACACAGCGAAACACGCCGCCCGCACATGATTGCGCGATTATCCGGCCTTGCGCGGCGCAGACATAAGGGCGGCAGAACCCGTCGAGCGCGCGGGCGCCCGCATCAGGATCATCCCCATCGTCAACCTGGTCGTGCGACCAGATCGACAGATCCTCCTGGTTCCAGCCATCGCCGACCATCGGGTCGTTCGCGTTCGATGCGGTGTAATTCCACTGGGTCGACGACAGCAGCAGCGCGTCGAGTGCATCGTACATAGCCGACAAGGCCGCTTCATGCGCGGCCCATAGATCGGGACTGCGGTCGCCTTCTTTCCTTCGGCGATAGGCTTCGGCGTCGTTCAGGTCGAAGGGGACGCCGAATTCGCCGATCAGAGTTGGCGTGCCATTTCCCATGGCGTTGCCGATGTCGGCAATGCGTTGCAAACCCGCTGTGTAATGCGCGACGACGGCGTCGCGCCCTTCGTAAGATTGGCCGGTCAGCAGGTCGCGCGACTGCCACGGCGTAAAGCGTTTGGTGACCAGCGTCGCCAGATCGTACCAGTGGCTCGCATTGACGGTTCGCGGCGGGCAGCCGGGCAGCCCGTGTCCGCCGAAAGGATCGGCTTCGGCAAAAATCAGCCAATCGTTGCGGACGGCACGTATGGTGGTTGCGACCCGGTCATAGAATGGCGCCATGAAATCGCGACCATGATCAACCGGGCGACCGTCGATCGTTGCGAAATGGTCGTCGGCAAGCGCAACCGGATTGCCGTCCGCATCGAGCCCCCAGATTCCGGCGTCGCGGAACGGATCAGTGACGCCATCGCGCCAGATCGAAACGCCCGCCGCGTTTACCATCTGCGAGCCGCCCTCGAGCAGCGGCAGCGTTCGCGTTATTCCCGATGCAACTGCCAGCGCGTCGAGCGGCGACCAG
>JBGSMP010000019.1:0-1826 GCA_041740105.1 Sphingomonadaceae bacterium
GCCCGACCCGTCGGGCCCGCGGTGGGCCTGCGCATCGGTCATCGCGCGGACGCGCGCCGGATCGACAGGTTTGGCGGTCTCGATATGGAAAAGCCCCGCAATCGCGCACATCGACTATTGCCCCCGTGCTGTTGCGATCAACCGATTTGCGTGGCCGTCCACCGCGCCGAGATCGTTCAGAAAAGTGTCGAGCGACGCGCGGCGTTTTCCCTCGGTCGATACAATGACAACGGCTGTCGCCTGATCGCCGCCCAGCAGCCGCCCCTGCAATGTTCGCGTTTTGACGGCCATGGCATTGCCGGTAGCGCGTCCGCCGATGACATAAAAGGTCAAGGCTTCACGCTCGATCTTGCCCGGCGCGAGCATCCGCTGCGCTTTGCCGCCGGGCGGCGGTGACGTGTCTGCCGACCACGACCAGTTGCTGTCGGGGTCTATCGCCCCTTGCCCATAACCGACGATCTTCCGCCCGTCGCCCTGCCAACCATAAAGCGCGATGGCGAGATCGACCGTTGCCCCTTCAGCGTTGCGGTAGCGCCCGATCAGCTTGTGATCCGCTCCATCGAACCGCGGCGTCCAAGGGTAGCCATCGGTTCGCGGCACACGCGTCCAGCCAGCGACATCGGGCAATGTAACCGCATAGGGTAAGGGGTGCCGCCCTGCTGCGATTACCGTGCTGTTCCACAAGAGCGGCACCATTGCGATGCCAATTATTGCCACAGTGATTTTGTTTGTGGACCTTGGCCTGCCGATCGCGACGGGGATCGCGTCGAGCCACCGATCACCAAGGCGCCGGTCGAAAAATGGCCATGCTGCGGCCATGACAACCGCTATGACGAAAGCGAAGAAAAGCCAACCGTAGATGATATGATCGAACCCGGTTGCGGCTTCGATCGATGTCCAGTGGGCGACGAGGATCGTTGCGAATGCACGCACGCCATTGGCGAGAATTGGTGCGGCAACGCACACGGCCATAAAAGCGGTGCGGCGCTGCCAGCTGCGGAAGCAGACATTGGCAACGAGTGCGCCATAGGCGATCATGGCGACGAGAAACTTCACGCCGGCGCAGGCTTCGGCGACCTTGAACCAGCCGGTCGGGGTGGTGATGAACACGCCGTCGAGCTGTGCCGGTACGTTTGCCATGCCAAGCAAAGCCATGGTCATTTTTGCGGTCAGGATTTGCATGGCGGGAACGATTTCGTCGCCGACGGGAATGAGGAAAACCAGATAGAACAGCGGAAACAAGAGTGCACGCACGATGGCGGGTCCGAGCACGGTCAATACAGTTGCCTGAACCATGGCGACCAACGCGGCGTGGCGGATGACCGAAACACCGGCCGCTTCACCGACGAGCCACCCGAACGCAGCGACGCCGACGAAGATTAACCCGGCCAACCATGCGCGCGGCTCAACGAGCGCGACTTCATGCCGTCGTTGCCAGATCAACCAGCCGACCAATGGCAGAATGAAAAGGCAGTGCCCATAGGTCGAGCTGTTCCACCACTGGTTCGCCATGCCGCCCACGTCGCGCGCAAAAACGATGAGAATGGCAGTGATAGCAGCGGCCAAGGCCCGGGCGTGTTCTTTCACCGACCGACATACCCGGCAAGGTGCGCAAGCTGCTTGTCCCAGCTGTAATGGGCGACCATAACAGTACGCCCGTTCGCGCCGATTGAGGCTGCCAAGGGCTGATCTTTCAACAAAGCGATGACGGCTTTGGCGGGTTCGTCCGATACGATGAAATCACGCCCATCGATCGCATCGATACCGCGCGCTGCGCCGGATGAGACCACACACGACTTTCCCATTGCCATCGCTTCCAGAACCTT
>JBGSMP010000021.1:0-8094 GCA_041740105.1 Sphingomonadaceae bacterium
GCGGTCAGGCTGGCGAAAATCGGCGCGCAGCCCGGCGGGTCGATGACCACAAAAAACGTGACGAACGCGGAGATGAAAAGTTCGATCATTTATCCGCTCGCCGCTGCGCCGCCGTCAGCGTATTTTTGAGCAAGCACGCGATCGTCATCGGGCCGACACCACCGGGCACCGGTGTGATCGATCCGGCGACGGTGCGCACTTCGTCAAACGCGACATCGCCGATCAATTTACCGTCAACGCGGTTGATCCCGACGTCGATGACGCAGGCGCCGGGCTTGATCCAGTCCGCCTTCACCATTTCCGCGCGCCCGACGGCCGCGACGACGATATCGGCGTGTCGGACGACATCGGCGAGATCGACCGTCCGGCTGTGCGCCATCGTCACCGTGCAATTCGCCGCCAGCAGCAATTGCGCAACCGGTTTGCCGACAAGGATAGAGCGGCCGATGACGACCGCGGTCTTGCCCGACAGATCGCCAAGCTGGCTCTCGATGAGCATCATGCAGCCGAGCGGGGTGCAACTGACCAGCCCCGGCAGTCCCGAGGCAAGCCGCCCCGCGTTGACGACATGGAGTCCATCGACATCCTTGTCGGGGTCGATTGTGCTGATGACGGCAAGATCGTCGATATGCGGCGGCAGCGGCAGTTGAACAAGGATACCGTCCACATCCGGGTCGGCATTTAGCCGCGCGACCAGCGCAATCAGATCCGCCTGCGCGGTATCGCTGGGCAAACGATGCTCGAAACTGCGCATGCCGATTTCGACCGTCTGCTTGCCCTTGGCTTTGACGTAGACGGCGCTGGCCGGATTATCGCCGACGAGGATGACCGCCAATCCCGGCTTGCGCGCCATCGTGGCAACCGTGGCCGCGATCTCGCCGCGCAGCTTGGCGGCAAATGCCTTTCCGTCGATGATCGTTGCTGACACGCTAAACCGCCGCAAGCATGTTCGGCAAGACCACCTGCATCAGGATATAAAGGATGAGCAAGACGACCATCGGCGACAGATCGAGCGCGCCGAAATCAGGCATGATCCGGCGGATCGGTCGATAAAGCGGCTCGGTCATCTTATCGAGCGCCTGCCAGACCGAACGGACGAAATCGTTGCTGGTGTTGATGACGTTGAAGGCGATCAGCCATGAGAGGATCGCCTGGACGACAATGATCCACCAGACCACGTTGAGCAAAATATACAGAATTTGGACGATCATGACCATATGCGCTGGTTCCGCTGTGACTTCGCGGGCGCTTTAGCGAAAGCCTTAGGCGCGCACCAGCGTTCCCGCACCGCGCGCCGTGAAGATTTCGACAAGCATGGCATGCGGCACGCGCCCGTCGAGGATTACCGCCGCCCCGACGCCGCCTTGCACGGCGCGCACGCAGGTTTCGAGTTTCGGGATCATGCCGCCCGTGACGGTGCCGTTGCTGCGCAGCGTTTCGATCTGCGCGGGGTCGAGATCGGCGAGCAATTCGCCGGTCTTGTCGAGCACACCAGCGACGTCGGTCAATAAGAATAGCCGTGTTGCACCCAGCGCTGCGGCGACTGCACCGGCCATTGTATCAGCGTTGATGTTATAGGTGTGCCCGTCCGCCCCGACGCCGATTGGCGCAACGACCGGAATCATGCCCGCGCCACTGATGGTGTCGATGACCGTGCGGTCCACATGCTTGGGTTCGCCGACAAACCCCAGATCGACGGCGCGTTCGATATTGCTGTCGGGATCGCGTGTCGTGCGCTCGACTTTTTCGGCGCGGACGAAATTGCCGTCCTTGCCCGAAATGCCGACTGCGCGACCCCCGGCTTCGCTGATCCAGCCGACCAGTTCCTTGTTGATCGCGCCCGAAAGCACCATTTCGGCGACCTTGGCGGTTTCGGCGTCGGTGACGCGCAGGCCATCGACGAACGAGGACTCGACACCGAGTTTTTTCAGCATCGCCCCGATCTGCGGCCCGCCGCCGTGGACGACGACCGGATTGATCCCGACTGCCTTCAGCAGCACGATATCTTCGGCAAAATCCTTGGCGGCTTCGGGGTCGCCCATGGCGTGGCCACCATATTTGATGACGAACGTTTGTCCGGCATAGCGCTGCATATAGGGCAGCGCTTCGACCAGCACTTCGGCTTTGGCGAGCAGTGACTGATCCGGATTATGACGGCTCAACGGTCGAGTCTCCGGCCCAGCGCCACGAACCCGCTGATCAGCGGCGGCACAAGCACCAGCGACAGGACGACCTTGGCGAGCATCTGCCCGCCGAGCAGCGCAGCGATCGGAAAAATGCCCCAGAACGCGATGGTCACGAACAGCAACGTATCGACGATCTGGCTCAACACCGACGCAATCGCGCCGCGCACCGCAACAAGTCTCGTCCCGCTGCGCAACCGGTCGAAAATGGCGACATTGAGCGTCATCGAGACGCCATAAGCGATAATCCCCGCGATCCAGATGCGCCACGTCGCGCCTATCATCAGCGAAAAAGCAGCAGCGCGCTCAGGCTCCATCTGCGGCGACGCGGGTAGCGCAAGGACGATGACCGCAAGAATGATCGACAAAATGAGCGGCACGAAGCCGAAACGCACAAGGTTGTTCGCCACCCGCTGCCCATGCAACTCCGAAACGGCGCTCGACACGACGACCAGCAAAAGAAACGCAAATATACCCGCCTCGACAGCGAGCGGGCCAATCGAAACCTGTTTGTTGCCGAGCACACCGGCCAGACAGACCATGCCGCCGTAGAAGACAGAGAAAGCAAAAAGCGAGCGCGGGACGGCGGGGGCTGCGGCGGCAATCGTCATGCGGGCCTGCTATCGCTTTTGTGCCCCGTATAAAACCCCCTGTCCTCCCCGCCCCAATCCATGCCAAGAGTGCGGTAATGAAATGGACACATGTCTCGGGGGCTCTTCGGTTTTTATGGCGTGCATAGTGAGAACTTCGAGAACTTCGGGACGCGGTCTGCATGAATCATAACCTGATGGGTTTTGTCGGCATTGCCGTTCTGCTGGCAATCGCGGTGCTGCTGTCGACGAACCGCAAGGCAATCCGGCTTCGCGTCGTCGGCGCGGCGCTGGCGCTGCAGGCGGCGGTTGCCGTTATCGTATTGTATGTCCCTGCCGGACAAGCGGCCGTGCAGGCCATGTCGAATGGCGTCGTCAAACTGCTCGACTATTCCAAAGAGGGATCGAAAATCGTGTTCGGTTCCGACCTCGTCAACTCGCCCTATGGCGCCGGTTTTGCGATCAGCGCGCTGCCAGCCGTGGTGTTTTTTGCGGCGCTGATTTCGATCCTTTATTATTTCGGCGTGATGCAGTTGCTGGTCAAATGGATCGGCGGTGCAATCCGCGCGATCACGGGGATATCGCGCGTTGAATCACTGGCGGCCGCGGCGAACATTTTCGTCGGGCAAAGTGAATCGCCGCTGGTGATCCGCCCTTATCTGGCGACCATGACGCCGTCGCAGATTTTTACCGTGATGACAGTTGGCTTTGCGGGGGTCGCGGGAACGATCCTCGTGCTTTATTATCAAGTGCTCGGGCCGCTGGGGCCGCAATTGCTGCCTTATCTGGTTGCGGCCAGTTTTATGTCGGCACCGGGCGGTATCTTGATGGCCAAAATCATCATGCCCGATGACCCGAAAGATGCCGGCGTCGATCCCGTGATCGAAGGCGAGATCACCTCCGGCGAGGAACGCCCCGTCAATATTTTCATGGCCGCCGCCGATGGCGCGCAGACCGGCGTCAAACTCGCGGTGGCAATTGCCGCGATGGTGCTCGCGTTTACCGCGCTTGTCGCGCTGGCCAATGGTATGCTGGGCGGTGTCAGTGGCCTGTTCGGTTACCCCGATCTTACCTTCCAGAAAGCGCTCGGCACCGTGTTTGCCCCACTCATGTTCCTGATCGGTGTGCCGTGGGACGAGGCCTTACGCGCGGGCGGCTTGTTCGGGACCAAGATCGTGCTCAACGAAGTCGTCGGCTTCATCGAATTGAGCGGCCAGATGAACACGCTGTCGCCGCACACGATTGCGATCGTCACGTTTTCGCTGTGCGGCTTTGCAAATTTCCTGTCGATTGCGATCCAGATTGCCGTCACGGGCGGGCTCGCGCCCAATCAGCGGCCGATCATCGCGCGCTTCGGTTTGCGCGCGTTGGCAGCGGGAAGTTTGTCGAATCTGATGAGCGCAGCAATGGCCGGATTATTGATCCCGGCTTAATGTTCGCGATTTCGTTTTAAGCGAAGTTTGCACTGCCAAGCTTGCGGCGGCGGACGGCAAAGCCGACAGCACCGAACCCGATCAGCATCATCGCCCACGTTGCAGGCTCAGGCACCGCCCCACCCCGGGAAAGCTGCCACAGCGTGATGTTATACTGGCCGCCATTATCGCTGAAATTTCCGTCGAGCACACCAAAGTTCAGAAATCGGAAACCGGCACCGATATCGGCGACGAACCGATAGGTGTTATCGCTCGCATAAGCAGGAATCGTGCCCGGTGCGACGGCACCAAGGCCGTCGATGAACGTGATCAAGCGTTCGGCACCGCGGGTGTTGTCAAACGGCGTCAGCGGCTGACCCGGAATGCCGATGCCGAGATGATAGAAATTACCGGCCAAGCCCATCTGTGTTGCCGTCAGATAAAAAGCATCGTTAATCGTCGAACCCAAACTAAAGCCCGTGCCGCTGACGCGTACCTCAACCGGACCGGTATAAGAACGTGTGGTTGACACCCCGGTTGGCGCGGTGAATGGCGCGACGATGTTTTCGGCAGGCGATATGCGCGTATAAGCCGACGCGATCGACGTCGCAGCTTGCGCAGGGAATGCCGCGATGGTTGCAAGAAGCACAATCGCGCCGATCTTGAATGACATTCTTGCGCTCCTCAGACATCGCTCAATCGCGTTCGGAATACCGCGTCGATCCGAACGATCAACAACTTATTTGCGGAAACCGTGCCGCATTGACACAAGTCACAGCCAATCCGGTACGCGCTCGGCCTCCATGATGGTCGCAGCGCTGATCCTGTCGGCCACGACGGCAAAGCGATCGCCATCGACCAGCACTTCGGGAACAAGCGCGCGACTGTTGTAGGTGCTTGCCATTGTCGCGCCATAAGCGCCTGCCGTGCGGAAGACCGCAAGATCGCCCGCGCCAACCTGCCCGCAATGGCGCGCCATTGCAAAAGTATCGCCGCTTTCGCACACTGGCCCCACGATGTTTGCTGTCCATGCCTTGTGCGCTTCTTCGACGGGCGCAAAGTGGTGATAAGCGTCGTATAGCGCAGGGCGGGCAAGGTCGTTCATGGCGGCATCGACGATGACGAACGGGTGCGTCACGCCGGGTTTGACGCGGATCACGGTCGTCAGCAAAACCCCGGCATTGCCGACGATGACGCGGCCAGGCTCGAACATCAGCGTGACGTCCCAATGTTTCGAAACGCGCGCAACCATGGTGCCATAGTCTTCTGGCGTCGGCATGACGTCGCTCGGCCGATAGGCGACGCCGAGCCCGCCGCCGAGATCGACATGAGTCACCTGCTGCCCGCTGTTGCGCAGATCATTGACGAGCCGCCCCATGCGGATGAACGCTTCCTCGAGCGGATCGATCGTCGGCAATGCACTGCCGATATGCAACGCCACGCCGCGCATGTTCAGCCCCGGCAAAGCCGTCAGCCGCGCATAGATGGCCGGCGCGTCACCGATTGCGACGCCAAACTTGTTCTCCGCCTTTCCCGTCGAAATCTTGGCGTGGGTTCCGGCATCGACGTCGGGATTGACGCGCAGCACGCAATTCGCCCGCGCGCCGCGCGCTTGGGCAATTGCGGAAAATTCGATGCCTTCTTCTTCGGATTCGATATTGAACTGGCCAATGGCGCGATCCAGCCCCTGCGCCATTTCGCTCGCCGTCTTTCCGACGCCGGAAAAAACGATCCGGTGCGGCGCCATCCCGGCGGCAAGCGCACGTTCGAGCTCGCCGCCGGACACGACATCGGCGCCCATCCCGGCGTTCGACAGGACACGCAGCACGGCAAGATTGGGATTGGCTTTGACGGCGAACGCAACATCGGTGCGCCCCGCCGGTTTCACCGCTTCCTGAAAAACATGTGCATGCCGCGTAAGGGTAGCGCGCGAATAGACATAAACCGGCGTGCCGACTTCGGCGGCGATCCGGCTCAGCGGAACATCCTCGGCATGGAGCGTGCCGTTCTTGTAATTGAAATGGTCCATGAAACTCAGCTCGTTGGGGGCAGGTCGAATTTGTCGTCTCGTCGCTTTTCCGATTTTTGGAGTAGCTCATCGTTGCGCTGCGGCCGCGCCTGATCATCGGCGGTCATCAGCTGGTCAGGGGTCGGCACCGAGGCCGCAAACTCGGGCTTTGGCGGCAGGCTCGTGCCCGCTTTCGGCTTCAACATTTGCGTCCCTCCGCATGCGGCAAGGCCTAGGGCTGTAACAAGGGCAACGACGGCTTTCATCATCGGGTTTCCAAATCAGCGCGCGCGGCGGCGATGGCTTCCTTTACGCGAATGGGTGCCGTTCCGCCATGACTGATGCGGCTGGCGACCGAGGCATCGACGGTCAGCACAGTGTAAACACCCTCATCAAGGCGCGGGTCGATGGCTTGCAGCACATCGAGCGACAGATCGGACAATCCGCACCCGCCTTCCTCCGCGAGCTTCACAGCTTGTCCAGTAATATGATGCGCCTCGCGGAACGGAACGTCAGCCTCGCGGACCAGCCAGTCGGCCAGATCGGTTGCGGTTGCGAACCCTGCTTCGGCCAGCGTGCGCATCCGGTCCGTCCGGAACGTAATCGTCGCGATCATCCCGGTCATTGCCGACAGCGAAAGCGCGAGTAGATCATACGCTTCGAAAACAGGCTCCTTGTCTTCCTGCATGTCCTTTGAATAAGCGAGCGGCAGGCCCTTCATCGTCACCATCAGGCTGGTCATGCAGCCCATGATCCGCCCGCTGTGCCCGCGCACCAGTTCGGCTGCATCGGGATTGCGCTTTTGCGGCATGATCGAGCTGCCCGTCGACCACGCGTCGGGCAAAGTGACAAAGCCAAAGGGCTGCGATGCCCAGATGATGATTTCCTCGGCAAGGCGCGAAAGGTGCAGCGCGCACTGCACAGCCGCCGTCAGAAATTCGATGGCGAAATCGCGGTCGCTGACGCTGTCGAGCGAATTGGCGGTGGGGCCGTCAAAGCCCAAGGCCTGCGCCGTCATGTCGCGGTCGATCGGAAAACCCGTTCCGGCAAGCGCGGCGCTGCCCAGTGGGCATTTGTTCAACCGCGCCCTCGCGTCGGCAAAGCGCCCCCGGTCCCGCCTCAGCATTTCGACATAGGCCATGAGGTGATGCCCGAGAGTCACGGGCTGCGCGCTTTGCAGATGGGTAAAGCCCGGCATGACGGCATCGGCGTGTTCATCGGCACGCGCCAGCAACGCATCGATAAGCGCGACCAGCGCGATGTCGGTCGCATCGATGGCATCACGCACCCAGACCCGGAAATCGGTCGCGACCTGATCGTTGCGCGAGCGCGCCGTATGCAACCGCCCGGCAACGGGTCCGATCAGCTCGGAAAGCTTTGCCTCGGTCGCCATATGAATGTCTTCGAGGTCAGCATCGTCCAAGACACCGTTCGCCCCATAATCCTCAGCCACAGCGGCCAGCCCGTCCGAGATCGCCTGCGCATCTGCCGCAGAAATGATGCCTTGCGCACCGAGCATTGCGACATGCGCTTGCGATCCGGCAATATCCTGTCGCCACATCCGCTTGTCGAACGGCAGCGAGGCATTTATCGCGCGCATGACGGCGTCCGGCCCCTCGCCAAAGCGCCCGCCCCACATCGGATTGGATTGTTCCTTGCGCGCGCTAATCGTCTTGATCCCTATGCTTCTGCTCGGTGCCTGCGATAAGCAGCCCGCGCCTGCGCCGCAACCCAAGGCTGCCGAAGCGCCGAAAGAGGAGCCCGGCGCGCTCGATATCACGCAGCGCGGCAAAGCGATGGCGGCAAGCGGCTTTACTGCCCCTGACGGCACAGCTGTCACGCTGGCGGCGTTCAAGGGCAAGCCTGTGCTCGTCAATCTGTGGGCAACATGGTGCGGGCCC
>JBGSMP010000025.1:0-18111 GCA_041740105.1 Sphingomonadaceae bacterium
CAAGCGCCTGCGCGGCAAACGCTTCATTGGCTTCGATCAGGTCGAGGTCGGCAATAGACCATCCAGCTTTTTCGAGTGCGCGGCGCGTGGCAGGAACCGGGCCGATTCCCATGATCGACGGATCAACGCCTGCCGTGCCGAAACCGGCGATACGCGCCAGCACGGGTGCGCCGCGACGTGCGGCTTCGTCGGCATGCATCAAAACAATCGCGGCCGCCCCGTCATTGAGGCCGCTGGCGTTGGCCGCAGTGACCGTGCCGTCCTTCTTGAAGGCCGCGCGCAATCCGGCGAGGCTTTCGAGCGTGACGCCATCGCGGATATATTCGTCGGTATCGACAACCGTGTCGCCCTTGCGGCCCTTTATCGTGACGGCAGCAATTTCATCCCTGAACCGTCCCTCGGCGCGCGCGGCTGAAGCCAGATTTTGCGAGCGCACGGCAAACACATCCTGCATCTCGCGCGTGATCTGATGCTGTTCGGCAAGATTTTCGGCGGTAATGCCCATGTGATAATTGTTGAAAACGTCGGTCAGGCCATCTTTGATCATCGTGTCGATCAGTTCGACGGCGCCCATCTTTGTGCCACCGCGCAGCGCCTGCGCATGGCAGGACATCGACATGTTTTCCTGACCGCCGGCAACGACGATCGTCGCATCACCGGCAATGATCGCCTGCGCGCCGAGCGCAACCGCGCGCAGCCCCGACCCGCACACCTGATTGATGCCCATCGCCGCGACTTCCTTCGGGATACCCGCCGCCATCGCGGCTTGACGCGCGGGGTTCTGTCCCTGTGCAGCGGTCAGGACTTGCCCGAGGATCACATCGGATACTTTGTCGGGCGCAACGCCTGCCGATTCAAGTGCGGCGACAATCGCGACGCGGCCCAGTTCATGGGCGGGCGTGCCCACGAAACTGCCGAGGAAACTGCCGACGGGCGTGCGGCGGGCGGCAGTGATGACGATATCGGTCATAACGGTTTCCTCTCGTGTTTGCTGCACTGCCCCTAATGCTTTTCGGGCAGCGTTTCCACCGCCAACATTGCTGCGCAATATCGCCTGTGTTGCGGTGCATCATGAGTCAGTGCTAATGCCCATGCAAATTGCGCAGGAACGCATCATGGCCAAAGCATCACTGACAACCGAGACCGGCGAACCGGCACCCGACGTCATAAAGAAATACGCCAACCGGCGGCTCTACAACACCGAAACATCAAGCTATATTACGCTCGAACATCTCGCCAAGCTGACGCGCGAAGGTCGCGAATTCAAAGTGCTCGACGCCAAAACCGACGAGGACATCACGCACAGCGTCCTGACCCAGATCATCATGGACGAGGAAAGCCGCGGCGAGACAATGCTGCCCGCCGGTTTCCTGCGCCAGATCATCTCGATGTATGGCGATTCGATGCAGTCGATGGTCCCGCAATATCTCGAAGCGTCGATGGATGCCTTCCGCAGCAACCAGGCGAAATTCCATGAAGCCATGAAAGGCGCATTCGAACGCGGTCCGTTCGCCGAAATTGCCAAGCGCAATATGGCGATGTTCGAAGCGGCAGCCAGCGCGTTTGTGCCCGGTACGACCAAAGCAACGCGCAACGCCAAGGACGACGAGATTTCGGCGCTGAAAGCGCAGCTTGCGGAATTGCAGTCGAAAGTGGAAAAGCTCGGCAAATAACCTTTAGGGGGGTGCCGATGCGTCGTTTGAAACTATCGCTTGCTATCGTTCTCGCTTCGAGCGCCAGCATGGTCGCTGCGGCTGACCAGTATATCCACGCAGGGCGCTTGCTCGACCGACCGGGTCAGGCGGCACGCGGGCCGTCGACGATTGTCGTCCGTGACGGCAAGATTGCTGAAGTCCGCGTCGGACTAGTGGCTGTGCCAGCCGATGCAACGCTGATCGATCTGTCAACCAAGTTCGTATTGCCCGGGCTGATCGACAGCCATGTCCACTTGCGGTCCGATGCCGGGGGTGTGGCGGGGCTCCTTGAGGGCGTCACGCAATCGGAAGCGGCAGGCGCCTATGTCACAGCCGATAATGCCCGGAAGACTTTGATGGCCGGGTTTACGACAGTCCGCAACCTTGGCGACGATGACGGCGTGACGATCGCGCTGCGTGATGCGATTGCCAAGGGGATCACCGCCGGTCCGCGCATTATCGACGCCGGACGTTCAATTTCGACGACAGGTGGGCACATGGACGGGCGCAGCGGCATCGCGCCCTTTATTGCCGAACATGTCGGCGATGAAAACCTTTGTGACGGCGTCGAAAGCTGTCGCCAGGCGGTACGGATCCAGATCCGGCGTGGCGCCGACGTTATCAAGATTGCGACAACGGGCGGCGTGAACAGCGGCACCGGACGCCGCAAGATGGCATTCGACGACGAGATAAAGGCGCTGGTCGATACCGCGCACATGTATGGCCGAAAGATCGCGGCGCATGCCCACGGGGTCGACGGGGTGAACGCGGCGCTGGCGGCAGGTGTCGATTCAATCGAGCATGGCACCGAAATGAACGATCAGACCTTTGCGCTATTCAAAAAATCGGGCGCTTTTTACGTGCCGACGCTGTCGACCGTGAACGGCTATATCGAGCGGCTGAAAGCCAATCCCAATGCCTATGAGCCTAAGGTCCTCGAGCAGATCCGGTGGCGCATCGAAATCACGGGGAAATCGGTGCTGCGCGCGTATCCGGCCGGCGTGCGGATTGCATTCGGCACCGATGCAGGCGTGAGCAAGCACGGCAAGAACGCCGAGGAATTCGAAATGCTCGTGAAGTTTGGCATGCCGCCGTCCGCCGCGATCGCAGCAGCCACCGTAAACGCCTCGAAACTGCTCGGCATCGATGGCGACGTCGGGACGATCGAGCCTGGCAAAGCGGCCGACATCATTGCCGTGTCGGGCGATCCACTTGTCGATGTAACGGTGCTCAAAACGGTGCCGTTTGTCATGAAAGGCGGCACCGTCTTCAAGCAATAGGTTTTATTTCAGTGGCTTGACGAACTTCAGCGTCATGCGGTCGCTTTCGCCGATCGCGGCATATTTTGCGCGGTCCGTGTCCTGCTCGGCAAAGCTCGGGGGCAGGGTCCAGACGCCTTTGGGATAGTCCTTGGTATCGCGCGGGTTGGCGTTGACTTCGCTCGATCCAGCGAATTTGAAGCCGGCCTTTTCGGCAAGCGCGCGCACCGTCGACACCTTGATATAGCCGCTCGATTTTTCGCGCGCTGCATCGGCGCTTTCGGGCAAGCGATGGTCTTCGATGCCGAGCACACCACCCGGTTTCAGCATCGCATAAAGTTCACGGAACGCCGCTTCGCTATAGTCGGCACTATCGGGTGTGCCGCTGCCCATCTTCCAGTTGTGGACATTGCGAAAGGTCAAGACGGCGTCCGCACTGCCCGCAGCGACAGGAATCCCGCCGTTGAACGACGGGAAACTGGCGTGTGCGACGTTGCCGTAAACGGCGGGATTGGCATCAAGACGTTTCTTTACGGGTTCAGCCCGGGCGGCGGGCGGCGCCACCGTCAGCTTGCCGTTGGCGGCGAGATAGGGCGCGAGAATTTCGGTATACCAGCCGCCACCGGGCCAGATTTCGACGACATGATGCGTCGGTTTGATGCCAAAGAAGGCAAGCGTCTTGTCGGGATTGCGATATTTATCGCGCGCAACATTGGCAGGCGTGCGCGATGATGCCGCAACGGCTGCCGACAATGCCGCATTCACCGACTGCTTCGGCGGCTTTGCGGTGGATGCCTCAGGCGCCAGCGTGGCAGCAAGAGTGATAGAGACGGCGAAAAGCAGTGCGCGCATGATTCTGGCTCCGGTCGATCAGGGATTGGCTGGACCAGCAGAATGCGGGCGAAATGCTGCCGTATCAATCCATATTCGACAAGCGGTATCCGGTTACAGACACGCCTCGAGGAACGGCTGATCGAAACCATATTGCCGTGCTTTGTCGAGCGTATAGGGGCGCAGGCCCATCGCGCGATATTCGCCGATGATCTTGCCGTCGGCATCTTCTTCGAGATATTCGAATTTGAACAGCTGCTGCGTGACGATCACGGGGCCTTCCATGCCCACGATTTCGGTGATGTCAGTGACGCGGCGCGAACCATCGCGCAGACGTTTCACCTGAATGACGAGATCGACCGAATCGGCAATCTGACGCGAAATCGCTTCCTTGGGCATTTTGATGTCGCCCATCATCACCATGTTTTCCATACGGCCGATGGCTTCGCGCGGCGAGTTGCTGTGGAGCGTGCACATCGAGCCATCGTGCCCCGTGTTCATCGCGGCCAGAAGGTCGAAACACTCCTGACCACGAATTTCGCCGAGGATAATCCGGTCCGGCCGCATACGCAGTGCGTTTTTCACCAAATCGCGGATCGAGATTTCGCCTTGCCCTTCGAGATTGGCGGGTCGCGTTTCGAGGGGGAGCCAGTGCGGCTGCTGCAGGCGCAATTCGGCGGCATCTTCGATCGTCAACACGCGCTCGCCCGGATCGATCATTTTCGACAACGCATTGAGCATGGTCGTCTTACCCGAGCCCGTGCCGCCCGAAATAACGATGTTGAACCGGCAGGCGCCGGCGATCTTCAGTGCAGTCGACATTTTCTCGGACATCGATCCGCCTTTGGCCATCATGTCGAGGGTGATCGGCTTGGCGGAAAATTTACGAATCGAGATCGCGGTGCCGCGCAATGACAGCGGCGGAACGATGACGTTGACGCGTGACCCGTCGGCAAGGCGCGCGTCGGCAAGTGGCGTGGTCTGGTCGACGCGGCGACCGACCGAGTTGCAGATGCGTTGGGCAATCTGGAACAAATGCTCTTCATCGCGGAACTGGATCGGCGCGATGATCAGCTTGCCCTTTTTTTCGATGTAGGTCTGGTCGGGGCCGTTGACCATGATGTCGGTGATCGTCGGATCGCTGAGCAATTCCTCGAGCGGTCCGAGGCCCAGCAACTCATCGACCAGAACCTTTTCAAGCGCGAATTGTTCGCGCCGGTTCAATGTGAATTTCAGTTCGGCAAGCACTTCGCCGATGATCGGGCGGAATTCCTCGGCAAGCTCTTCCTTGTTCAGTGTGGCAGCGGCTTCGGGATCGACGCGCTCGAGCAGACGGGGAAGGACCTGCTCCTTGATCTTGTGGACGCTTGCCTCGAAGCCCTCGGCCTTCGGCGCGATTTCCATTTCGTTCGACTGACGGTCGTTTAGCCGCGTCATTGCATCCGAATGATCGGGCATTGCCGGATCGGCCATGGCACCGGGCAGCGGCGCGGCTTCAAGCGGCGGAAATTGCTTGCCGCCGTCGTCGGGCGCTGCTGAACTGCCACCTTGCATGGGACGTGCGACGCCAAAAGCCGGGCGGCTGCCCGTTGGCGTCCCGCCTGCTCCACCGCGTTTTCCGAATGCGCTCATTTTATACCCTGCAATTACGGAGGCCACGGACAGCAATCCATGGCGATTTAGGGTGAATAGAGTGGAAACTTTTATATTGTCCTAACTGCCGTCCACGGGCGGTTCATTCTTCAAATCCGCTGCTTATTCCGCTACTTCAGCGATCATAAACGGCGCGGGCTTGCGCCGTCAGCCAGTCCATTGCCGCGGCCCACGGACCGTGGCCGTGACTGATGCGGGCAACGCCAAGTTCGGCAAGACGATCATGGCGGGGACCGTCGGGATGGGTCAGGATGTTCACCGGGAGCGGCGACCGCTCACAAACATAAGCAATGAGCTTTTCATCGATCAGATAAGGCACGAAGAGGCCGTTTGCGCCCGCTTCGGCATAAGCACGCGCACGATCAAGGACGGTATCTGCAAGGCCCTGATCGTGCCTGTCAGGCGGCGTTAAAATAAACAAATCGGTGCGCGCGTTGATAAACAGGCCAGTCGCTGCGGCGGCGGCGATTCGCGCGGCGGCTTCTGAGACCGAATAAAGTTCGCGCGTTTTCGGGTCTTTATCCTCGAGGTTTATCCCGGCCGCACCGGCATCGGCTGCCGTCTGGACGGTTCGTCCTACAGCGTCAGGGGTGTCACCATAACCCGATTCGAGATCGATCGTGACAGGCAGTTCGGTGACGCGAACGATATGGCGCAGGTTGGCGATTGCCAGTTCAAGCGGAAAGTCTTCGCCGTCCTTGTAGCCGTGCGCCGCGGCGACGCCCCAGCTTCCAGTTGCCAGCGCGCTGGCGCCCGCCTTTTCGACGGCAATCGCGCTGCCAGCATCCCAGATATTGTAAAGCGTCAGGGGGTTGCCGGGCACGTGGAATGCCGCGAACAATTCGGTTTTGCCGGTCATCGGGCATTCCTTTCGGCGCTGAGGAGTTTGGCCTTGCGATCAAGGCCATAGGCATAACCGCCGGGTGATCCGTCCGAGCGGATAACGCGGTGGCAGGGAATGAGCACAGCGACATTGTTCGCGCCATTGGCTGAACCGGTTGCCCGAACCGCGCCCGGTTTTCCCAAAGCGGCTGCGATCTGGGCGTAGCTGCGCGTTTCGCCGGCGGGGATCGCCATAAGCTGTTGCCAGACGGCCTGCTGAAAGGCTGTGCCGGCAATATCGAGGGGAAGGGCGGGCATGTTTGCCGGATCGTTTACGGCAGCAACGGCAGAACGTGCCAGGTCGGCCATCGCCGCGCCGCCCGGCTCGATCGTGGCTTTGGGAAACCGGCGGTAAAGCTCGGCTTCATCCTCGTCGAATGACAAGCGGCAAATGCCTTTGTCCGTTGCGGCGAGCAACATTTTGCCAAGTGCTGTATCGGCAATTACCCAGCGGATTGTGACACCGGCCCCACCGTTTTTCCATGCACTTGGTGTCATGCCCAGACGTCCCTTCGTGTCGGCATAGAAGCGGCTCGGCCCCGAATAGCCTGCATCGTAAATTGCGTCGGTCACCGATCCATCACCTGCAAGCGCATCTTCGGCGCGTTTGGCGCGAAGGCTGCGCGCGTAGGCCGCAGGCGTGATGCCCGTGTCACGCTTGAACAGCCGGTGAAAATGATGCGGCGCATAACCTACGGCCAAAGCAAGAGCATCGAGCGCCGGAATGTCTTGCGCGGCTTCGATCAGCCGTAGCGCCTTTGCAACCGCCTCCCGATCGCGTCCCACTTCGTCGGGTTTACAGCGCAGACAAGCGCGATAGCCGGCAGCGGCCGCGCCCGCCCCGTCGGCAAAATATTCGACATTCTGCCGCAAGGGATGACGGGCAGGGCACGACGGCTTGCAATAGATGCCCGTGGTTTTGACAGCGCCGACGAACATGCCGTCGAACGCACGGTTTCGGGCGGAGAATGCGGCCCATGCTGCATTTGAATCGATGTGTGTCATCCAGCCCTTCTAGGCACAATGAACGCTCCACGCGTCCCGTTGCTTGCGGTCAAACATTGGCCTCGAACAATTCGAGTGTCCGCTCGCGCGCCAGTTCCGCGCTCGGCTGGTGATAATCCTTGCGCCGGTCGGAGTTAAAGCCGTGCCCCGCTTCGTAGACGTGGACCTTGAGATCCGGATGCGCTGCCGCAATCGCTTCGACGTCCGCCATCGGTATCGATGCATCATGCCGTCCGAAATGCAGCATCGTCGGGCACACCGGCTTTTCGGCGATATACGGCATGATATGCCCGCCATAATAGCCCGACGCCGCCGCCAGCCCTTTGACGCGGCACGCCGCGAGAAAGCTCATTGTTCCGCCATAGCAATAGCCCGTTACGAACACGCGGCCCCGGTCAATCAGCGCATCCACGCACGTCTGGATGTCGGCAACCGACAACTCGATAGGATGTAGCACCCGCGCCAGTTCGATCGCTCGTGCGAATTGCTCGTCATTGTATCCCGCCTGAAATCCCGGATGTTCCCGGTCATAGAGCGCAGGGGCCAGCACTTCATAGCCATCAGTCGCGTAGCCATCGCACAGCTCGCGGATATGTTCGGTGACGCCAAAGATTTCCTGGACGAGAACGAGACCAGCCTTGCGCGAACCTGTCGGCATGGCGCGGTAAACGTCGATTTCGGCACCATCGGCCATCGTCATCTTTTCAAAAGGCATTACGCGTCTCCGCAGCTTTGGCAGCGCGTTTCGGGTAGCGCCGCAGAAAATGGATGATGAGGCCCATGCCGACCACCGAAGGCACTGCCCAGATAACCGGATTGAACGCCAGATGCGGCACATGCGCGATCAGGCCGACTGACAGGAACGCGGTATAAGCCGCGATGCCGGTCGCCACCATCGCTTTCAGATGTTCGGGGATGTAATCCGCTGGCCCGCGCGCGGCTTTGAATATGTACCACAGATACGTCATCGTCGTACCAAAGCCCAAAACCGCGACAAGGATCATAAGCGGCTGGCGCAGCGCGATGCCCTGCACGAAGCAGTTCACGCCTGCGACGAACACGACAATCTGAAGCGCGACCATCGACCAGTGCCGGTTGGCATCATGATTGCGCTTGTTCGCAATCATCTGGAGGCCATAGCGCGTCATGCTCATCGTCAGCAGGGCGAGATAGATCATCATCCATCCGAGCAGCCCGCGATACAGGGGCTCGTCGGTCAACTGCGTGTGCATGGCGGTCGGCCAGATGACCGACAAAAGCCCCATGCCGAGCGCCTGAAAGCAGGCTATGTATATAGAAGCCGAAAACACCCGGCCATAATAGCGATGGCGCGGCCCGCCCTTCCGCGTCGCGACCGTGGCCCAGAAACTGGTGAGTGCAACGACGCCTGCGCCGATGTGGACGGCCAGAAACAGATGGAACAGCCATGGCATGGCGCACAGTGTGTCCCAGCATTTTGCACGCTGCAAGTGGCCATCTCTACCTTGCATCGCAGCAAATCGGATGCTAGTCGCGCGCCATTCCTGCCGCAGGACGCTTCGCCGTCCGCCCGCGCGCAGGGTCCAAACGTCGCTTAGAGGACATGACCACGCGTGGAGAATTCCGGCGCCATTCAGGCTAGCCTATCGGGGCGCTACGCATCGGCGCTGTTTGATCTGGCGCGCGAATCCAAAGTCATCGAGCAAGTCGAATCGAGCCTTGCCACGCTCGAAAACGCGATGGCGCAGTCGGACGATCTCCGCCGTCTTGTGACCAGCCCGCTGATTGCGCGCGGTGCCGCCGCCAATGCCGTGAAAGCGGTCGGCGGGTCGCTCAATTTGGATATGCTGACGACAAACTTCCTCGGCGTGCTCGCATCGAACCGCCGGTTGGCGCAGCTCGGCAAGGTCATCGCATCGTTCCGCGATCTTGCGGCCGCCCATCGCGGTGAAGCCAGCGCGACGGTGACGACCGCGCACGGCCTTACCGATGACCAATTGGTGGCACTCAAGGCAAAGCTCAAAGCCCGCGTCGGTCGCGACGTCGCCGTCACCATGAAGACCGATCCCGCCATATTGGGCGGCCTGATCGTCAAAATCGGATCACAGCTTATCGATTCGTCGATCCGCACCAAACTCAATACCCTCGCGCAAGCGATGAAAGGCTAAACATGGACATCCGCGCCGCTGAAATCTCCCGCGTTATCAAGGATCAGATTGCGTCCTTTGGCACCGAAGCCGAAGTCTCCGAAACCGGACAGGTGCTGTCGGTCGGTGACGGGATCGCGCGTATCCACGGCCTCGACAACGTCCAGGCAGGTGAAATGGTCGCTTTTGCCAACGGCGTGCAGGGTATGGCGCTCAATCTCGAAGCCGATAACGTCGGCGTCGTCATTTTCGGGTCGGACTCGGAAATCAAGGAAGGCGATGTCGTCAAGCGGACCGGCACGATCGTCGATGTCCCTGTCGGGCGAGGCCTGCTCGGCCGCGTGGTCGATGGTCTCGGCAACCCGATCGACGGCAAGGGCCCGATCGTCAGCGATCAGCGTTCGCGAGTGGAAGTCAAAGCCCCCGGCATCATCCCGCGCCAGTCAGTGCATGAACCGGTGCAGACCGGTCTGAAGGCGCTCGACGCGCTCGTCCCCGTCGGCCGTGGCCAGCGCGAACTGATCATCGGTGACCGCCAGACCGGCAAGACCGCCGTCGCCATCGATACCTTCATCAACCAGAAGGAAGCGCACAAGGGCACGAACGACGCCGACAAGCTGTTCTGCATCTATGTCGCGATCGGCCAGAAGCGCTCGACCGTGGCGCAGATCGTTCGCGCGCTCGAGGAAAACGGCGCGATGGAATACACCATCGTTGTTGCGGCCACCGCGTCCGAACCAGCGCCGCTTCAGTTTCTCGCGCCCTACACCGGCTGCGCGATGGGCGAATATTTCCGCGACAATGGCATGCACGCACTGATCGTTTATGACGATCTGTCAAAGCAGGCCGTGGCATACCGCCAGATGTCGCTGCTGCTGCGTCGCCCGCCGGGCCGCGAAGCCTATCCGGGTGACGTTTTCTATCTGCACAGCCGTTTGCTCGAACGTGCGGCCAAGCTCAACAAGGACAATGGTTCGGGCTCGCTCACTGCGCTGCCGATCATCGAGACGCAGGCAGGCGACGTGTCGGCTTATATCCCGACCAACGTGATTTCGATCACCGATGGCCAGATTTTCCTCGAAACCGACCTGTTCTTCCAGGGCATCCGCCCCGCGATCAACGTGGGTCTCTCGGTGTCGCGAGTCGGCTCCGCCGCGCAGACAAAGGCGATGAAAAAAGTTTCGGGCTCGATCAAACTCGAACTCGCGCAATATCGCGAAATGGCGGCGTTCGCGCAGTTCGGTTCGGATTTGGATGCGTCGACGCAGAAACTCCTCAACCGTGGTGCACGCCTGACCGAGTTGCTCAAGCAGAAGCAGTTCTCGCCCATGCCCTTCGAAGAGCAGACGGCGTCGATCTTTGCGGGGACGCAAGGGTATCTCGACAATATCCCGGTGAGCGACGTCACGCGCTACGAAGAAGCGATGATCTCGGACCTGCGCGCCAATCATGCGGGCGTTCTGAAGACGATCCGCGACACCAAGGATCTTGGCGACGATGCGAAGTCGGGGCTGAAGTCCGCGCTTGATGCATTTGCGAAGACGTTTGCATAAGTGGCCAGCCTCAAAGCACTGAAAGTCCGCATCGGCTCGGTGAAGTCGACGCAGAAGATCACCAAGGCGATGAAGATGGTCGCGGCGGCCAAGCTGCGTCGGGCGCAGGAAGCGGCGGTTGCCGGGCGTCCGTACGCGGAAAAGCTCGAAGCCGTCATGGCCTCGCTCGCGTCGAAAGTGACCGTCAGCGCGTCCTCGCCCAAACTGCTCGCGGGCACCGGCAAGGATCAGGTTCACCTGCTCGTCGTCGCGACGTCGGAGCGGGGCCTTGCGGGCGCATTCAACACGAACATCGTCCGCGCCGCGCGCAAGAAGGCCGAAGAGCTCGAAGCAGCGGGCAAGACAGTGATGTTCTACATTGCAGGTAAAAAAGGCCGTGTGTTGAAGCGCTTCTATCCCAAGGGCGTCCTCCACGATCAGGAGGTCGGCCACATCAAGAAGCTGGCCTTCGCCGATGCGCAAGTGGTTGCCGAAGATCTGATGGCGCGGTTCGAAGCGGGCGAATTCGACGTCGCGCATCTGTTCTTTGCCAAGTTCCAGTCTGCACTGGTGCAGAACCCGACAGGTATTCAGATCATCCCCGTTCCGCTGGCGACTGCGGTTGCGACTGACGCGGGCATGGCGGCTGTCGAATATGAGCCTGACGAGGAAGCGCTGCTCGCCGAATTGCTGCCGCGCAACGTCGGTATCCAGCTGTTCCGCGCGATGCTCGAAAACGCCGCGTCGGAGCAGGGCAGCCGCATGACAGCGATGGACAACGCGACGCGCAATGCCGGCGACATGATCAACCGCCTGACCATCCAATACAACCGCACGCGACAGGCGGCGATTACGACCGAACTCATTGAAATTATTGCTGGCGCCGAAGCGCTTTAACGACACCCGAAAGCAGGAAACGAAAAATGGCAACCGCAGCCCCCACCGCCGACAAGCCCGCCCGCAAGCCGCGCGCCGTTAAGCCCAAGGCCGATGCGCCGACGTCCGCGCCCGTCCAGACGTCCAACAACGTCGGCGCGATTTCGCAGGTGATCGGCGCAGTCGTCGATGTGACCTTCGAGGATCAGCTCCCCGCGATTCTCTCGGCGCTTGAAACCGACAACAATGGTATCCGCGTTGTCCTCGAAGTCGCGCAGCATCTCGGCGAAAACACCGTGCGCACCATCGCGATGGAAGCGACCGAAGGCCTCACCCGTGGCCAGCGCGTTGTCGATACGGGCTCGCAGATCCGCATGCCCGTGGGACCCATGACGCTCGGCCGCATCATGAACGTCATTGGCGAGCCGATCGACGAGCGCGGCCCCATCGGCGCAACGCAGACCGCACCGATCCATGCGAAAGCGCCCGAATTCGTCGACCAGTCGACCGAAAGCGCGATCCTCGTCACGGGAATCAAGGTTATCGACTTGCTCGCGCCCTATGCACGCGGCGGCAAGATCGGGCTCTTCGGCGGCGCAGGCGTCGGCAAGACCGTGCTGATCCAGGAACTGATCAACAACATCGCCAAGGGCCACGGCGGCGTCTCGGTGTTCGCAGGCGTTGGTGAACGCACCCGCGAAGGCAATGATCTCTATCACGAATTCCTCGACGCGGGCGTTATCGCGAAGGACGCCGACGGCAACCCGACACCCGAAGGATCGAAGGTTGCGCTCGTTTTCGGCCAGATGAACGAACCCCCCGGCGCGCGTGCCCGCGTTGCCTTGTCCGGCCTTACCATCGCGGAGTATTTCCGCGATACAGAGGGGCAGGACGTGCTGTTCTTTGTCGACAACATCTTCCGCTTCACCCAGGCCGGTTCGGAAGTGTCGGCGCTGCTCGGCCGCATTCCGTCGGCGGTGGGCTATCAGCCGACCTTGTCGACCGACATGGGCGCGCTGCAGGAGCGCATCACGTCGACCAACAAGGGTTCGATCACGAGTGTTCAGGCGATCTACGTGCCCGCAGACGATCTTACCGATCCCGCGCCTGCGACATCGTTTGCCCACTTGGATGCAACGACGACGCTCAATCGCGCGATTTCGGAACTCGGCATTTATCCGGCCGTCGATCCGCTCGATTCGACCAGCCGCGTTCTGACCCCCGCCGTCGTCGGGCAAGAGCACTATGACACCGCGCGCAAGGTTCAGGAAACATTGCAGAAATACAAGTCGCTGCAGGATATCATTGCGATCCTCGGCATGGACGAGCTTTCGGAAGACGACCGCCTGACCGTTAGCCGCGCGCGCAAGATCCAGAAGTTCCTCAGCCAGCCGTTCCACGTCGCCGAAGTCTTCACCGGCATCAGCGGCAAGTTCGTCCAGGTCGAAGACACGGTAAAGTCGTTCAAGGCAGTCGTCGAAGGCGAATATGACCATCTGCCCGAAGCGGCGTTCTACATGGTCGGCGGCATCGAAGAAGCCGTCGCCAAGGCGCGGAAGCTGGCGGAAGAAGCCTAAGTGGCCGACATTCACTTCGAACTCGTGACCCCTGAACGCGCGGTGTTCAGTACCGATGCGCACATGGTGGTCGTGCCCGGCAGCGAGGGCGACATGGGCATTCTCGCGGGCCACGCGCCGGTGATGACGACGATCCGCGATGGCGAAATCCGGATTTATTCGAACGCGACGACCATCGCGCAGCGGATCACCGTTGCTGGCGGGTTTGCCGAAGTGAACGAGGCAGGGTTAACCGTGCTGGCGGAGCAGGCGACGCTGGTCGCTTAAGGCGGCAAACGACCTGTTAACCATCGTCGAGCTAGATCCGACCCTTCGGTTGAAGGACGGATCGTGGCAACGGTAGATGCGCCAAACTTACGCAATATCGATGGCCGCGTTGCGGACACGATATTGGATAAGGCTGTCGTCTGGCATGGGGTAATCCTTGCCGTCCTGACGCTGCAGCTTGTCCTCACGCTCTCGCATCATGCGTGGGTCGACGAGTGGCAGGCGCTTCAGATCGCGGCGCAGACGCCAACGCTTGCGTCGCTGTTTGAGAATTTGCGTTACGAAGGGCATCCGCCGCTCTGGTATTTTCTGTTGCGGGGTATGGCGCTGATCGTGCCGGTGCCGTGGGTTCTGCCGGTGACGGCCGCGCTGCTGGCGGTTGTCGCGCAATCAATCATATTGGCGAGGTCGCCGTTTGCGCGTGGCGAACGGCTGATGCTTGCGCTCGGCGCGATCATGATGTTTGAATTCATGACGGTCGCGCGCGGCACCACACTCGGGGTCACGCTGGCCTTGGCCGCGATGACGATCTTGCGGTCGCGATGGGTCTGGCCGGTGATCGCGCTGTTGCCGATAGTCGATTTCATGTTCGGCGTCGTATCGATGGTCCTGATCGTCCTGCTGTTCCGCGACAAACGACTTTGGTGGCCGGGGGTTTCGATGTGGGTCGCTACCAGCCTTTTTGCGGCGTGGAGCGTCATCCCTGCGCCGGACTTCGTGCCCGCCAACCAGCTGACGAGCGTTGCATTCGACGGTCTCGGCTGGCTTTCACGGCTCGGCGTCATGCTCGTGCCGCTGCAAATGGCCGATGGCGTGCTTCAATGGGAAAGTCAGTTGCCATTCTCGCTCGGCATCATTGCAGGGCCGCTTTTCCTGTGGTTTTGCTATCGACAGACACAGTATGATCGCTGGCATGTGATCATCATCGCTGCATTCGTGCTGCTATCGTTCGTTTTCAGCGTCAGCGTTTATCCGCAACATGTGCGCCACCTGACTGTCATCGCGCTCGTGATCTACATCCTGAAATGGCGTGACGCCGACGCCGGACGACGCAGCGATCATCTTTTTGGGCTGTGGCTGGCGGTCGGTGCTGTATGCGGCTTGATCGTCGCCGGGACCAATCTGGCGCGTCCGTTCGATCAGGCACATCTTGCCGCGCAGTATATCACGGACAACAATCTGCAGGACGAACGATGGCTGGTGTATCCCGAGAACCGCGCGCAGGGGATCAGTGCGCTGACCGGGATCGGATTCGAACGGGTGGGGCAGAACTGCACGCAGACCTTCATCCGCTGGAATGCACGAACCGAATTTGTCGATGTGCCCGCGCTCGATGCGTATCTGCGCGCGGCGGTAAGACAGCAGGGGCAGTTCTATTTTCTAACGGACTTTCCGGTCAAGACAGCCACCGATGGCCTCGTGCAGCAACTGGCGTCGTTTACCGGCAGTTATCGGGGGCAGAATTACTTTATCAATGTCGTCGGCCGCGATACGCCAAGGCGCCCTCGACCGATCCCTGCATGTGTTCCCGGTCTTCGGCGTTTGGCGTCAGGGCGTTGAACGGGTGTCCGCCCGGCACGTGAAGGCAAGCCTTTCGTTGGGCGTTGGCGGCAGAACGGTCCGGATCGCGGTTTCCATCTCCGCCACGGATTGCCGCTGCGCCTGATCTGCGGTGCAGCTCGTATTTTTGTAGCGCGCCCGGATCGCGCGTGCTTTTTCCATTGCGTCTGCGCCCAACAGGAACCGAGCGACGGCGTAGCGCGATTTGGCCGGATCATAGCTCTGGATGGTGACGGTTGCGTCACCGTTGGGAACGAAAGTGCGGCTCCAGATGCCTGCATTGGCGCCATATTGGGTCTTGCCGTTGACGCACCCGCCCTCCTGCCACTCGATCGGGACGTCTTCGGTTTTCGATACCGTGACGCGGCTGCGCGCGGGGTCGATCGTGCAGATCCGTGGGCCTTCATCAGGTATGGCGTTAGCCGGCTGAGCAGTCTTGACAGGATGCGCCGCGGCATAGCGGTCCTCGACGTCGGACAATTTCGCCCGCATCAAGAACGTCAAGGCGGCGGCAACGAGAATCGCGCTGCCCAATGCGATCCCTGTCCAGCCAATAGCTGGTTTTTTTGTTGCCAGCGCCAGGCCGCCGCCGCCGATTGCCAGTACGGCGATCGCCAGCAGCAGGGCCGCAATGGCCATCGCGTTTTCACGCTCGTCGATTATTTTGTCGCGAAGCCGGGCTTTCTCTGCCGCAGCCACCATTGCGTCGCGCTCCGCGCGCCTGGCTTCGCGCGCTGCCACGTCGGCGTCTGCGCGCGCAAGCTGTGCCTCGCGTGCGGCAACGTCGTCTTGCGAAACGCACGGCACATCGGAAAGCGACACGGTTGTGTTGGACTTTTCGAGGAAAGCTGCGACTTCGCTGGCCGAGATTGCAAACGCAAATGTCGAATCAATCCCCTCGCTGATCGATAGAAAGCTGTTGATCCCCACGATACGGCCGCAGCCGTCGACGAGGGGTCCGCCCGAATTGCCGCGACCGATTGCCGCATCGTGCAGGATCGTATCGAACCGTTCATTTTTGCGTCTCCCGCCGACATTGCCTAGTGTTTTTACCGGCGATTGGGGACGGATCACGTCGTCGACGCCCGAGGCCATCGCGCGGTCGACGCCATATGGATAGCCGAGAGCTGCGACGGCCGCGCCATCGGGCATCGCGCCGCTGAAGATCGTTGCGGGCGTGATACGGCCCGATTTCAGGGCAACAATGGCCAGATCGAGCGCTGCCGAATAAGCGACGACTTCGCCAACATAACGCTTGCCACCTTCGGACGGTACGATCCCGACGAACCCGCCGCGCTCGACCGCTGCTTCGACGACATGGGCATTGGTAATAATCCGGGTCGGTGAAATCGCAACGCCACTGCCCATGCCCAGAGCTTCGCGCGATCCGGTTTCGTCGGGGGCGAGAACAACAACGCGAACGACACTGCGCGCCGCGGCATCGATGTCGGGGTTCGATTGCCCGAGGGCTGGCACCGCAAGAATGAGCATGGCGGCAGTGACGAAACGGAATATCATGTGCGGCTCTTACACAAAACTATACGGATCGACATCGACGGCAACGCGAACACCGCGAGGCACGTCGATTCCGCCGAGCCAGTCGCGGATGAGGTCCTGGACGGGAAGCGAACGGCGGGCGTGTACAAGCAGACGCTGTCTATGGCGGCCGCGCAACATCGCGAGCGGGGCGGGAGCGGGGCCATAGGTTTCCATGCCGGCCACGTCCGGCGCGGCGCGGGCGATGGACTTAGCCGTCGCTTCGGCGTCGCGAAGATTTTCGGAAGACACAATAATCGCCGCCATCCGTCCGAACGGAGGGGCATTGGCTTCGCGGCGGCTTTCGGTTTCGGCAGCGTAAAATGCTTCGGCATCTCCTGAAACGAGCGCTCGGATGACGGGCGCATTCGGATCATGCGTCTGCACGAAAACGCGACCCGGCTTTGTCCCGCGACCGGCCCGTCCGCTGACCTGCGAGATTTGCTGAAAGCTGCGCTCCGCTGCGCGGAGGTCGCCGCCCTGCAGCCCGAGATCGGCATCGATAACCCCCACCAGCGTCAGGTTCGGGAAATGATAGCCCTTGGTCACCAATTGTGTGCCAATCACGATATCGATGTCGCCTGCTTCCATGCGCCCGACGAATTCGGCGGCTTTGGCGGGCGACCACAGCGTGTCCGACGTCACGATCACGCGCCGTGCTGCCGGAAACAGCAACGCGACTTCGTCGGCAATCCGCTCGACCCCCGGGCCGACGGCAACCAGCGAGTCTTCCTCCTTGCATTCGGGGCAGGCGCGCGGCGGCGGCATTATGTGACCGCAGTGATGGCATTGCAGCCGCCCGATCAGGCGATGCTCGACCATCCACGCCGTGCAGTTCGGGCATTGGAACCGATGGCCGCACGTCCGGCACAGCGTCAACGGCGCATAGCCGCGGCGATTGAGGAACAGCAGCGCCTGCTCGCCCCGCGAGAGCACCTCATCAATCGCGCGAACCAGCGTCGGCGCGATCCACCGCCCCCGTTCAGGCGCGTCGCTCAGCAGATCGATTGCCGCAATTTCGGGCATTTCGGCCACGCCGTAACGTCCAGGCAGTTTCACTTCCTTGTAATGCCCGAGCGTAACCTGCGCCTGCGTCTCGATCGCGGGCGTTGCCGTCGCCAGCACGACCGGACAGCCTTCGAAGCGCGCGCGCATCACGGCGACATCACGCGCGTGATAATGCACGCCGTCTTCCTGCTTGAAGCTCGTCTCGTGGGCTTCGTCGACGATGATCAACCCGAGACGGGCATAAGGCAAAAACAAGGCCGACCGCGCGCCGACGGTCACCAGTGCCTCGCCGCTGCCGATCGCCC
>JBGSMP010000028.1:0-3617 GCA_041740105.1 Sphingomonadaceae bacterium
GTGGCTAAGTATAAGTAACGAGCAGCGGCAAGCTATAGTGGAGCAATTGCCGGAGCGGCTGAAGCATTTGAAGGCTTAGCCCGCCTTTTCCAGAGCCTCGCTAGCCTTAACCCATTGCGCCTCGGCGGCTTCTTGCGCCGCAACGATCTTGCCCCGACGTTGCGACAACTCACCCATCGTCAGGTCTTTATATTCGTTCGCCGCAGCCTGCGGGTCGAACATTGCCTTATCGATGGCCGACAGCACGACTTCGAGCTTCGCTAGATCGGCCTCGGCATCGCTAACAGCTTTTTTGAGCTTCGATTGTGCTTCACGCGCGGCAGCTTGGGCCTTTTTGTCTTCCTTGCGGTCGGCCTTCGACATCTTTTCCTTGGCCGGACTTTTGCCCAAGATCATGTCAGTATAGTCGTCGATGCTACCCTGATATTCGGTCGCGGTGCCGTTATCGACGAGCACCAGCCGGTCAGCGGTTAGTTCAAGCATATGTCGGTCATGGCTGACCAGAACAACTGCGCCTTCATAATCGTTGAGCGCCTGAACCAACGCTTCGCGCGCATCGACGTCCAAGTGGTTCGTTGGCTCGTCCAAGATCAGCATGTGCGGCGCATCGCGGGTAATCAACGCCAGCGCCAGCCGCGCGCGTTCGCCGCCGGAGAGCCTTCCAACGAGCGTTGTTGCCTTCGCGCCGGAAAAGCCAAAACGACCAAGCTGCGCGCGCACAGCACCCGGCGTCGCGCCCTTCATCAGACGGCCCATATGCTCCAGCGGCGTGTCCTTGCCGTCGAGCTCTTCGACCTGATATTGCGTGAAATAACCAACGCGCATCTTGCCCGAAGCGTTCATGTCGCCCTCCATCGGGGCGAGCTGCGCGGCGAGTAACCGCGCCAGCGTCGTCTTGCCGTTACCGTTGCGGCCAAGCAAAGCCACGCGATCATCTGGGTCGAGCCGCAGGTTCAGGCGCTGCAAAATCGGCTTGTTCTCAGCATAGCCGACGCTCGCCATGTCGAGCGTGACCAGAGGCGGACGCAATTCGTCGGGGCTCGGGAAGTCGAAGGATAGCGTAGGATCTTCGGCCATCGCCGCAATCGGCTGCATCCGCGCCAGCGCCTTTGCACGGCTTTGTGCCTGCTTGGCAGTCGAGGCACGCGCCGAGTTACGCGCAACATAATCCTGCAATTTCGCCCGCTGCGCATCCTGCGAGGCCTTGGCCGCCGCCAGTTGCGCTGCGCGTTCGGCGCGTTGCCGTTCAAACGAGTCATAACCGCCCGAATAGAGCGTTACAGCCCCGCCTTCGAGATGCAGGATATTGTCGACAACATTGTTCAGCAAATCGCGCTCGTGGCTAATCACCACCATCATCGACGGATAGGATTTGAGGAAGTTTTCCAGCCATAATGTCGCTTCGAGATCGAGGTGGTTCGATGGCTCGTCGAGCAGCAAAAGATCGGGTTCGGAAAACAAGAGCGCTGCCAGTGCCACGCGCATTTTCCAGCCTCCTGAATAGCTATCGATCGGCCGCCCCTGCATTTCCTCGTCAAAGCCAAGCCCGACCAATATTCGCGCTGCCCGCGCTGGTGCAGTATATGCGTCGATCGCAATCAGGCGTTCATGAAGTTCGCCCAGCCGGTCGGGGTCAGAGCAATGCTCGGCTTCCTCCATCAACGCGGCGCGTTCAACATCGCCCGCGAGCACAGTCTCGAACGGCGTTGCGGTGCCTGAAGGCGCTTCCTGCGCGATATAACCGATGCGCGTATTCTTCGGCATTTCCATGCTGCCGTCATCGGCCTCGAGTTCGCCGATCATCACCTTCATCAGCGTCGATTTGCCAGCGCCATTGCGGCCAATCAAGCCCACGCGCGAGTAAGGCGGCAGCGTCGCGGTCGCGCGGTCCAATATGGTGCGGCCGCCAAGCCGCACGGTGATTCCGTTCAAATTTAACATTATGGCCGCGCGCCTAGCAGCGCCGGAGCCTTATGTCACCGCATTACGCACTGCAAATTCTGGCCTTTGATATTCGCCGCTGCTGGTGATGTCGCGCATCATCTCGCCCGCGCGCCAGACATCGGCGTGGCTGAGCGTCAGCGGGGTCAGGCCGAAGCGCAATATGTTGGGGTCGCGGAAGTCGCCGATGACGCCCCGTGCGATGAGCGCTTGCACGATTTCATAGGCATTTGGGTGGCGAAACGAGATGTGGCTGCCGCGTTTGGCTGGGTCGGTGGGGGTGACGCATTCGAGGCCAGCGGCGGTTCCGGCGGAGTGGAATATGTCCCACAAAGCCGCCGATTTTGCTTCGACCTGCGCGAGTTCAAGCCCGTCCCACAACTTCAGCCCGTTTTCGAGCGCGCAAAGTCCCAACACCGACGGCGTGCCGGTCAGCCAGCGCTTCATGCCGGGTGCCGCTTCATAGCCATCGGCAAATTCGAACGGCGCGGCATGCCCCATCCAGCCCGACAGCGGATTTTGCAGGCGCTCCTGCCACCGCTTCGCCACATACAAAAACGCAGGCGCGCCGGGGCCGCCGTTGAGATATTTATAGCCGCAACCGACTGCCAAATCCGCCCCCGCGGCATTCAGCTTCACCGCCACCGCGCCCGCACTATGGCTCAGGTCCCAACAGACCAGCGCCCCTGCGTCATGCGCGGCCTTGGTCCACTCGGCCATGTCAAACCGCTCGGCGGTCTTGTAATGCACATGGGTGAGTAGCAACAATGCGGTGTCCTTGCCCAAAGCCTCCGACAGCGCGCCGCGTTCGGCCACGCGCAACTCGGCGCCCGGAACCGCAGCCACAGCCCCTTCGGCGATATGGAGATCAGTCGGAAAATTCCCCGCCTCGCTGACCACGACATTGCGCGACGGATCGAGCCGGAGCGCCGCGACGATCAGCTTGTACAGGTTCACCGAAGTTGAATCCGCGGCAATCACCTCGTCCGCACCCGCCCCGATAAGCGGCGCGATCATCGCGCCAACGCGTTGCGGCGCGTCGATCCAGCCTTCGTTCCAGCTTCGGATCAGCCGCTGCCCCCAGGCCCGCTCCATCAACTCAGCACTCGCCGCTATCGTCGCGCGTGGCAAGCACCCAAGCGAATTGCCGTCGAGGTAAATCACGCCCTCGGGCTGAACAAACCGCCCACGATACCCCGCCAGCGGATCCGACGCGTCGAGCGCCTGTGCTTCCTCGAGCGTCATCTCGTCGACATCCCGAAAAACTTCAAAATCTCCGCGCGCTGCTTGCCCCAGGACACGGTCTCGGGCGCGATAAGCTCGGCATGGCCCTCGCCCGCCGTCACGACCATCTCCGCACCATAGGCCTTGCCGAACGATGGCGGAGCAATGCTGTCGAGCTCATTGTTAAACTGCAACTCTCGTGCACCCCCTTTAGGCATTTCTGGCGGTGAGACCCTTGCGAACGCGCCACCAGCCATCTTAGCCGCCGCCTCATTGCCGCAGCCGTGATCGGGCAGCGTCATTTGCGCGCGCAGATCGGGCAAACCCCCCTGCGATATCGCCAGATCGACCTTCAGAGGCTCCGCCCCCCTGAGCGCATCCCCCTTCGCCAGCTCGGCCCGCCGCGCCAGCCACAACGCCAGATGCCCGCCAGCCGAATGCCCGATCACCAC
>JBGSMP010000039.1:0-2133 GCA_041740105.1 Sphingomonadaceae bacterium
ATCATGACGTGGGAACCGGCGGCACCGGTCGATGCGATCCTGCTCGACGCGCCGTGCACATCGACGGGCACGTTCGCGCGCCACCCCGATGTGCTTCACCGGATCGGCGCGAGCGATATTGCCGCGTTGTCTGCCTTGCAGAGCCGCTTGCTGGTGCGGGCGATGGCGTGGTTGAAGCCTGATGGGCGGCTGATCTATGCGACCTGCTCGCTCGAGCGCGCGGAAGGCGAGGGTGTCATCGAAGCCAGCGGGATCACGGTCGATCCGATCGCGGCTTCCGAATTGCCCGCAGGGCTATTGCCCGACGAGAAAGGACAGGTTCGCATCCTGCCCAAGCCCGGTCTCGATGGTTTTTTTATCGCGCGTCTGAAGCCCTAGCGAAATTGGGGAGGGCCGGGTCGCACCACCCTCCCCAAAGCGCGACGTCAGGCATAGCTCACCTTCGCCACCCGCCGCCGCGTGTTCCGGTTTCTCAGGGCGCCCCCAACCATGCCGAACCCGGCGATGATCATGGCCCATGTCGTGGGCTCGGGCACGGCGGCCACGGTGGGCCTGCCGCCGATACGAATGCCCAAGGCGAAGTCATCGAGCGCACGCCAGGCCGACTCCGAAGTCGATGCGTAACGCGCCAGCGCACTCGGCACGCCGCTCCGCATTGAGTTGGACCCCGTCGTGGCAAAGCTGACCCAATAGCTTCCCGCCGCAAGGTTCCAATTTACCCCTGAAATCCCTTTCCAGTCCTCTGTGCTCATCGACGGGGATGGTGTGAACGTCGATGTGAATAGGATCTCGGTATCGTTGGGGAAGATACCATCACGATGGATGTTGATGGTGATGCCCCTGGAACTTGGTGCCGCAAAAATATAGCCTTCGACGCTCGAAACGATCGTGTTTGAGCCGAGCGTGAAATAGCCGGCAAGGCTCTGCGACGGCGAAAGAGCAGGCGAAACAATGCCCGTGGGCGTGCCCGTATCGACGACGAAGGCAGCCGTCGCAGGCGATGTCGTTGCGATCACAACGACGGTCAGCAGTGCGGCGCGTGAACGTGTCATCCGATTTTTCCTGGTGAGGTTGGCTCAGGCGTAGCTGACGTTCGTAACCGCCAGCGCTTTGCGGCGCCGCATCGCACTACCAACGAGGCCGAAGCCCGTGATCAGCATGGCCCAACTGGTGGGTTCGGGGACTGCGCCGCCGATGGTCGGTGTGCCAGCAATGCGGACGCCAAGGCCAAGTGGGCTTTGAAACCAGTTGCCACTGCTCGTGAAAGCATAGGCCGAAAGCGGGCTAGGCACGTCGTTGCCAAACATGCCTTGTGGACCAGCGCTTGCAAAACCAACCCAATAGCTTCCCGCCGCGAGATTCCAGCTCTTGCCGAAAACGCCCTGCCAAGAACCGGGGTTGGGTGCGACGACAGTCGTAAAAGTCGCTGTGAAAAGGACACTTGCAGCCGATGGCACCGGGCCGTTGCCATAGATTGTTATGCTGCTCGGATCGCCTGCGCCACCGTTGATAAACCCTTCAACCGAGTTGATGGTCGTTGCGGCACTCAGCGTGAACAAGCCCGCCAGGCTTGTGCCTGGATCAAGCGGGTAATTTGAAGTTCCGACGCTGCCCGTGGGCGCGCCCGTATCAACAACAAACGCCGCATTTGCCGGATTTACCATCACCAGTGCCGACGATACCATCGCGCAAAACAATAATTTCTTCATGTCAATCACCTCAAACATTCAAAGCCCCGAAAGAGCGGTAAAACGTGTTTGCGATCCAGTCATCGAGGGCGGTATTCGTCCTGCGACGCACGCCCTCGTTTTCGTTAGCAAGCACAATGACGGAACAGGTAGTTACGAGCGCGTCGCAAATTGTAGCAAATCGTCGCAAATGATCCGTGAGACGCGCGCTAATCTGCCGTTAACCCGATTTCTTCATCTTTGGTGCCGGTCTGGCCTGCGCGAGCGCGGCGATTACCGAATCATCGGCCCAGCGCCGGGCGATCCGGTCGGCAATCCATGCCGACGCCCATGCTTCGCGGCGATCCTCCGCTGTCGTCAACAACGCGAACAGACGCGCGCGGTCGCCCGCACTGCTCGCCAGATAGGCGGCCCAGCTATGATCGGGGACCGGCCGTTCACGCTC
>JBGSMP010000075.1:0-1965 GCA_041740105.1 Sphingomonadaceae bacterium
TGGTATGCGCGCGCGACGGCGCGGGCGCTCGGCTTGCCGTCGGCGCGCGTCGATCCTGCGTATCTGGCGAACGTCCGCGACGGCCTGACGACGCTGATCGATGGCCAGATCGCCTATCTGGAAAACGATGCGCGCCGGATGCACCGTCTCGAGCACCGGTTGCATAATCTCGGGACGGTATTGTTCGCGCTGACAGCGCTTGTCTGCATCTGCCTCCTTGCGTTCAAAATGACGGACAAGTTTGTCGGTCTGGCGATGCTCGACGCCGTGGCCTATCCGTTCCAGACCGCAGCGACGATTGCCAGCGCGGCATTCCCCGCAATGGGGGCGGCCATTTACGGGATCAGGATGCAGGGCGATTTTGCCGGGATTGCCGAACGGAGCGAGGGACTCGCGCATAATCTCTCGGCATTGCGCAACGTGATCGACGCTGATGTCCTCAGTTTCGATACGCTGAAACGGCGCGCAGCCCGCACAACCGATCTGATGACGCGCGACCTTGCGCGCTGGCTGCAAACCTATCATGCGCGGCCGTTGACGTTGCCGGGATGATCAGGCCGCGATCAGCGCTTTAAAGCGGGCATCGCTATTCAAGGGCGTGAGCAGGGGATCGACCGCTGCCTGTAGCAGCCCCGAATCACCGATGACTTTCGCTTTGCGCAGCGTTTCGATTGCGCCATCGGTATTGCCCCATTGCGCGAGGATTTGGGCCTGCTGGTAAAGCGCACTGTCGCCCAGCTCGGCTTTCAACTGTACAAGGGCGGCATCGGCTGCCGCGTTGTCGTTCAGTTTGCGCGCCGTAACGGCAAGCCCCGGGAGCCGCAGCAAAGCCGCGGGTTCCACGCGAAACGCTTCACGAGCCTCGGCATATTTGCCCAGCATGTAACGGCAATTCCCGATGTTGCCGTTGGCATTGCGCAGCTTCGGGTTCAGGACGAGTGCCTGCTGCGAAAGCGGGATCGCCGCTTCGAAATTGCCGCCAAGATACTGGGCGAGGCCCGCCGCGCGAAAGGTGAGCGGGTTCAGACGGTCGAGGTCCATGGCCCGCGTCGCGGCCGCAATGGCTTGCGACTGCCTGCCCGCCCGCGCGGAAAAGACGGCATAAAGCACCTGAATATCGGCATCGCCTTGCCCGAGCGTCGCTGCGCGCTCGAACGGACCCACGGCACTTTTGATATCCAGCTTGCCGGTCGAATAGGCCTGGCCAAGCGTCAGATGCGCGGCCGCCAGATCGGGGGCCAGAGCGACGGCGCGTTTTGCGGTCTCAAGGCCATCATCGTATAGCCGCCTCAGGTCGGTCGCTTGCGCATATTGATTGGCAATCGCCAGAATCGAGCGTGAGCGTGCGGCATGGGCGGCGGCATATTTCGGGTCGGCCGCAATGGCCGCATCAAACTGCGCAAGCGCAGCGCGGTCGGCTTCTTCGCCGCCATCCGAATTGAACAGGGCGCGTCCCCGAAGGAAGGCATCGTAAGCGAGGACATTCGTCGTGCCGCCGACAGCAGGTGCCGCATTGCTGACCCGCACGGCAAGGGCTTCGGCCACGACAGCAGCGATCTCGCTTTGAACGGCAAATACGTCTATCAGCTGGCGGTCAAAACTCTGCGACCATTTGCTGAAACCGGTTTTGGTATCAATGAGCTGGGCGGCAATGCGGACAACGTCCCCCGCGCGGCGGACGCTTCCCTCAAGCAGGAACGCAACGCCCAATTTGCTGCCGATGACTTTGGCGTCCGCCGCGCGATCACGGAAGGTGTTGGCCGACGTCGGTGCGGCGACTTTCAGCGCCGGATTGCGTGACAGTGCCGAGCGGATTTCCTCGGACAACCCGTCGGAGAAATAAACCTGATCCTTCTCGCCGCTCATGTTCGCAAAGGGGAGAACGGCAATGCTGTTCAACGATCGCCCGCTGCCGAAAGGATTAAACGCCACCAGCCCGCCCGCGATGGCAGCGATGCCGCCGCC
>JBGSMP010000083.1:0-10290 GCA_041740105.1 Sphingomonadaceae bacterium
GCCGGCCTACGGCGTGTTGTCGCTGATGACGCCGGCGGGTGTCGAGCAGGACGCGGCACGGCTGGGGCATGGTTGCGACTATATCATCATCGACACGCCGGGGCGCGACGATCCGCTGGCGCGCGCAGCGATTGCGCTGGCCGATACGCTGGTGACGCCGATCAACGACAGTTTCGTCGATCTCGACCTGATCGGGCAAGTCGATGCCGAAACCTTCAAGGTCAAAAAACCGAGCTTTTATGCCGAACTGATCTGGGATCTGCGCAAGGTTCGCGCGAAAACCGATGGCGGGACGGTCGACTGGGTCGTGCTGCGCAACCGGCTTCAGCATCTCGAAGCGCACAATATGCGACGCGTCGGCGCTGCACTGGGCGAGCTTTCAAAGCGGGTTGGTTTTCGCGTTATACCTGGCCTTGGCGAGCGGGTGATTTATCGCGAGCTTTTTCCAAAAGGACTGACGTTGCTCGACGTCGGTGCGATCGAATCGGTCGGGCTCAGCCTCATCGCCGCGCGGCAGGAATTGCGCGAAATGATTGCAGCTTTTGCGCTCCCTACGCGCGAAGAAGCACTGCCACAGCTGGAATTTTCATGAAGATTATCCTGATTATCGCGGCGCTTGCCGCATTGTATTTCATCGGCCGGCGGTTCCTTGCCAAACCATCCGGCATGGGCAGGAGCGAAGCGGCCAAGCTGCTCGGCGTTGCCGCCGATGCCGACAACGAAGCGATCCTCGATGCGCACCGGCGCCTGATTGCCAAAGTTCATCCCGATGCCGGCGGCAATGCCGAACTCGCCGCGCGGATCAACCGCGCGCGTGACACGATGTTGAAACCTTAGCGCCGTTAAGCGGGTTTAACTATTCCACGACAAGGATAATTTATGACGCACCGCTTTCATCCATCCTCCCTGCGCGAATATGATATCCGCGGCATTGTCGGTGAAACCCTTGGCGAAGCGGATGCCTATGCGATCGGGCGTGGTTTCGGGACGCGGGTTCGGCGAAATGGCGGAACACGGGTAGCAGTGGGCTATGACGGACGAGTCAGTTCGCGTGCGCTGGAGGCCGAACTGGTCAGGGGTTTGCGCGAAACCGGGATCGATGTTGTCCGTGTCGGATTAGGGCCAACGCCAATGCTCTATTATGCCGAAGCGACGCTCGAGGTCGACGGCGGCGTTCAGGTAACCGGCAGCCACAACCCCGGCGAGTATAATGGCTTCAAGATGGTACTTGCGCATGCGCCGTTTTACGGGGCGGACATCCGCGATCTCGACCGGCTCGGCGAGGCGGCCGACTGGGAAACGGGTGACGGCGCGGTCAGCGATTATGTCATCATCGACGATTATGTCGCGCGGCTTGTCCGTGATTATGACGCGGGACCTTTCCGCATCGGCTGGGACGCGGGTAACGGCGCGGCCGGCGACGTTATCGAAAAGCTGGTCGCGCTGCTGCCGGGTGAACATCATACGATTTTTACCGATATCGATGGCACGTTTCCCAATCATCACCCGGACCCGACCGAGGAGAAGAACCTTAGCGACCTGAAAAAGCTCGTCGCGGACAACAAGCTCGATTTCGGACTCGCTTTCGATGGCGATGGCGATCGCATAGGCGCTGTTGATGGCATGGGCCGCGTCGTCTGGGGGGACCAGATTTTGAGCATCCTTGCCGAGCCGGTGTTGAAGGCACTGCCGGGCGCGACGATCATTGCCGATGTCAAGGCGTCACAAGCGCTCTATGATCGGGTGTCCGAGCTTGGCGGCGAACCGCTGATGTGGAAAACCGGCCACAGCCTGATCAAAACCAAGATGAAGGAAACCGGCGCACCGCTCGCAGGCGAAATGTCGGGCCATGTGTTTTTCGCCAAGGATTATTATGACTTCTACGGTTTCGACGATGCGCAATTCGCGGCGATCCAGCTGATCCGTGCGGTGGCGTCGCAGGGCGGGTCGCTCACGGCGCTCAAGGATGCGATGCCGCCGATGGTCAACACGCCCGAAATGCGCTTTCAGGTTTCCGAAGAGCGTAAGTTTGCCGTGATCGACGAAGTGCTCGACAGACTCGAACGTGAGGGAGCCGATGTGAACCGCACCGATGGTGCGCGGGTTAACACGGCCGACGGCTGGTGGCTGCTGCGCGCGTCGAACACACAGGATGTGCTCGTTGCGCGCGCCGAAGCGCAGGACCAGACCGGGCTTGACCGACTCATGGCAATGATCGACGCTCAACTTGCAGCATCGGGTCTCGAGCGAGGACCGCAAGCGTGGCATTAGGCTGCGAAGGGGACAAGCCCTATGTCACTTACTTCCGCCAAGGCCGTCGCTTTCATCATGACTCGCGACCGTGCGATATCCGAAGCCTATTACGGCGACACGCTGGGCTTGACGCGATTGCCCGGTGATGACTTCGCTGCTGTCTTTGACATGGCAGGGACGATCCTGCGCATCACCGAAATTCCCGATTGGACGGCAGGCCCGCACCCTGCGCTGGGCTGGCATGTCGATGATATCGTGGCAGTTGTCACCGCGCTGACCGCCAAGGGCGTCAGCTTTACGGTTTACGATGGCTATGGGCAGGATGCGCTTGGGATCTGGACTGCGCCCGACGGCAGCGCAAAAGTAGCGTGGTTCAGCGATCCCGACGGCAATGTGCTGAGCCTGACGCAAAGCTGACCTCGGTTAACGACCCCACGGTGCAGGGGGTCGCGTGACCGGTGCCGACAGATCAAACTCGACGCAGAAATGTCTGGCATTTGCGCCCGTGCGGCGGAGTTCATAGCTGAACTTTCCACGATCAATTCCAACGCTCCAGACATTTGTTATTGAAACTGCCCGACCTTCGCGGCGAAACAGGATGATGCTTTCGGCATCGACGGGAAAGAATTGGAGCTCGGCGCTGCCCGCCGTCGCCGTATCGCCACCGTAAAGCGTCACCTTGTCTGCGCTGCCGTCTTCGTGGCGATGGTCATGCTTCAGCCGGAGCCCCGTCGTCTTGCGCGTCAGAACCCACGTTCTCGATCGATCCCAGCTGCCATCCTTGCGCCCGACGTGAAACGGAATGCGGATCTCGTTCTCGCTGCAGGTCCGAACGTGCATGACCATCGGTTGCCCGGACAGGTCGGCATCGGGCGCTTCGTTCGTGACCAGTCGCCCCGCATAGGCTTTTCCGCAAAGCGCGCCGATCCGGGCAAAGAAGCTTTCGTGTGGCGTCGGCGCGACTTCTCGCGTCGTGGCGCAGCCGCCAAGAAATCCAATCATGGCCAAAGCAAAGCAAACCCTCATCGACCGCGCCAGACGTCGCGGCGGCTGGTTTCAACAGGGCGTTCGAGCAGATCGGCGCGGATCCGGATGCCACGGACCGCAACCCGCGTTTCGACAAGAAACAGCGCGAGTCCGGCTGCGAGCAGGGCCATCGACAGCACGAAAAGGACGGAAACGCTGACCCCATAATTGAGGTTGGCCAATTCCGCGACAAACAACAATGTCACGACCGCGCAAACGGTGATTGCGCTTGCCACACACAGGAAGATCGCATTGCTCGCAAGCGTGATGCGCCGGTCGAGCAAACGCAGTTCCCAAACGTGCCGGTCATGCACGTCGCCCGTTGTTTCGGGGTGCAGCCGTTCGAGCACGCGCGCGCGATCGACAACGCGGTTCAAGCGCCCGGCGATCACGTTCATGAACGCACCGATTCCGGCAAGCAGAAACACCGGCGCAACGGCAAGCTGGATCGTCCGCGCAATGTCCGTCAGCGCGATCGCTTGGTTCATTTAGGCTTGCGAAAGCGCAAGGCGAAGCGGTCGGTCTTGCCGCGAACGGCCGGGTCGAAAACGCTTTTGCTCAGATCGTCGCTTGCCATGCGCAGCAGCGGGCTCTCGGCTTCGAGAACGAAGCCGCCGCGTGCGAAATCGGCCTTCACGGTTTCGGGATCAATGCGATGCACCTTATCGACGATCGCGCGCGTGTCGCCTGCCGGACCAACATGGTCGATAACGGCCACGATACCGCCTGGCTTGGTTGCATAAAACAAGCCGGCAATCACCACATTCGGGTCGGTCCGCGGCACCTTGTATTCGACGCTTTCAAAGTAGAAGTCGTGATAGTTCAGGTGCAGCATGACGAAATCGAGGCTTGCAGGTTTCGCCATCACCGCTGCAAGGTCGCCCGTATAGGTCAGGTTCTTGTGTCGCGTCGTGAGGGCTTCGAGAGCGGCTTTGCTTTTGCCCTCCATGTACGTGGCAGGTGAGAATGCGATGACGCTGCCCTTGGGTCCGACCGCGGGCGCCATGATCTCGGCATAATAGCCGTTGCCCGCCAGCAGATCGAGCGCGGTCATGCCCGGTTTCAATTGCATGAAGGACAGAATTTCACCTGGTTTGCGTCCGGCATCCAGTGCGACGGTATCAGCAGCGCGATCTTTGGCAGCAACGGCGGCGGCAATCGGGGTCGGCTTGGCCAGGGCCACTGGCGCAACGGTGGCCGTGAAGAGCAGGGCAAGGGCAACAGCACGCATGGGGGATTCTCCTACGCTTGTTTGTAGCATGACTTTTAACCCGGAATGCGCCCTGTTCAAGCGCCCGAATCGAATGCCGTCAACGCCGTCCGCACATTATCGGGGATTGGCCGCGGCCGGTGGTCGGACAGATCGATATGCACTGCGACGATCTCGATGTGCGCGCGAAGATCATCTTTATCGCCTGCGCCGTGAATTTCGACGAGGCTTGTCATGCTGGTTGTGCCGAACCGCGCTGTTCGCATGAAAAGGTCAAGTTCCTCGTCGGCCCTGATTGGCTTTTTGAACAGCACCTCCGCTTTTGCGACGTGACATTCCAACACTGCGCCTTCCCACAATCCAACGCGACGGATTTCGCGCCAATATTCGGTGACGGCGATGTCAGCATAATCGAGATATCGCGCATTGAAGACGACAGCCTGAGGATCGACTTCGGACCATCGCACGCGGATGCGGGTCGAGAAACGAAAGTCAGCACGGGGCATTGAGTTTCTGTTGCGGAGTCCAGCCGATCTGGCAAGGTTTGCTTTTGTCAGGCGGCTGCGGTTTTCGGCGTTTTGCTGCGATTGGTCCGACGCAGTGCAATTCCTGCGAAACCGAATCCCGCAATCATCATTGTCCACGTTGACAATTCGGGGACCGGGGCGGTCGAGCCAAGAAAAGCCAGTCCCGGCAGAGAAGTATTCGCCCCGTGCTGTCCGATAAACGTCGTTCCGGTTGCAGTGCTGTCTAACAGGTCAAGACCGCCAACTAACGTTGCTGCGCCGGTGGCCGGGTCTATCGTGTGAAACCGGCGCGATGTGTTACCGTAAAGCGTGTTCGTGCTCAGGTCGTAGGCAAGCGAATAAAGGCCCTGATTGAACCCTGTTTCAAGCAAGCCGGTCAGTGCCATAGAAGATGCTGGCTGCTCACGCGGGGCTTGCCGTAACCAGCGCAACGGGCACCATGAAAAAGGCATGCTTTTTCATCATGAATTCCCTGAGAAAATGACGTTGGCGCGACCGATTTGACGCGGCTATCGCGCGCCGGATACGTTGTCGAAGCGTTAACTATATTTTCTTGTCATCAAACCGTTTGGTCAAGCGTCAAAGGCTATTTGCGATAAGCGAGCGACTGACGACTGAACGTCCGCAGATCGGCGCGGGTCACCCGGTTTTTGCGCCGACGTTTACACCCATGCTCAAAAGATATTTTTTCACGTTGCGCGCAGCCTGACGGATACGTTGTTCGTTTTCGACCATTGCGATGCGGACGAAGCCTTCGCCGTCTTCGCCGTAACCTACGCCCGGAGCAACCGCGACACTGGCATGGGTCAGCAATTGCTTGGTAAACTCGAGCGAACCCAGATGCGCAAGCGCAGGCGGGACCGGCGCCCAGCAAAACATGCTGGCGCGCGGGGGCGGGATTTCCCAACCGGCGCGCCCGAAGCTTTCGACAAGCACATCGCGGCGCTTGTGATAAAGCTCACGGTTGGTCTGGACAATGTCCTGCGGCCCGTTGAGTGCGGCGCATGCCGCCGCCTGAATTGGCGTAAACGCACCGTAATCCAAATAAGATTTTACCCGCGTCAACGCGGCGATCAGGTGCGCGTTGCCGACCGCAAAACCGACGCGCCACCCTGCCATCGAAAAGGTTTTCGACATCGAGGTGAACTCGACCGCAACGTCCTTTGCACCGGGAACCTGAAGGATCGACGGTGTCGGGTTCCCATCGAAATAGAGTTCGGAATAAGCAAGGTCGGACAGCACCCAGACTTTGTTCTCTTTTGCCCACGCCACCAGCCGCGTGTAAAACGCCAGATCAACAGTTTCGGCCGTCGGGTTCGACGGGTAGTTGACGATCAAGACCGAAGGGCGCGGCACCGTAAACGCCATCGCCCGATCAAGCGAACGCCAGTAGTTTTCATCGGGCGTCGTCGGCACGCTGCGGATCGTGGCCCCTGCGATGATGAAACCGAACGTGTGGATCGGGTAGCTGGGGTTTGGCGCAAGCACGACGTCGCCCGGCGCGGTAATGGCGGTGGCAAGGCTGGCGAGGCCTTCCTTTGACCCCATGGTCATAACGACTTCGGTTTCGGGGTTCAGTTCGACGCCGAAACGGCGCGCATAATAGCTCGCCTGCGCTTTGCGGACGCCGGGAATACCCTTTGATGCCGAATAGCCATGCGCATCGGGCTTCATGGCGACTTCGCAGAGCTTGTCGATAACATGCTGCGGCGGCGGCAGATCGGGATTGCCCATGCCGAGATCGATGATATCTTCACCGCCGGCCCGCGCGGCAGCCCGCATCGCATTCACTTCAGCGATGACATAGGGCGGCAGGCGCTTCATGCGGTAGAATTCGTCGGACATCTCGATCCTTTTGGGCTAGTCGATCTGTCATAACCGTTCGGGCAGAGCTTGTCGAAGTCCTGTCTTTCTTTTTGGGCAGCGGAGTTGGCGCATGACATCGGAACCGACGATTGACCCCGCATCGGGCGTCCGCGCGATCCTTGACGGTTGGGGCGCGTTGCTCAAACCGATTGCCGAGGCGAACCGCGACAAGGTCGACCGCCACGACAAGCGCTTTGCAGGCCCGGAATGGGAACATCCCGTTTTCGACCTGATGCGGCAGGGCTATGCGATCATGTCCGACGCAATGATGGCAGCGGTCGAAACGATGCCGGGCGATCCGCACCAGAAAACGCAAATAGCGTTTGCGATGCGCACACTGGTCGAAGCGATGTCGCCTGCCAATTCGCCGCTGACCAATCCGGTTGCGCTGAACAAGGCGCTCGAAACCAACGGCGCGAGTCTGGCGAGCGGCTTCCAGCATCTCATGGCCGATATGCAGCGCGGGCAGCTGACGCATACGGCGTCGGACGCGTTCGAAGTGGGGCGAAACATTGCGACCACGCCGGGCAAAGTCATTCATGAGACGCCGCTTTATCAGCTGATCCACTATGCGCCGACGACAGCCACAGTGGGCAAAACGCCGCTGGTGATTTTTCCGCCGTGGATCAATCGTTTCTATATTCTCGACCTCAGCCCCGAAAAGAGCTTCATCCGCTGGGCCGTCAGCGAGGGGCTGAGCGTGTTTATGGTCAGCTGGAAATCGGCCGATGCCTCGATGGCCGACGTCATCTGGGACGATTATATTGCCGCGCAGATCGACGCGATCGATACGATCCGCGCGCTGCTCGATGTCAAGTCGGTCCATACCATCGGTTACTGCGTGGCGGGCACGACGCTGGCAGCGACGCTTGCCGTGCTGGCGGCGAAGGGCAAGGCAAAGAAAGTGAAATCGGCGACTTTCTTTACAGCGCAAGTCGATTTCAGCGAAGCGGGTGAACTGCTCAACTTTGTCGACGATGCCAATCTCGCGATGATCGACCAGCTTTCCGCCCAGGGTTTCCTCGATGGCCGCTATCTCGCGCTGACCTTCAACCTTCTGCGCGGCAAGGACCTCATTTGGAACACGGTGGTCAGCAATTATCTGCTCGGCAAGGACTATCCCGCCTTCGACCTGCTGCACTGGAACGGCGATACCACGAACCTGCCCGCGAAATGGCATAAGTCATATCTTTGCGATCTGTATCGCGAGAACAAACTGGTCGTTCCCGGCGCTTTGCACGCGCTGGGCGAGCCGATCGACCTGACGAAAATCGAAACGCCCGCCTATGTTCAGGCCGGACGCGAGGACCATATTGCTCCGCTGGCGAGCGTCTGGAAATTGACCGACCATCTGAAAGGCCCGATGCGCTTTGTGCTGGCTGGGTCTGGCCATATTGCCGGGGTCGTCAATCCACCAGCGGCGTCGAAATATCAGCATTGGGTTGATGGGCCGATGACGTCGGTCGATGATTTCGTGAAGGGGGCGACCGAGCACAAGGGCAGCTGGTGGCCCGACTGGAGGCGCTGGATACGCACGATAGATGGGCATGAGGTCGAGGCCGATGGCGCGCGTGTCCCCGGCGAAGGCACGCTCAGAAGTATCGAGGACGCACCGGGTCGTTACGTAAAATCCCGATAATTGAACAGCTTAGGGTTCCCGCCTTGCGTTATGCTGCACTGCAACAAAAACAGTTGCAATCTTTCTCCGGATGATTATATTGCATTGCAGCATAAACATTACGGAGGCCGCTCGTGGTCGATAAGCCTGATCAAGACAAAGTTGAAACCAAGCCCGCCGCGACGGCATCGGCGCCTGTGGTTCAGCCAGCACCGACGGCGGTAGCCGTGCCGGTTGCGGCTGCAAAAGTCGAAACGCCAAAGCCCGTCGTGGTGAAGGCGCCCGTTGCCAAGTCTGTGGCACGTAAAAAGGTAGCCGTCGCAAAACGCGCTGCTGCTGCCCCTGCCAAAACCGCACCTGCCAAAACCGCACCAGCAAAGATTGCCATCGCGGCCAAAACCCCAATCAAAGCAAAAGGAAACACACGCATGAACGATACCGTCACCAAGGTTCAGGAAACCGCCCAGAAGATGACTGCCGATGCAACCGCACGCGCCACCGAAGCTTTCGGCGACGTCTCGGCTCGCGCCAAGACAGCCATGGAAAAGGGCTCGAAGGGTCTCGAAGAAATGGTCGAATTCTCGAAGGGCAATCTCGAAGCCGTCGTGGCATCGGGCCGCGTCGCCGCCAAGGGCGTTCAGGATATTGCGAAATATTCGGCTGAATATGGCCGCAAGTCGATCGAAGATGCCAACGCAACAGCCAAGAAGTTTGCCTCTGTGAAGTCGCCGACCGAATTTTTCGCGCTCCAGTCGGAAGTTGCCAAGAGCAATCTTGACGCATTCGTCGGTGAAGCGTCGAAGTTCACCGAAGGTTACATGAAGCTCATGGGCGAAATCATGCAGCCGATGCAGAACCGATATGCGGTTGCCGTTGACAAGGTGAAGACAGCCGTCGCTGCCTAAGCTTGAAACGATCAAAACGAAAAAGGCCGTTTCGGGAAACCGGAGCGGTCTTTTTTTGTCGGCAAACTCTTGCCCCGCAGCCCCGCCTTGCCATATCGTAGCCCGATGAAGATTCTAGGCGCAAACGAACGGAAGAATGACGAAGGCGGCGGCACCGGTGTCGGTGTCGCGACGCGGACGCGCACGCGGACGAAACAACCCGCGCCCTATAAAGTGCTGATGCTGAACGACGATTACACGCCGATGGAATTCGTCGTCCTGTGTCTTCAGCGATTTTTCCGGATGAGCATGGTGGATGCAACGCGGGTCATGCTGCATGTCCATCAAAAGGGCGTCGGCGTGTGCGGGATTTTCAGTTATGAAGTCGCCGAAACCAAAGTCACCCAAGTGATGGATTTTGCACGCACGCAGCAGCATCCGCTGCAATGCACGCTCGAAAAGGCCTGACGCGAGAGTCGGCCTTCACTGTCTCGTGCGGGGGCACGGCCCCAAAGCTTCGATCACAAAACGGTAGTCCTCGCGCGCGGCATCGGCGTCCGGCACGGCTAGCTCATTCGTCGCCGCGTCGGGCATGGCGCGCGGCAGGAAACAAGCAAGGCGATACCACGCGAGCGTGTCGCGCGTCGGCGGCGCGGCTGATTCATCGACAATCTCGCCAAACGAAAATGCCCAGCGTTTAGCCTGTCCCGGCCGGGTGAGCACGGTGAGCGAGATTGGCGCTTTTGTCATTGTCGACAGGAAGATCTGCGTTTCGCCTTCGCCACTGACAGTCCCCGCAGTATGGAACGCGCTGGCAATCCCGGTGATTGCGGGCGCTGCGTCGGGGGCCGCTGCACTCGCAACGACGCTGCGGATGCGTGTTTCCAACGGCGCACTCCAGATCAG
>JBGSMP010000106.1:0-25221 GCA_041740105.1 Sphingomonadaceae bacterium
CCGATCCGACCGAAGTCGGCGGCACGCGGACGCGCTGTGTCGCAACGCGGCTCGAGGGTGGTCACGCCGACAATGCTCTGCCGCAAATGGCCCGCGCGACTGTCAATTGCCGCATATTTCCGGGCATAACCGTGGCTGCGACGCAAGCCGAGCTGCAAGCGATTGCGGGGTCCGCTGTCGAAATCGGGCTTGGCCTTGCCGGCAATCCGTCACCGCCGTCGCCGCTGCGCGCCGATGTCGTCAAGGCATTCACTGACTCGGTGCGCAAGCGCCATCCGGGCATGTTGATCATCCCGCAAATGTCGACCGGGGCGACCGATGGCGCGTTACTGCGCGCTGTGGGCATTCCGGTTTACGGTGTCGACGGGACATGGATCGTAAGCCCCGACGACGAGCGCGCGCACGGGCGCGACGAACGTGTCCCGGTCAAGTCGTTCAACGAAAATCTCGATCACTGGCACGACCTGATCACGACACTGGCAAAGTAAACGCTACTGCGAACCATGTGCAAAGATAAAATGCGTATCGGACGTTTCGCCGGTTGCGGCGTCGCGCCTTAAGGCATAAGGCGCGGCCAATTCCGTAACGCATCTGGGAAGGACGCACGGCCCCATGGCTCGCAAGAAAATCGCGCTGATCGGCGCTGGCAATATCGGCGGCACGCTCGCCCATCTCGCAGCGCAGAAGGAACTGGGCGATATCGTCCTGTTCGACGTGGTCGAAGGGGTGCCGCAAGGCAAGGCGCTCGATCTGTCGCAGTGCGGCCCGATCGAGGGGTTCGATGCGAAGATCACCGGCACCAGCGATTATGCCGATATATCGGGTGCGGACGTCATCATCGTTACCGCAGGCGTCCCGCGCAAGGCGGGGATGAGCCGTGACGATCTGCTCGGCATCAATCTGAAAGTGATGAAAGCGGTCGGCGAAGGCATCAAGGCCAATGCACCGGGCGCGTTCGTGATCTGCATCACCAATCCGCTCGACGCGATGGTCTGGGCCCTACGCGAGTTTTCGGGCCTGCCGCATCATATGGTGGTCGGCATGGCGGGCGTGCTGGACTCGGCGCGGTTCTCGCACTTCATCGCGGACGAGTTCGCAGTTTCGGTCCGCGATGTGAACACGTTCGTGCTCGGCGGGCATGGCGACACGATGGTCCCCGTTGTCCGCTATTCGACAGTCAACGGCATTCCGGTGCCCGATCTGGTCAAGATGGGGCTTTCGAGCGCGGACAAGATCGACGCGATCGTCAAGCGCACGCGTGGCGGCGGCGGCGAAATCGTCGCGCTGCTCGGCAATGGATCGGCGTTCTATGCGCCGGCCGCAAGCGGCATCGCGATGGCCGAAGCCTTCCTGCGCGACCAGAAGCGCATCCTGCCCTGCGCTGCCTATGTCACCGGCCAATATGGCGTGAAGGACTTGTACGTCGGCGTCCCCGTTCAGATTGGTGCGGGCGGCGTGGAGAAGGTGATCGAGATCGAACTGGACGACACGGACAAGGCGGGGCTGACGGTTTCGGTCGACGCGGTGAAGGAATTGCTGGTGGCATGTAAGGCGATTGATGGGAGTTTGGATCAGAGAGCGGCCAGCAAATGAACCCCGTTCTGCTTTTACTGTTGGTCGCCGTTCCCCAGCCTGGGGCAACCACGTCGCCCAATTTGAATGCCTCTCGCGATCACCCAATGTCAGCAGCAGTTGCAGGAATTTTCATTGATGCATGCATCCGGGGAGAGCTTAGACTGAAGAAAGAGTTCGCGAAGAAAGTTAAAGTTAGACATCAATGGGCAGGCGAGTATCGGTTACAGTCACCGAATGAATTCGCCGATTATTACGAGATCGAGAAGCCTGCACGATCCTTCTTAAGAGTCTCGTCCTTCAAGCAACCCGATAAAAATCATTGGATAAGTCGCTGTCGACTTGAGACTGATGGACACGATATTCATGCAGCGTTCCAGATTGTTGCGGAAAGTTTACACATTGTTGAATTGCCGAAACCTGCTTGGCAAACATACCGTTATGAAATTCTACTACCCGACGGTAGTTCAAGAATTGAAATAGACAAGGTGAACTTAACAGTGTCCGTCTACGATCGCGAGTTTGCGCAGCGTTTGCAAAATAAGCTGCGCGCTTCGAAACCTGTTGTTAGATCTTTCAAGTTGGGAATATAATGTCAATATTGGTGAACGGGCGGACGTGTGTCATCACGCAAGGAATGACCGGCGAGACCGGCACGTTCCATACGCAGCAGGCGCTGGCTTATGGCACGCAGATGGTCGGCGGCGTCACGCCGGGCAAGGGCGGCTCGACGCATATCGGGCTGCCGGTGTTCGATACCGTTGCCGAGGCGGTTGCGAAGACGCAGGCGACCGCAAGCGTCGTCTATGTCCCGCCGCCGTTTGCTGCGGACTCGATCCTTGAGGCAATCGATGCCGAAGTGCCGCTGATCGTTTGCATCACCGAAGGGATTCCGGTGCTCGACATGGTCAAGGTCAAACGCGCGCTGTCGGGCTCTAAGTCGCGTCTGATCGGGCCGAACTGCCCCGGTGTGCTGACGCCCGGCGAGTGCAAGATCGGCATCATGCCCGGCAGCATCTTTTCGAAGGGTTCGGTCGGCGTCGTCTCACGATCGGGGACGCTCACCTATGAAGCCGTGTTCCAGACGACCGCCGAAGGGCTCGGCCAGACGACGGCGGTCGGCATCGGCGGCGATCCGGTCAACGGCACCAATTTCGTCGATGTCCTCGAACTGTTCATGGCCGATGACGCGACGCAATCGATCATCATGATCGGTGAAATCGGCGGCGATGCCGAGGAACAAGGCGCGCAATTCCTGATCGACGAAGCCAAGCGCGGTCGCACCAAGCCGATGGTCGGCTTTATCGCGGGGCTGACCGCACCGCCGGGTCGCCGTATGGGCCATGCCGGCGCTATCGTCTCGGGCGGCAAGGGCGGTGCCGAAGACAAGATCGCCGCGATGGAAGCTGCAGGGATCAGGGTTTCCCCATCGCCATCGGAACTTGGGGTGACGCTGAAGGCTTTGTTGAACGGATAGTCTGTGCTCCTGCGAAAGCAGGAGCCTTGGACGCCAGAGCTCCTGCTTTCGCAGGAGCACGGAGGTTTGAATGGGACTCGAGAACCACGGTTTCGAAAGCGAACATCAAGCCGGACCCAGCTGGTCCCGCCCCAACTGGTCGCCGCTCGTAAACGACGATCTGACGGCTGCGCTCGACCCCACGCAGATGGCGGTCGAGATCAAAAAGGCAGCCGCAAAAACCGGCGCGCCGGTCGCCGAAACCGATCTCGTCAAGGCCGCATCGGATTCGATCAAGGCAATGATGCTCATCCGCACCTATCGCGTGCGCGGGCATCTCGCTGCCAATCTCGATCCGCTGGGCCTGACCAAGACCGATCTGCCCGCTGACCTGACACCCGAATATCACGGCTTCACCGAAGCCGACCTCGACCGGAAAATCTATCTGGGCGGTGCGCTTGGACTTCAATGGGCCAGCATCCGCGACCTCGTCGCCACGCTGCGCGCCAATTATTGCGGCAATGTCGGCCTTGAATATATGCACATTAGCGACGTCGAGGAGCGCCGCTTCCTGCAGGAGCGCATGGAAGGCAAGGACGCCGCCATCGCGTTCAGCCCCGAAGGTAAAAAAGCGATCCTCGCCAAAGTTATCGAAGCCGAGCAATGGGAGCGCTTCCTCGGCAAGAAATATGTCGGCACCAAGCGCTTCGGGCTCGATGGCGGCGAAGCGATGATCCCTGCGCTCGAGGCAGTGATCAAATATGGCGGCGCGATGGGCGTGCGCGAGATCGTCTATGGCATGGCGCACCGCGGACGGCTCAACATGCTGGCCAACGTCATGGCCAAACCTTACCGCGTGATCTTCCACGAATTTTCGGGCGGCAGCGCAAACCCCGACGATGTCGGCGGATCGGGCGACGTGAAATATCACCTCGGCACGAGCACTGACCGCGAGTTCGACGGGATCAAGGTGCACATGTCGCTGGTCCCCAACCCGTCGCATCTCGAAGCGGCCGACCCCGTCGTGCTGGGCAAGGTCCGCGCAATCCAGACCGACCGCGACGATCTGGGCGAGCATGTTCAAGTCCTGCCGGTCCTGCTCCACGGCGACGCGGCCTTCGCGGGACAGGGGATCGTGTGGGAATGTCTCGGCTTCTCGGGTGTCCGCGGCTACAACACCGGCGGCTGCATCCACTTCATCATCAATAACCAGATCGGGTTTACGACCAGCCCGCAGTTCGCGCGTTCGTCCCCCTATCCCTCCGACGTTGCCAAAGGCGTCCAGGCCCCGATCTTTCACGTCAACGGCGACGATCCCGAAGCCGTGACCTTTGCCTGCAAGATGGCGATCGAGTTCCGCCAGCGCTTCCACCGCGACATCGTGATCGACATGTGGTGCTATCGCCGCTTCGGCCATAACGAAGGCGACGAACCGAGCTTCACCCAGCCGCTGATGTACAAGACGATCAAGGGGCATCCGGGCGTCAGCGACGTCTATGCCGCGCGGCTGGTGGCCGAAGGGACGATCGACAAGGACTGGGCCGCGAACCACATCACCAATTTTACCGCGATGCTCGAAGAAGAATTCAAGGCAGGCGCGACGTACAAGGCCAATGCGGCGGACTGGTTCGGCGGGCGCTGGGCGGGGCTGCACAAGCCGGCCGACCCTGAAACCGCGCGGCGCAATGTGGAAACGGGGATCGAGAAAAAGCTGTTCGATGGATTGGGTCGGACGCTGACGACAGTGCCCGATACGCTGACCATTCACCCGACGCTGAACCGCGTAATTGACGCAAAACGCGCGATGTTCACGAGCGGTGAAAACATCGACTGGGCAACGGGCGAAGCGCTCGGGTTCGGGTCGTTGCTTTCCGAAGGCTATGGCGTGCGGCTGTCGGGGCAGGATTCAGGCCGCGGCACCTTCTCGCAACGCCACGCCGTCTGGGTCGATCAGACGAATGAGCATAAATATGTGCCATTGTGGAACGTGCCGCACGGGCGCTTCGAAGTGCTCGATTCGACGCTCTCCGAATTCGGCGTGCTCGGTTTCGAATATGGCTATGCCAGTGCCGACCCGAAAACGCTTGTCCTTTGGGAAGCGCAGTTCGGCGATTTCGCCAACGGCGCACAGGTCATGATCGATCAGTTCATTGCAAGCGGCGAGGCCAAGTGGCTGCGTGCCAACGGGCTGGTGATGCTGCTGCCGCATGGTTTCGAGGGTCAGGGGCCCGAGCATAGCTCTGCCCGCCTCGAACGCTTCCTGCAGCTGTGCGCCGACGACAATATCCAGGTCGCCAACATCACGACGCCGGCCAATTATTTCCATGTCCTGCGCCGCCAGATGCACCGCAGTTTCCGCAAACCGCTGGTCATCATGACGCCGAAGTCGCTGCTCCGCCACAAACGCGCGGTTTCGAAGACCGAGGATTTCGTCGGCAACGGGCATTTCATGCGCATCCTGTCGGATCCTGCGGCGCCCGCCGATGCCGACGTGAAGCGGCTCGTGCTTTGCAGTGGCAAGGTCGCCTATGATCTGCTCGATGCCCGCGACGCAGCGAGCGGCACGGACACCGCCGTGGTGCGGATCGAACAACTCTATCCTTTCCCCGGCGAACCGCTGACCGAGCGGATCAGGCGCATGACCGCGCTCGAAGACGTCGTCTGGGCGCAGGAAGAGCCGAAAAACAACGGCGCGTGGTTTTTCGTCGAACCCGAGATCGAAGAAGCGCTGGCCGCGGCGAAATGCAGCGTCAGCCGCGCGCGTTATGCCGGTCGCAAGGCCAGCGCATCGCCCGCCACCGGCCTTGCCAAGCGTCATCAGTCCGAACAGGCAGCGCTGGTCGCCGATGCCTTGGGTCACAATGTCCGCGCCGAAATCCGGCGTCAGCGGAAAGGGTAATCATGTCCACCGAAGTCACAGTCCCCGTATTGGGCGAATCGATCACCGAAGCCACGCTTGGCGAATGGCTGAAAAAACCCGGCGATGCGGTTGCGGCGGATGAGCCGATTGCATCACTGGAGACGGACAAGGTTTCGGTCGAAGTCCCCTCCCCCATCGCGGGCGTGATGGGACAGCAGGTTGTAAAGGTCGGTGACACGGTGAACGTCGGTGCCGTGATCGCGTCGATCGAGGCAGGCGGCGGTGCGGTGGTCGTTGAAGCCGCGCAGGGGACGACCGAAGCGGCACCGCCACAGGAAGCGCCGATTGCACCCCGCGCAGAAGCAACGCAGCAACAGGCCGATGCGATGCCCAAGGGTGAGGCACCGCCACAGACATTGTCGCCATCGGTGCGCCGTCTCGTCCTCGAGAAAGGCGTCGATCCCTCGACGATCAGGGGCACGGGCAAGGACGGACGCCTGACCAAGGACGACGTGATGGGTGCGCCCGTCGCGGCCAAACCAGTCGCTCCCGAACCCGCCTCAGCGCCCGCCACTATTCCGACCGTGAACGAAGATCGCGGTGAGGAACGTGTGCGCATGACGCGGCTGCGCCAGACCGTCGCTCGCCGCTTGAAGGAAGCACAGAATACCGCCGCGCTGCTGACCACATTCAACGATGTCGACATGACTGCGGTCATCGAAGCCCGGACGAAATACAAGGATCTGTTCGAAAAGAAGCACGGTGTGCGCCTCGGCTTCATGGGCTTTTTCGTAAAAGCCGCGTGCATGGCCTTGCGCGACATTCCGAACGTCAACGCGCAGATCGACGGGGAAGAAATCGTCTATCACGATTATGTCGACGTCTCGGTCGCGGTCAGCGCGCCCAACGGCCTTGTCGTCCCCGTCATCCGCGATGCGCAGTCGCTGTCGGTCGCGGGCATCGAGAAAACGATCGGCGATTTCGGGGCGCGGGCAAAGGCCGGCACGCTGACGATGGACGATATGAAGGGCGGCACGTTCACGATCAGCAATGGCGGCGTCTTCGGGAGTCTCATGTCCACCCCGATCATCAACCCGCCGCAGAGCGCAGTCCTTGGCCTCCACCGCATCGAAGACCGCGCCGTCGTCCGCGAAGGGCAAGTCGTGGTGCGACCGATGATGTATCTGGCCTTGAGCTACGATCATCGGTTGATTGATGGGCGCGAGGCCGTGACCTTCCTTGTGGCGCTCAAAAATGCTGTCGAGGACCCGACGCGGTTGTTGATTGATCTTTAGAGGCCGTCCTGCATCCGTTGATAGGAAGCATGGCTCTCAATCCATTTTCCTTTGAGGCGATATTGCCATGCCATCGGCTCTGGCATGAAGGCGCACAGTTCGACATGCACTGTCCCTTCGTCTGACCACTGAGCGTCAACATAGCGAAGCTCGAGCACGAGGATGTCGCCCTCTTTTTCCGTCGCAGGTAATTGGTGCGTCAAGCCGAACGACAGCAGCTGGAGTTTCATTTTGACCCGGAATGAAGCCGGTAACTAGTCCCTGCACCGCTGCCAGTCCGGACAACCAAGGCGGCTCCATATCATATCCGCCATAAACGCGAAGTCTTTCACCAGATGATAACATGCTTCCGTATGCCCTCAAACAAATCGCCCCGACACACCCTTGGGCACGCGCAATATCCGCCCTGTCGCCTTATCCAATATCGCCCACGTCGTCTTTGCGCGGACGATCACCTTGCCCTCGCGCAGAAACTCCACATGCCGGTCGAACTTCGCCCCCCTTGGCAAACCGTCGACCCAGGTGCGGCCCTCGACGCTCTCCCCCGCCGCGATGTTGCCAGAAAAATCGATCTCGTGCCGCACCACGACCCAATAATAAGCCGCGATATGTTCAGGAGTTGCCGCCGCCTGCCAGTGCGCGGTCGCCATGTCCTGAATCCAGCGCACCCATACTGAATTATTCACATGGCCAAGCTCGTCGATGTCGGCGCTCTGAGCGGTGATCGTGGCAGTGAAAGGTGTCATCGCACCCTCTTGCAAGGCCCCGCGGACTGGCGCAACAGTCCTGGTCATGTCCAGCCATGCCGACCGCCTAGCCGCACTGCGTGCGCATCTCGCCGCCACCCGTCTTGACGGTTTTGTCGTGCCGCTGACCGATGAACATATGAGCGAATATGTCGGCGATTATGCAAAGCGGCTCGAATGGCTGACGGGGTTCAGGGGATCGGCGGGGGCGGCCGTCGTCCTGCCCGAAGCGGCAGCGATTTTCACCGATGGCCGCTATACGTTGCAAGTGCGTGCGCAGGTTTCGGCGGATCATTGGGACTATTGCGGCGTGCCGCAGACGAGCATATCCGATTGGTTGCGCGACCATGCACCAGCGGGCGGGCGCATCGGCTATGATCCGTGGCTGCACACGCGCGACTGGGTTTCGGCGGCGACGACTGCGCTGGCCGCAAAGGGTGCCGAACTCGTGCCCGTTGCCGCAAACCCCATCGATGCGGTCTGGGCCGATCAGCCCGCTCTTTCCGCAGCGAAAATCGCAGTGCAGCCTACCGATATGGCGGGGCGCTCTTCGCCCGAAAAGCGCGCCGAAATTGCCGACTGGCTGACGCGTGAAGGGCTCGATGCAACCGTCATGACGGCACTCGACTCGATTGCTTGGACCTTCAACGTGCGCGGGACCGACGTAACGCATACGCCGGTGGGCCTCGCGTTCGCGGTGCTTCATGCCGATGCCACGGCGGACCTGTTCATTGCGCCCGACAAGATCGACGATGCCGTGCGTGCGCATCTCGGCAATGGCGTCCGCTTGCATGACCGCGATGCTTTTGCCCCGATGCTGGCCACGCTCACCGGCAAGCGCGTTGCCGCCGATCCCGAACGTGCGGTCGCCGCTGTTTTCGATGCGCTCGAACAAGGGGGCGCCAAGCTTGTTTCTGTCCGTGACCCCGCGGTGCTTGCCAAGGCAATCAAGAACCTCGCCGAGCAGGCCGGAACGCGCGCTGCCCACAAGCGCGACGGGGCGGCGCTGTCGCGCTATTTGCACTGGCTGTCGGTCGAAGCGCCAAAGGGTGAACTGACCGAGATTTCAGCGTCCGATCAGCTGGCGAAATTCCGGGCGGACACCGGCAAGCTGCTCGATCTGAGTTTCGACACGATTTCGGGTGCGGGACCGAATGGCGCGATCATGCATTACAAGGCAAGCGCGGAAACCAACCGCCCGATCGAATCCTCGTCGGTGTATCTGTGCGACTCCGGCGGGCAGTATATCGATGGCACGACCGACGTGACGCGAACGGTCTGGGTCGGCCCCGGCGACGCGCCAGCCGAAGTCAAAGACCGGTTTACGCGCGTGCTGAAGGGACACATCGCGCTTGCCACCGCCGTTTTTCCCGATGGCACCAGCGGTGGGCAGCTCGATGCGCTGGCCCGTCAATTTTTGTGGGCGGCAGGCCTCGATTACGCGCATGGCACCGGTCACGGAGTCGGGTCATTCCTTGCCGTACATGAAGGTCCGCAACGCATCGCAAAACCCGGCGGCGGGCAGCCGGGCACGAACGAGCCGCTGCGTGCGGGCATGTTCCTGTCGAACGAGCCGGGCTATTACAAGCCCGACGCCTACGGCATCCGGATCGAGAATCTCGTACTTGTCGAGGAACGCGCGGTCGCCGGCGGCGAAGCGACGATGCTCGGTTTCGAGACACTGACATTTGCGCCGATCGACAAGGCGATGATTGAATCGTCAATGCTGTCGCCGGCCGAACGCGCTTGGCTCGACGATTATCATGCTCAGGTTTCCAAAATCGTCGCGCCGCAACTGTCAGGCGACGCACGGATCTGGATCGACTATGCCTGCGCGCCGATTTAGCGATTGATCTCCCGGTTCTGTTCCGGTAATGTTCCAGTAGCAATTGGGGAGAATCATGATGATTGGTTATGTGACACTCGGTACAAGCGATATTGAACGTGCAGCAAAATTCTACGACGCGATTGCGGGTGAGATGGGCGTCGGGCGTATGATGGAAGGCGCGAATTACATCGCATGGGGCGCGCCGAAGGGCGCGGCTGGCATTGCCGTTATGAAACCGTTCGATGGGAATGCTGCGAGCGTTGGCAACGGCGTGATGGTGGCGCTCGACGCCAAAGATCGTGGTCATGTCGATCGACTTTATGCGCTTGCGCTATCGAATGGCGGGACGGACGAAGGCGCGCCAGGCGTTCGTGGCGGCGGATTCTATGCGGCTTATTTCCGCGACCCTGACGGCAACAAGCTAAACGCGTTCGTGATTGCAGAATAGGGTTCAGACCTTTCGGACCGACGGCGGGGATAGATCACTGGCGCTGGTTGGTATGACAACATCTCCCTGCTCGTCGTTTCCATGCGACGGCAGGGTCGTCTGAACACGCGCCTGTTCCTTGCGCTTCCGCAAATTCTCGCGAAGCGCGGTAGCAAGGGTTTCGGGATCGGATCTTGCCATCGGTCGACAATAGCTGTGTCAGCCTTGACCCGTCCACACGCTTTCTTCATAGCCGCGCTTCTATCGGAAAACCCGTGCTGCCGTAGCTCAGTGGTAGAGCGCATCCTTGGTAAGGCTGAGGTCCGGAGTTCAATCCTCCGCGGCAGCACCAGTTTTTTGGTTCAGGCGGCGTTTGCCACCGCGCTCAACTGTGGCGGGCCGACGTCGCGGGCAAGATTGGCCGCTTGCAGGTCGCCGCGAAACTGCTGGAGCGCGTCGAGCGGCATCGGCACACCGAGTTCGAAGCCTTGCAGCAAGTCGCAGCCGAGCAGTTGCAGCAATCGCGCCTGCCAATCGCTTTCGACGCCTTCCACAACAACTTTCATATCGAGACTATGGCCGAATTCGATGACCGCGCGGATGATCTGCGTCGCCTGCCGCTTTTTACCGGCATGTTTCAGAAATGATTTGTCGAGCTTCAGCCCGTCGAGTTCGAAGTGCTGGAGATAGCTGAGTGACGAATATCCGGTGCCGAAATCGTCCAGATATACATTGACACCGACATCGCGAAGCTGCGCGATCGACCGGCGCGCCTGATCGAAATTGGATATCAGGACACCTTCGGTCAGTTCGATCGTCAGCAATTCGGGCCGGATATGGGCGGCCAGCATCTTGTCGAAAATGCGCTGCACGAAATCTGGATGTTTGAAATAGACCGGCGAAATATTGATGGCGACAGGGACATCCTCAAGCGTCCGGATGGCGTCGAAGGCACTTTGAATCGTCCAGTCGGTTAGCCCGATGATCTGGCCGCTGTTTTCGGCGATCGGGATCAGCGTCGCCGGCGAGACATCGCCCATCTGCGACGAGCGCCAGCGCAGCAGCGCTTCGGTGCTGCTCATCGCACCGGTGCGCGCGTCGATGATCGGCTGGAAATGGAGCGCGAGTTCGTTTTCGATGATCGACCGGCCAAGCTCGACACGGATCGAGCTTTCGAGAATCTGGCGACCGTCAAGCGCGTCATCGAACACGCGGCAGGCGCCGCGCGGCGCGCCCTTGACTTCATACATCGCAGTATCGGCGCGGCGCAGCAATTCGTGCGCGCCGTCGAGCGCCGGATCGCCGACCGCGATCCCGACCGAAGCCCCGATATCGACCGGTTTGCCATCGATAAAAAACGGATGGCTGATGGCTTCGACGACGGCCAGACCATGATCTTCGGGGGTCCGCTGGGTTCCACTCGGGATAATTGCCGCAAACTCATCGCCGCCGAGACGCGCGATCACCGTCGCTTCGCCGAGTACGGCTTCGGTGCGCCGCGCCACTTCGATCAACAGCAGGTCGCCGGCTTTATGGCCCATATTGTCGTTCACGTCCTTGAACCGGTCGAGATCGAAGAAAAGCAGCGTTGTCACCCCGCCCCTAACCGCAAGCGCTTCGAGGGCCGCATGGAACGCGCTGCGATTGTGGAGCTGGGTCAGCGGGTCTCGCTGCATCAATTCATGCTGTTCGGCGCGCACCGCAATCAGTTCTTGATGCGCATCAGTCAGACTGCGGTGACGCCAGATTGCGCCGAGAACGGCGAGGCTGGCCAGCATTGCAACCGCGATCGCCACTGGGGTCGACTCCGGCATCAGGCCAAGCGACGTTGCGATGAGATATGCCGGGCCCGCAAGCGCCGTCAGCCCGATAATCATTGTTGCGGCGCATACGCGTTTCGGCATTGTTCTTTGCATGTCTGTCAATCGCGTCCGAAGCGTCCGTCGCGCGCGATCATTGGCGTGGATGATGCGCCACGCTGGGGAATTTGATCGAACATCGCACGTGTACGGTCGGTCAGTCGCTGCTCGGCAAGCATTTTCTGCGTATCGAGCGTGTCGACCAGCGCGCGTTGTTCGAGGTGCACTTTCATCCGCGCGCGCAGGATCGGCAGGCTGATCGGCTTGACCATATAGTCGGTCGCGCCGGCGTTGATCGCAGCAACGACCGACATTTCCTCGTCCATCGCTGTGCACATGATGACCGGCAGACGGGCACTGTCATAGATCTCGCGGATCGCGATCAGCGTGTCCATGCCCGACAGGTCGGGCATCATCCAGTCGAGCAGGACAATGTCGGGCACGCTGCGCGAAAGAATCGACAAGGCTTGCCGCCCGCTGCTGCAGGTTTCGGTCTCATAGCCGCAAGACTTGAGGCCGCGGTCGAGCACAGTGCGGTTGTCTTCGACGTCGTCCACAATGAGGACGCGGCGCCGCCCCCCCCGGCCAGGATCGGGCGCATATGCGCTCATCGCACCAGCTCCTTCAAATGCTGGGCAATTTCGCGCGGCGACGACGATCCCTTGGCGCAGAACAGATAACCTGAATCGACGATCCGCCGATGCTCCTCGAGCGTGATTTCGCATGCTGACAGGACAATGACCGGGATCGAACGCAACGCTTCGTTGGCAAGCAGCGCATCGATCACCTGAAAGCCGTTCATCATCGGCATCGCGAGATCCAGCACAATGGCGACCGGCGGTTGCGCCGTGGCGATCGCCAATCCCTGTGCGCCATCGATCGCGCGGCGGGTCGAAAAACCGACCTGGCACGCGCAACGGTCAACCAGTTCGGCGGCGTCGTCGTCGTCTTCGATAATCAGAATTTCGCCGCTTGCCTTGACACGGTACACTTCGAGCATCGCCCGCAATTGCGATTCAGCGACCGGCTTGCGGATATAATCGGTCGCGCCTGCGCCCAGCCCGCGCGCGCGGTCATCATCAACCGTAACGAGAATGACCGGTGTGCTGCCCAGCGCTTCATCCGCGCGCAATTCCTCGAGAATGTCATAGCCCGATCGCCCGGGCATCAGGACATCGAGAAGGATCAGATCTGGCCTCTGCTTGCGGGCCATCGCAAGGCCGGTTTCGCCGTCAGTGGCCGAAATCACACCATAGTCGAGGCGCGTCAGCCAGCGGCGCATCAGATCGATGGCACTGTCGCAGTCGTCGATGATCAGCGCCGTGCGTTCGTACCCCTCGACCGAAAGCATCGCAATATCGACCGATTGGGCGCTGCCGGGCAGCCGCACGTCGTCCAAAACGGCGCTTGCCCCCGAATTCAGCGGGACCGCCAGTGTGAATACGGAGCCCTTGCCTTCGACGCTTTCGGCATTGAGGTCGCCCAGCATCATGCGGGCAAGGCGGCGGGCAATCGCGAGACCAAGCCCCGTGCCGCCGAATTTGCGCGACGTGCTGCTGTCGCCCTGACGGAATGGCTCGAACAAATGCTCCATCTGCGCCGTGGAGATGCCGATCCCGGTGTCCGCAACGCGAAATACGACTTCGTGCTTGCCATTTGTGTCGGCCAGATCGACGTCGAGCGAAACATCGCCATTGGTCGTGAATTTGAACGCATTGTAGAGCAAGTTGGTCAGGCACTGACGGATCTTGCCTTCATCGCCGATCATGATGCCGACATCGCTGCTGATCTTGATCGAAAATGTATTGCCGTTGCGCTTGGTTTCGGCATCGAAGTTGATCGCGGCCGAACGCACCAGCGCATTGACGTCGACGACGGTGCGGTCGAGCGTTGCCTTGCCGGCTTCGATCTTTGACAGATCAAGGATTTCGTTGATCAGCGACAGCAAGTGACGCCCCGCTTGCCGGATCCGTTCAAGATCGGCGATTACCGGAGCATTCTTTGCTTCGATCGCATCTTCCGAAAGCAGCATGGCATAGCCGAGTATCGCATTCAGCGGGGTGCGCAGTTCGTGGCTCATGTTGGCCAGAAATTGCGATTTCGCCAGATTTTGAAGATTGGCGTGTTCGCGCGCTCGCTCGAGTTCGGCAATGACGCCCCGTGACCGCCCAACAGCGCTTGCCACGCGTTCTTCGAGGCGATCGAAATCGCGCATGATCGCGGTCAGTGACATCGATTTCTGGTCGTAAAGGCTGACATCGGTGATCGGATCTTCACCGGCCATCATCAGATAGGACATCAGCAGATCGGCGGCGCGTGCCGCCGGAGCCGCAAACATCCGGCCAAGAGTATGCGCAGTTGCAGTGGCGAGCAATGCCGCTGCTGCAGATGCAGCGCCGACAAACACGGCTATCCGGTTTGCCCCAAGCTCTGCCGTTAAGGACCAGATCGCCCAGCTTCCCAATGCCGTAACGATCAACGTCGCTCCGATTGCCACCAGCGCAAGGCGCGCGATCGTGCGCCGCGCGGTCATCGTCAGCGCGGGCGTTTCGACCGTCTTCAGGTCGAAATCACTGTGGATCATGCCGCAACTCCAAGTACAGCGCGTGCGCCGGACTGCGGCGTCGAAACCCGGACGACGCCGTAGTTGATCGGGATTTCGATGGTGAAACTGGTGCCAACGCCGCGATCGGAGCGAACGTTGATGGTGCCGCCCATCATCTCGCAGAAGCGCTTCGTCAGCGCGAGGCCAAGCCCCGTCCCGCCGAATTTGCTCGATGTGTCCGATTCGGCCTGACTGAAATCGGTGAACAGGCGGCTGAGGCCTTCGGGCGTGATGCCGATGCCATTGTCGGTGACCTCCACGAGCAGAATTTCGCCGCGCAGCGTTTCCTTGCGGAGGACCGTAAGCAGGATCATGCCCTTGGTCGTGAATTTGGCGGCATTGCTCAAGAGATTGAGGATCGACTGGCGCAGTTTCAGGGCGTCAAGCTCGAGGATCCCTAGATCTTCGGGCATATTGACGACGATGCGGTTATCGCGCTTGCCGATCAACGGCGAGGCCGTTGTCATGACTTCGTTGATCAGCACCGCGACTTCGACCGGCTGGGCCACCACTTCGATGCGGTTGGCTTCGATCGAGTTCAAATCGATGACGTCGTCGACCAGCGCAAGAAGATGCCGCCCGGCGGTATGAATGCGGTCAAGATCCTGCATCTTTCGGCCAGCGTCCGCGCGCTCTTCAAAATTCTCGCGAAGCATTTTGGTGCAACCGATCACGGCATTGAGCTGGGTACGGAGCTCATGGCTCATCTTTGCAAGAAAAATCGATTTGCGCTTGCTGGCAAGCTCGGCGGCTTCCATCGCCTCGCGCAGCGCGCCGAGCTTGCTCCGCTGTTCGATCGCTTCCTGTTCGACCTGCACGCTGATCCGCATCACGATTGCATAGTAAAGCGTTAGCAGGGTCATGGCGGCAAGGGCGGCGCAGATCGACAGCAAGGAGGCGATTTTGAGGCTTTCGATGGGCAATATCGTCGGAAACGCGCCTAGCCAGATGCGGATGCCGAAATAACCGACAAGCTGGATGACAACGCCGACGAGCACATGTTTGATCGAATTGGACAGGTAGAAAAACCCGAGCACCATCGCGATCAGGAACCACGGCAAAAACGGCGAGCTGATCCCGCCGAAGAAGAACGAACCGAAAAGGCTGAGCGCTACGAGCATCTGGACGCTGAAGATTGCGGCCATGCGCATGCTGCCCCACCACCGCAGCATGAAGGGGATCAGGAAGAAGCTGGCGACCATTGCCTCGGTGCACCAGAATTGCCACGTCTCACCAGCGGGTGTCTGCCACAGGAAATAGGTCACCGAATGGCCCATCAGCGGCCCCAGCAAATGCAGCAGCACGAAAGTGCGTGTCATCAACCGATCGGATTCCGTCTCGCGGATCGCGGCTGGAATAAACCAGTCGATCATGCTGTAGAAAGGTCGGTACATCGCGCGTCCCTGTTCGCAACCCGCTGACTAGCCAGCAAAGTTTAACAATCGGCAAAGGACGCGGGCTGCTAGCCTTTACGTCGCATTAAGAGCTTTCGGCTATGCCCCGACCCGAGAGCTGCGAGCGCAACCATGCGCCGCTACATCACGCCGGGGCAAATTTTCGATGACGTTGGCACTGGGGTCACCGAAGAAATTCAGCTTGAGCGACTTGCTCGACGATTTCATCCCGGCTGACCTTCAGGTCGTACCCGAGGCGCATCGTCGCGCCCGTATGTTCATGCTGAGCCATGTTTTCGGTCCCATCATCGGCTGCTCGTTGCCACTCTACCTCGTGGTCATGAACATATCGCGCGACTATCGTGTGGTCGTCTTCCTTCTGTTGATCCTCGCATTCTGGATTTATCCGTTCGTTCTGCGCAGCACCGGGCGGTATCAGACGCTGGCATTGATATCGGTCCAGAACCTTATCTTGTGCGTGCTTTGGGCCTGCTATTCGTTCGGTGCGATGGGATCGCCCTTCGTCCCGTGGATTCTGCTGTTTCCGCTGCTTGCCTTTCTTTATCTCCCGCCGACCGGCCTGGTCCGTAACGTGCTGCTCGCCCAGATTTTCGGCAGCCTCGGCATCTTTCTGACGATGGTCGTGACAGGCTATGATTTCCCACAGGTCGATCTCAAGGACCTGCAGGTCATCGGCATGATCTCGATGGCGGCCATCGCTTTCTATTTTGCAATGATGTCACTCTATTTTGCCAAAATGTTTCACGAACAGCGCGAATTTTCCCGCGAATTGAACAGCATCGTTTCGACATCGGACAATGTCCGCAACCTGACGGCAGCCGCCAATCAGGCAAGTGCGGCCAAAGCCGCTTTCGTGGCCAGCATGAGCCATGAATTGCGCACGCCGCTGAATGCGATCATCGGCTACAGCCAGTTGCTTATCGAAGAAGCGGCAGACGAAAACGACAGCGAATCCGTCGCCGATCTCGGCCAGGTCAATAAAGCGGGTTCCGACCTGCTGCGCCTGATCGACGACATACTCGACTATTCGCGCATCGAAGCCGGCAAGATGCCTTTCAACGGCAGCTTTGGCTCGGTCGCCGAATATCTGCCGCGCTGGTCTCCGAAGCTTGACGCGGCGCTCGAAAGCCGGGGCTGTTCGCTGGTCGTCGCGCCGGGACGCGGCAGCGAATTCGTCTTCAACACCGATTGGGATTCATTCGGTGGCGCGCTGCGCCATCTGGCGACGGGGATCGCCAGTCGCACGGCCGGCGCCCACCAACTCACGCTTACCATCGAGCGCAATGGCGTGGGCGGCGTGACGATGGCGCTCACCGACGACAGTCCCGAAGCGCGATTGATCCCTGAAACCGGCATGCACGACTCCTTTGACCATCGTGACGATACATCGCCGACCAAATATGGCGGCACCGGCATCGAGATCGCATTGGCGCACAAATTTGCCGGGCTTATCGGGGGCACGATGAAACTGGGGCGGCAGCTGAACGGACAAGTGGCAAATCTTCTGATTATTCCCGATCTGTCGGCGCGCGAGACTGAGTTCAGTGCTGCGGCTTAACCCTGTGAAAACATTTGAAAGCTAAGAGCCCGTCATGACCAAAGTTCTGCTCGTCGAAGACAATTAAACGAACCGCGACATGCGCCGGCGGCGGTTGGAGCGCAGCGCGTATGACGTGATTTGTGCGGTTGACGGCCCCGAAGGGATCGCGATGACGAATTCGTGCTGCTAACCGTCGGCGTCAATTTCAGCTTGTCGGACAAGCTCGGCGAAATCACTTACGGTCCGACGGCATTCACCCTCCAGTATCACTTCACGCGCGAAGGCCGCGTCCGCCGCCAATGTCGGCGCCGGTGCGAGCTACATGATCGTGTTCGATACCAAGGACGGCGCGTTTCAGGGCGCAGATGTTGTCGGCAAGACGCGGCTCGACCCCTGGGTCTTAAGCGGCGGCCGCGCCATTCATTTCTGACGGCTCCGTCAACCAAAGGATCGAGCGCTGGGAATGCAATGCCGACGTCATGGTCAATGACGATTGCGGCCGCGAACTGACCGGCAAGCTCGCCAACATCTCCGAAGGCGGCTTCATGGCCGAATGCGAAGAAAAGGTGCGCACCGGATCGACCGTCGAGGTTGCCCTGCCCGATCGCGGCCATGTCCGCGCCGAAGTGCGCTGGGTGCTCGGCTGGCGTTTCGGCGCAAAGATTCTGGCCGACGAGGCATAGGACTGGTCGGACTTGCGGGCTGGTCTTAGGATCGCGCCCGTGCTGATCCTGTTCAACAAACCCTATGGCGTCCTGCCGCAGTTTACCGACGATAATGGCCGTCCCTCGCTTTCCGATTATATCGACGTGCCCGGCGTCTATCCGGCGGGGCGCCTCGATCTGGATAGCGAAGGGCTGATGCTGCTGACCGACGATGGCGGCTTGCAGGCGCGGATCGCGGACCCGAAATTCAAGATGGCGAAGACCTATCTCGTGCAGGTCGAAGGCGATGTCGGGGCGGCGGCGCTGGCTGCGTTGCGGGCGGGGGTGCAGTTGAAGGACGGGATGACGCTGCCCGCCGAGGCCGAGCGTGTTGATGATCCGAAGCTCTGGCCGCGCGACCCGCCAATCCGCGTGCGGCATAGCATCCCCGATTGCTGGATCCGCCTCACCATCCGCGACGGACGCAACCGCCAGGTCCGCCGTATGACAGCCGCCGTGGGGCACCCAACGCTGCGACTGGTGCGCTGGGGGGTTGGGAATTGGACGATCGAGGGGTTGGCGGTGGGGGCGTGGCGCGAAGGGTGAGGGACGCTTGCGATCCAAAAGTTAGTCAAAAGTTAGTCCAAGGAATGGCGGGAAAGTGCATTTTTTGGGCTAGACGGGTATTGAGATACCGGGGGGCGTGGTGAACAGCGAAAGCGCGCGAGCCGCAAAGATTTCCATAGTGACGGCGCGTCCTTGCCCAAACTGATTCTCGATATTGTCACAATTGAAGTGAATGATCCTATGTCTATTCAAGTTAAACTTATCCTCCGAATAAAACTAGTCTATCCATTGATGAACTATTTAATAAGACAGGCAACCGTAAGATTATGGCAATAATTATTGTGGGTTACTCCAATCTGAAGTCATTTTTCTTAATCGGCTTGGCTATCTCAGTCATTACATTGAAGCCTATTCACGCACAGACTGCATCGGCATCGACAGTCAGAGATTCAATGATCGTAGATGTTCCGCTCATTTTTGACAAATTTTCTGACACTTCATTGAACGAGATGTTGTGGACGAAAGGAAAACCTCCAGAAAACGATGTTATCGCGCGATTCTCGGTCATGCCGGTTCAGGTGGCTTCGATCGAGTTGGCAGGCTCCAACAATCGAACTATCGTCTTATGGCGAGCGTTTGCAGGGGGCGGGATTTCGGTTCTCCGGTCAGATGATCTGAATTTGAAGGATGGTCCACGATACTTTTGCGGGTTGGTGCCTAATCCAAATCGTCTTACCTGTTTCATTGACAAAGACGGCGATGGCAGTTTCGACCATTTGGCAGACGCGGTGCCAGAGCGGGGGTCGAAACCGTATCACATAACAATCATAAGAGCAGTCACGCCTTTGGCTGCGTCGCAACCGTACCAAATCTTGGGCAACGATTTGCGCCCATCGATTGATATCCTAGTTCGGAACTGCGCGAAGGATTATGATCGTCCGCGCTTTTCGGCTCGTTCGGCCAGCGATCAGGTTATTCCGATGTTGCGGGATGCCTATAGCTGGGATGATAAAGACAGCAGTTTTGCTTCTTGTCGGCGCGGCAGCCAACTATCCGCAGTGTCCGGCAAGACGGTATCTATCCCGTCAGGCGGCTATCTCGCCCGGATCGGTGAAATGGCTTTCACTGTTGGTTCCAAAGATGCACCGAAGCTTACGTTGATCGGCCCCGCTGATCCCTATGCATTATACCGCCTCGAAGCCGCGACCCTCGTCGATGCAAGGATTGGTCGTACACCAATTCAAGCTCAACTCTTAGCATTCAAGCAGTTTCCCTATCCCATGATGATGGTCGACGAAGGTGCTGTGATCCACAAAGGTCGACTGCAAAAAGGCGAGCGACTAGCGTCTATTCCCTTCCACCACGCCTATCGGGGAAAACTCACACAACAAGTTTCAATAAAGACACTTTTCGGAAAGCGCTCCTTGCCTGCTGACACAGTCGTCTACGGCTTCCCAGCGCAGAGCCGCATCACCTCGACCAGGAATGGAACCCCGGACATGACTCCCGTGGGCGATGATGAGTATCGAAAAATCAATCTTGACCTGACCTGGTGCGCTCCGGTTCGTGATGCTGTCGAGAACGAGGATAAGGCCAACAGAATTGGCAAAGGAGGATGGTCAGCTTCCTGCATACCCAAAGGCGCTTTCGACAATCATACGATTATCAGCAATATGACCCCAGCTTTCGCAATATCGAGCGTGTCCTATAGCCTTGACACATCATCCAACGCAGGGCCGCCGCCTATCAAACGCTCGGATGAGAGCACGTTCGCGCAACCGCTTCGCATCGACTACATGTATGAAGGACGTGAGGGAGAATTTATTTCGCTGAGTGAGCTTGTGTATTTCGGTGACGAACTGACCAGCAGAAGCCCCAAAAAGATCTACGCACCGTCGGGCGTTGTCGTTGTTGAGGTCGCCGGAATGCAGATCGAGGCAACAACAGTTGAAACCGGTGATCTCAATTTGGTGCCGCAAGGGTTACCCAAAATCGGCTCCAATCCATATTTGAAATGGGATCAGCGGGCGATGATGCTCAGGAAAATCGAAAGGTTGGGTTTAAAGCCGTCGATGACACCAAATGAGATCCGATAATTCGGCACGAGACTCGCCTACTTTTCAACAATGACTACAGGCGAATCTTGTTCGGTCGCCAGCTGACCTCGTTCGACAAGATTCATCAACAGCCTCATAGCTGGCCCATCGTTTTGGGGGGCTAGATCAACCCGGATATATTCGGTCGCACAGAGCCGTTGCGCCAACACAGCGACCTCCCCCGCACACTCAAAACTTTCCCCATCCACAAACAACAACACGCCCTCGCCTTGCCGGACGAAAGAAAAGCGGCTCGCCGGGTTGCGGTGCAATGCCTCACCGCTGGCCAAGCGCATGCGGAGTTCATCGACTGAAACCGCCGCTTCGGGCGCCCAGTCGACATCGGGATATTTGGAGGTGCTGTTGTAAATGCCGAACCAGCGCGCAAAGCTGTCGCGGTCCGCAAGCTGGTCGAGCACCATCGCGTGCAGGGCTGCCAGCGCTGCGGGGGTGATTTCGCCGGGGTTGGCCTGCGCGGCCAGCCCTGCGTCGCCATAGCGGTCGTCATCGCTCAAGTCGCCGAGCACAGCGTCGACATAATGCGCGATCAATTCGCTGCGGCTCGGCGCGCGGAAGCCGACTGAATAGGTCATGCAATCGTCGCCGACGGCAACGCCATTGTGTGCAAAGCGCGGTGGCACATAAAGCATGTCGCCGGGTTCGAGCAGCCATTCATCGGTCGCCTCGAAATCGGCAAGCAGCCGCAGATCGTCGTGCGGGAGCAATTCGGTATCGTCGCCGCAGAGCGCGCCGACCTGCCAGCGACGGGTGCCCAGCCCCTGAATCAGGAACACGTCATACTGATCGAAATGCGGCCCCACGCCACCGCCGTCGCTGGCATAGCTGACCATCACATCGTCGATCCGCCAGTTCGGGATGAAGCGGAACGGCGCGATCAGCGCGGCAACATCGGGGACATGGTGGTCGACGGCTTGCACAAGGAGAGTCCACGGTGCCTTGCCGAGCTTGCCGAAGCGCGTTTCGGGGATCGGGCCGGGTTCGACTTTCCACGTTTTTGGCTTTTGCACGATGAGGCGCGATTCGACATGATCTTCGCAGGCAAGGCCGGCCAGATCGTCGGGCTCGAGCGGGTTTCTCCACGCCGCCCAAGGGTTGCGGATGAGCAGCGGCTTGCGCTGCCAATTGTCGCGCAGGAAGCTGTCGATGTCGAAGTTTGCAAAGTCCATGCCGCGACCATAGCCGCGCGGGGGCGGTATCGCTAAGACTATGCGTGTGGCCGCGCGCATCAAAATCTACTTCGATGGCGGATGCCGCCCCAATCCCGGCACGATGGAAACCGCCGTCGTCGTTGGCGGTGTCGCGCGGATCGATCGCGATTTGGGCAAGGGCACGGGGATGGCGGCCGAATGGCTCGCGCTAATCGCCGCTGCGCGCATCGGGCAGTCGCTCGGTGGGCGCGACTATGTTCTTCTGGGTGACGCGGTTGCGGTCATCAATCAGGCGACGGGCCGCGCGAAATGTCGCGACGCCAGTGCAGAGCATCTCTCAGCCTTTCGCGCGCTCATCGGGGCGGAAACGCCGCCCCGCATCCGCTACATCAAACGCGCCCAGAACCTTGCCGGGATTGCGCTCGCGCGGGGCCATGCGCGGTGACATTGCTCTACAGTTTTCGCCGGTGCCCCTATGCGATGCGCGCGCGCATGGCGCTGCTGATCAGCGGGGTGGCGTTCGAAATTCGCGAGGTGCGGCTTTCGGACAAGCCCGCTGACCTGCTCGCCGCTTCAGCCAAAGGGACTGTGCCCGTGCTGGTCCTCCCTGACCGGACCGTCATTGATGAAAGCATCGACATCATGCGCTGGGCCTTGGCACGGCATGATCCGGAGGACTGGCTGGGCGGCGATGATGCGGCTCTGATCGCGACATTCGATGGCGCGTTCAAACGCCATCTCGATAGTTACAAATATGGTCGCGAAGCGCTTGTTCACCGTGCCGAGGGGCTGGCGATATTGCAGCGGCTCGAGGTTCGTCTGGCCGACAGTGCAAATCTTTGTCGCGGGGCACGCGCACTGACAGACGTCGCCATTATGCCGTTTGTGCGTCAGTTCGCGATGGTGGACCGCGACTGGTTCGATGCGCAGCCGATCCCGGCGGTCCGGCGCTGGCTGTCACACCACCTCGCCTCGGGCCTGTTCGCGCAGGCGATGGCGCGGGGCGCGGATCAACTTCATTCCACCACAAATATCTCGCCGCCGTAGTCCACGATGTAGAAATTGCCGCCCTGATCGAGGCCGAAACTGGCGATATTGTTGATCGCGCCGACGTTGGGCGTGAACGCCGTGCGCCGCGCCGTGAAGCCCGATGAAGCGAACGTTTGCCCCTGCGTCAGTGACGCGACGGGCACCGACCAGATGTTGCCAGTGACGAAATCGCCGAAAATATACTCGCCGGACAAGGATGTGATCGGTCCGCGATACACATAACCACCGGTCACGGAATTGCCCTGCGTCGGCCCCGATCCATGGCCATATTCGGCCACGGGCAGCGTAAAGCCCCCGCCAATGGCACCGCCCGCAAAAGGTTCGGTTCCTTCGCGCAAATTCCAACCGAAATTCAGCCCGTTCGCGCCCGAAGGAACGAGATCGATTTCCTCGATCGCGCTCTGCCCGACGTCGCCGATGTAAAGATTGCCCGTCGTCCGGTCGAATCCCGCGCGGAATGGATTGCGCAAGCCCAGCATCCAGACTTCGGGCGCGCCGCCACTGGTCGCAAAGGGATTGGTTGCAGGGATGGCGTAATCGCGCTGCGCATCCGCGGGAAAGCTGTCGCGCGACGGATCGATCCGCAGGATCTTGCCCAGCAGCGCATTGGGATTTTGCGCATTGTCGCCCGGATCACCGCTGCCGCCGCCATCGCCGACCCCGAGATAAAGATTGCCGTCCGGCCCGAAATCGAGCCAGCCGCCATTGTGATTGCTGAAGCCGGGATGCGGGATGCTGATGATGACATCGCTTGTCGCCGCATCGATGCGGTCGCGCGTGCCCGCTGCGGCCTGATATTTGCGCACTTCGATCGTGCCGGCAGGATTGGTGACAAAGGCGTAGATCGTGCCGCTCGCCGTATAATCGGGCGCCAGCGCAAGACCAAGCAGACCGCGCTCGCCATCGGTCGAAATCGTTCCCGTAATATCGAGAAACGGCGTCGTCGCAATCGCGCCGGTCGCGGGCGCGACGATGCGGACAAGCCCTGCTTTTTCGACGACAAGCACACGTCCCGTGCCGTCGGGCAGCCCTGTGAGGTAAAGCGGTGTGTTCAGTCCGGTTGCGACGCGGCGGACCTGAAAGCTGGCGCTGCCCGAACTCGTGACAGTGACGGCAAGGTCCAGCGTCGTGCTTGCAATGCCATCGGACACGGCAAGCTGGACGAGATAGATATTGTTCCGGTCCGCATCGGTCGGCGACGCAAAGCTCTTGCGCGAACCGAACGACAGCGCCCCCGAACTGCTGAGCGAGAATTCAGCGCGGTCCGCGCCGCCCGAAATGCTGAACGTCAGGGGATTGCTGTCGGCATCGGTTGCTGTGGCGATATAGACAATCGCATTTATATTCTCGGCGATGCTGGCGCTCGTTGGCGACGTGAACACAGGGGCCCGATTGACCGGTGCCGGTGTTGCCGGTGGAGTCGGGGTTGCGCCCCCCGTATTGCTGCAGGCCGCAAGTGTGCCCACCATCAGCGCCACTATTGAAACCAGTCGGACCGTCGCCATCCCGCTCTCCTGTTTTCCTATCAACCCATGATGCGGCGATTGGTTGCGCAGAGCAAGTTCCGCAGCAATTGATTGTGCACGACAATCGAAGCCGATAGGTCACGGCAAAGTTTGTTTGGAGTGTCCTGAATGTTGCGATCTGCTGTGTTTGCATTTGCTACCCTGTCCGCGCCGCTTGCTGCCGAGAGCTGGCAGCCCGAGGAAGCGGCCATGCGCGGTCATGTCGGGTTTTTGGCCAGCGACGAAATGAAGGGTCGCGAAGCCGGGACGCCCGAATATGACATTGCCGCGCGCTATGTCGCCGCGCAGTTCGAGACGATGGGCCTGACACCGGCAGGCGGCAAAGACAGTTATCTGCAGCCCGTGCCGCTGGTCACCTTCCGGGCAGCCGACAAGGGAAGCGTGACGCTGGTCCGCGGGGCCACGCAAACGGCGCTTGAATTCGGCGTGGACTATCTGCCCGGGGCAAGCCCGCTCGCCGCAGAGCACGTAAAGGACGCGCCACTCGTGTTCGTTGGCTTCGGCGTGGTCGCGCCGCAGTTCAAGCGCAACGATTATGCCGGGCTCGACGTGAAAGGCAAAATCGT
>JBGSMP010000330.1:0-1730 GCA_041740105.1 Sphingomonadaceae bacterium
CAACCTTCGACGACCTACGCCGAATTTAAGAAAGAAATCCTCAACGAGATCGCACGCTGTCTCAACATGCCGTTCAATGTCGCCGCTGGAAATTCATCGGGATACAACTACGCCAGTGGCCGACTCGATCACCAAACCTACATCAAGTCGATCCGCGTTGAACAAACCCAACTCGCTCGCGTCGTGCTCGATCGCATTCTGATCGCTTGGCTTCGCGAAGCGATCCTCATCGAAAACTATCTCCCCAAGCCTCCTCGAACATCGCGACCACTTCATCGAGACGCATCCCGACGTTCCCGTCTTCAAAATCGAATTTGCAGAGCTGACCACTTATCCCGAGGAAGTCATACGCAACCTGATTGATTTTCTGGGCATTGAGCCTACCGCCGAAGAGATTCAATCGGCCATCGATCACGTCAATCCTGACCTTAGAAAGTTCGGGTGATCACATGACAGCAAATACCATCTCAACTACTGACATCACCTTCTGTATCAAGACGATTCATCGTCCTTGGTCGTGCCATCGGCTTGTCGAGTCGCTGCGTGCGCACATTGACAACCCGAAGATCATCGTGGTCGACGACGGTGTGCCCGAACAACGTTTCAGTGAGTGCTTACCAGACACGGCTAACGGTTGTCACGTCATCAACCTCGACACGCACGATGTCGGTGTTGGCGTCGGTCGCAATGCCGCAGTCGACGCGGTGAAAACCGAGTTCATGTTCTTGCTCGACGACGATCATGTTGTCACCCCCAACCTCAAGCTCGATGAACTTTGCCTGCGTTTCGCCAATCTTGAAGTCGACATTTTTGGCGTTCGCCAAGGTTCAGGCGGTCGGCCGACGATGCTTTCGCCGCTGATGAATGGCAAGCGGGTTTGGATGCACCGTGGCGAATCAAAGCGTAACGGTTTCACAGCGTGGTGCGATATGTCGTCAAACGCCTTTTTGGCTCGAGCCGATACGATCCGCACGCTTCGCTGGGACGATGAGCTCAAAACGTACGAGCACTGGGAATTCTTCTATCGAGCCTCCCGAGTCGCCGGATTGAAGGTCGCGGTTGCCACGGACTGTTTCATCCGCCACGCCCACGTCGGCAGCAAGACCTACAACGATCTCCGTGGCCGAGCCAGATTTCGAGCGATCGGTCTGCGAAAGCACGGATTCCATTCGATGCGTTATCCCGGAGGCCACATCGTTCATGCGTAACGACATTACTTTTTGCATCAAGACCATCCACCGTCCGCAGTGCTGTGCTGCACTGGTTCGCAGTATCTACGACCACTATGGCGACGATCGCCCACTGATCCACGTTCTGGATGACGGGCGACCCGAACTTCGTTTCTCCGCAAACTGCCCGGATGAAGCCGCGATGGTCGATCGGCTGATACTGACTCAGTACGACATCGGTCTATCCGCAGGGCGAAATCGGTTGCTAGACAGCGGCGATTCCCCAATCGTCGTCTTCGCCGATGATGACCATATCGTCACAGAGAAAACCCGGTTGCTCGAACTCGTCGCCAAACTCAACAAGCACGCTGATATCGACTTGCTTGCCGGCCTAAGTAACGACGAAGAGAAACCAAAGCTCCTCAAAGTCGAGGACAAGACGCTGCGCATCCCGCATGGCGATTACAAACGACGCGGTTCAATTCGCTGGTGCCATTACGTCGGCAATTGCTTCGTTGCCTACCGCGACATCTTGCAAGCGATCCGCTGGGACGAGTCGCT
>JBGSMP010000121.1:0-13418 GCA_041740105.1 Sphingomonadaceae bacterium
GATATCCGGGTTGTTTTTGAAACCCGCCGCAATGCGCCTTTGCCCGATCGAGGGCGGGGCATTGGTGCGATATGCCAACGGACGCATTGCCGGCGGCGCAATCGTCCGCGCGCCAAGGCTGATCGGGAACCTCGGAAGCACGCCGGTGACGCTGGCCGCCAATCAGGCCCGCGTCTTGTTGAGCCGGAACCGCTTCACGATCGACGGCCTTTCAGCGAGCCTGGGATCCGGCGAGCGTCTTTCGACTCTCACAAGTTCGTCGCTCGACGGGCGTCTCGTCAACGGCGCTGTGCAAGGACGCTTTGGCACGACTTCGGGGCAAATCGGCAATGTCCCGCTGCGAATGACCGATGCTTCAGGGGCATGGAACTTGCGAAACGGCGCGCTTTCATTGCAGGGCGGGCTGACGATATCGGACGCGCTGGTGCCGGGTCGCTTCAATCCACTGATCAGCACCGACGCTGTCCTGCGCCTTGTCGATGGCCGGATCGCTGCGACGGCGACATTGCGCGAGCCGGTCAGCCAGACCGCCGTGACCGGCATCGCAATCGGACATGATTTGCGCGCTGGCGCCGGAACGGCCGCACTGACTGTAACGAATTTGCGATTCGGCAAGAATTTTCAGCCCGAGCAGCTGACGCGGCTGACGCTGGGGGTGATTGCGAACGTGAACGGCACCGTGTCGGGTCGCGGCGATATAAGCTGGAGCCCCGGCGGCGTGGAAAGCACCGGACGCTTTTCGACAACAGCGCTCGATTTTGCAGCGGCATTCGGCCCGGTATCGGGGCTGACAGGTGAAATCTATTTCAACGACCTTCTGGCGATGGCGACACCACCGGGCCAGCGGGTAACGATTGCCAGCATCAATCCGGGAACGTTGGTGACCAATGGCACGATTGTTTACCGGCTGCTGCCGGGTCAAAGGGTCGCTATCGAGCGGGGCGACTGGCCGTTTGCTGGGGGTGATCTCATTTTAGACCCCACAATTTTTGAATTCGGACAGGACGCGACGCGCAAACTCACATTTCGTGTCGTCGGGCTCGACGCTGCCAAATTCATCCAGCAGCTCGAATTCGACAATCTGGCCGCGACCGGCATATTCGATGGCATTTTGCCGATGTATTTCGACGCGAACGGGGGGCGCATCGAAGGCGGTCGGCTAGTCGTCCGGCAGGGCGGAGGGACGCTGGCCTATGTCGGTGAAATCTCGAACACAGCGATGAATGTCTATGCCAAACTCGCGTTCGATGCCCTGAAGTCGATCCGATATGAGAAGCTGACGATCGAATTGAATGGCGCGCTCGATGGTGAAATCGTGTCGCAGATCGATTTCAACGGCATCAACGAAGCGCCGCTCAGCCCGCCGAAAAGTTATATCGCCCGGCAGTTTATCGGTTTGCCCTTCATCTTCAACATCAAGGTGACAGCGCCGTTCCGAAGTCTGTTGAACACCGCCCGCACGTTTCAGGATCCCAGTTCTTTGCTCCAGCGCACTGTTCCCGAGTTGCGAAAACCCCCTGTTCAGCCTCCGGAAAGCGAAACGCGGCCATGACGTTCATGTTGTTGACGGACAGGGTAAGCGGTGCGAGGCAAGCGGCTATGAAAAAAACCGCGCTTATCATCGTGCTCGCAAGCTCCGGGTGTATCAATATCAAGGCACCCGACAAGCCGATCGAGATCAATCTTAACGTCAATATCAAACAGGAAGTCATCGTGAAGCTCCAAAAGGACGCCGATGACTTCATCACAAATAACCCGGAGTTGTTTCCGAAATGACGTATCGTGTTAAAATCATCGTTGCAGCGGCTGTCGGCATTGCCATGGCTGCAGGCGCTTTCGTCTCGGTTGCGCACGCCCAGTCCAGTGCCGTCGCCATTGCGATCAATGCCGGCACGATCGGGGAACAGGCCGACGGTTATCTGGGTCTGCGCGGTTCGGTCTCCGCAGGGCTTACGGCGCAGGTCGAAGCGATTAATATCAAGCGACGGGCAGGCTACACCCAACTTGCCGAACAGCGCGGCGTCACGGTAAAAGACGTGGCGGCAGCGGTGGGTTGCCAGACGCTTGCAAACCGCGTCGGACCCGGCGAGGCCTACCAGTTGCGAGATGGGGTCTGGCGCGTTCGCAACGGCAACGCCCCGATCGATCTGCCGGATTATTGCGCGAACTGACCATGCAAATGCCGCACCGCACAACGGTTGACTTGGTGCGGTCACTTTTCTAAGTGCCTCACCAAGCCGCCGATGCCTTCTGGTACGGGCGGCCTTTCTTTATCTGCATGTGAAGGCACGCTGGCTTGGCCGACGACCGCAAAAACGGAAATGATGCGCTCGACGCCCGCATTGCGGCGGCAAAGGCAGCGTCTGTGCGCCCGTCGACGGCCGATGCACAGGCCGAAGGACGTGGCTGGGCGATCGGTATCGAGTTCGTCGGGGCGGTGCTCGTTTCCGCGTTCATCGGCTGGCTGATCGATCGTTTCGCTGGCACGGCCCCGTGGGCAATGATCGTTATGTTGCTACTCGGATTCGCAGCCGGAACACGCCGTGCCATGCAGACATCGAAGCAATTCGACGCCGATCCGAAAAGCTGAGAGACCCGATGGCCAATCCGATGGAACAGTTTGCGATCAAGACCATCGCGCCGTGGGAGCCGGTGGCGGGTCTCGATGCATCCTTCACGAATTCATCATTGTGGATGCTGATCGCGCTCATTGCGGTGGCGGCATTCCTGTTCATCGGCACGGCAAAGCCACAACTCGTGCCAAACCGTCCACAGGCTGCCGTCGAGTATCTGTACGATTTTGTCCGAAAAATGCTCGACGAGAATGTCGGGCCCGAGGGCAAGCGCTTCGTGCCGCTCATTTTTTCGGTTTTCATTTTCGTGCTCGCTTGCAACCTGCTTGGCCTCGTCCCGTGGGTCGGTGCGTTTACGCCCACAAGCCACATCGCCGTAACGATCGGTCTCGCGGTACTCGTGTTCGCGCTGGTGTGCGTCGTCGGTTTCGCCAAGCACGGATTACATTTCTTCAGCTTGTTCTGGCCGAAGGACACGTTTTTCCCGTTGGCCGTGTTCGTGGCGGCAATCGAGTTCTTGAGCTTTTTGAGCCGTCCGTTCACGCTGGCAATCCGACTATTCGCCAACATGACAGCGGGCCACGTCCTGCTGAAAGTTTTCGGGACGTTCGTCGTGACGCTCGGATCGTTCGGCGCCTTGCCTTATGTCTTTGGTCTGTTGCCTCTCGCGGTGACCGTCGCGTTATCGGCACTTGAAGTGCTGATTGCCGTGGTTCAGGCCTATGTTTTCGCTCTCCTTGCATCGATCTATCTGAACGATGCGGTCAACCTCCACTAATCTCAACGAAGGATTACAAATATGGAACTCGAAGCAGCACGGGTTATCGGTGCAGGTCTTGCGGCAATCGGTGCCGGTCTTGCCGCTATCGGCGTGGGGTCGATTTTCGGCCAGTATCTGAACGGTGCACTGCGCAATCCCGAAGCGGACGCCAAAATGGGCGGTCGCTTGATTTTCGGCTTTGCCGTGACCGAAGCGCTCGGCCTGATCGCGGCTGTTGTCGCGCTGGCGCTCGCGTTCTCGTAAACCACGATGCCTCAGTTTGATCTTGCCAATTTCGCGCCCCAGCTTGTCTGGCTGACGATATTTTTCGCGATCCTGTATTTCGGGATCGTGCGGCTTACGCTGCCCAAACTCGCAAAGACGATGGATGCGCGCGAAGGGCAGGTTAGTTCCGACCTTGCGACGGCCGAAAAGGCGAAGGGCGAAGCGGATCAGATGGCAGCAACATACGCAGCCGGGATTGATGAAGCCCATGCGGCTGCCCGCGCTGCGATTGCGGACGCAAAAAGCAAAGCTGCAGCAAGCGTGGAGAAAGCTGTTGCGGCGGGGAACGCGGTCATTGCGGAAAAGGCGGCCGCTGCTGATGAGATATTGGCTGTGGCGCGTGCAAAAGCACTCGGCGAAGTCCGCAGCGTCGCATCGGATGCTGCGGCGGCGATCGTCGAAAAACTGACGGGGGTGCGTCCCAACGCGGATGCTGTTGCTGCTGCCTCAAAATCCGCATTGGTGCGATAGAAATGGCGACCGAGACAACGGCAACGATCGAAGCGAACGGCGCGGCATACGGCAATGACCACGGGCCTGAATTGCTGGGGTTAAGCGCCGAGGGTTGGGTCTACATGGGCCTGACCATTTTCATCCTCATCGCGATTTTTTTCGCCAAAGCGCCAAAGGTCATCACCGACGCGCTTGATGCGCGGATTGCCGAAACAAGGAAGACACTCGACGAAGCGAAAGCCATTCGCGCCGAGGCCGAGGCCCTGCTCGCCAACGCCCAAGCGCAAAGCCGGGCCAGCGCCGGCGATGCAGCCGCGATTATCGGTCATGCCGAAGCTGAAGCCAAGACATTGCTCGCGCAGGCGCAGGTGCGTGCAACCGAATTGACAACACGTCGCGCCAAAATGGCCGAGGACAAGATCGGTGCGGCCGAACGAAGTGCCGTTGCCGAGGTTCGCGCGACAGCAGCGCGCGCCGCAGCCGAAATTGCGACCAGCGTGATTGCGCAGTCGCATGGTGCGCGCGCCGATGAAGCGCTGATCGATGGCGCCATTTCGAGATTGAATTGACCGTAGCGAGGATACTGATCATGAAATATGTCATTGCCGCCGCATTATTGCTCGTCACCGCGCCAGTCGTCGCGAAAGACGTGGTGCCCACGCCGGTCGCCGCGACATCCGCCTTCACGATTGATTCGCCGATTGAAGCCATTGCGGCTGATCCCAAAGCAAAGGCAGCCCTCGACGCCGCGTTTCCCGGCATGACGGCACATCCCATGTATGAGCAGTTCAAGAGCATGAGCATCAAGCAGCTCCAGCCGATGGCCAGCGATCAGATCACCGATGCGGGCATTGCGAAACTGACAACGGAACTCGCTGCGCTGAAATAACGCGTCGGGGTGACGATGGCGCCACCAGGCCCTAAGCCGCGCAGATGTCATCGCCGCAGTCACCAGACCGATTCAATGAGGATAAGGCAACCTTTGCCGTAAAGGGTGGAGATCTGCCCGATCTCGACGTCGGCGTCGCTGCGATCCGCAATGTCCTGAATACGCTGCCGCAGAAGGCAGGCGTCTACCGGATGACCGACACGCGCGGCGATGTACTGTACGTCGGCAAAGCAAGATCGCTCCGCAATCGTGTGGCCAACTACACACAGGTCGCGCGACTGCCGCGCCGCTTGCAGCGGATGGTTGCGCAGACGCGTGGCATGACGATCGTTACGACAAACAACGAAGCCGAAGCGCTGCTGCTCGAAGCCCAGCTCATCAAGCGTTACCGCCCAGCATACAATGTTTTGCTTCGCGACGATAAGTCGTTTCCGTTCATTCTGCTCCGATCGGACCATGCGTTTCCGCGCATTCAAAAACATCGCGGCGCGCGGCGGGCAAAAGGGAACTATTATGGACCCTTTGCAAGTGCCGGATCGGTCAACACGACCCTGAATGCGCTCCAGAAGCTATTCCTGTTGCGCAGTTGCAGCGACAGCTTCTTCAGCAATCGCGACAGGCCCTGTTTGCTGTATCAAATCAAGCGCTGCTCGGCGCCTTGCGTGGGGCGCATATCCTCGACCGACTATGCCGACCTTGTTTCGGATGCGAAATCGTTTCTGGCGGGCAAGGCAACGTCGGTGCAGGCCAAGCTGGGCACCGCGATGCAAAACGCGGCCGAGGCGATGGATTTCGAACGGGCCGCGCTTTATCGTGACCGCCTGCGGGCGCTGACCTTCATTCAGGGGACTCAGGCGATCAATGCCGCCGGCGTCGGCGATGCCGATGTCTGGGCCTTGGCCTGCAAATCGGGTGTCACGTGTGTGCAGGCATTTTTCATTCGCGGTGGCCAGAACTGGGGGCACCGCGCCTTTTTTCCGGCGCACACCGCCGATGTGCCCGAGGACGAGGTGCTCGCAAGTTTGCTGATGCAATTTTATGAAGAAGTCCCCCCACCGCGCACGATTTTGCTGGACAGGGCGTTGACGGAAGCGCCGCTCCTTGAAGAAGCGCTCGGCGGCAAGACAGTGCTTACGCTGCCGCAACGCGGCGATCGCGTCCGCCTCGTGAAGCAGGCGACGCGCAATGCCGAAGAGGCGCTGGACCGCCGCGCGGCAGAATCGACGACGCAAGGGAAACTGTTGCGCGATGTCGCAGAGCTGTTCGATCTCGAAGGACCACCCAAGAGAATCGAGGTTTACGACAACAGCCACATCCAGGGGACAAGCGCGGTCGGCGCGATGATCGTGGCTGGCGCGGAAGGGTTTATCAAAGGGCAGTATCGCAAATTCAACATCAAGAATCCCGACACGGTCCCCGGCGATGATTTTGCGATGATGCGCGAAGTGCTCGAGCGGCGTTTCACGCGCGCACAGGAGGAAGACCCCGACCGCGAAAATGGCATGTGGCCCGATCTGCTCTTGATCGATGGCGGAAAAGGACAATTGTCCGCCGTAAAGGGGGTTCTCGACGCAATGGGGGTGGAAGACGTGCCGCTGGTCGGCGTTGCCAAGGGGCCGGATCGTAACGCCGGTCGCGAGACGTTTCATCTGGTTGATGGCCGCGAAATCAACCTGCCGGTCAATCATCCGGTTTTATTTTATCTTCAGCGACTGCGCGACGAAGCGCATCGGTTTGCGATCGGCGCGCACCGGACGAAACGGGCGAAAGCCCTCGTGACTTCGACGCTCGACGATGTTCCCGGCATTGGCCCCGCACGCAAGAAAGCGCTTCTGATGCATTTCGGAACGGCGCGTGCCGTTAAAAACGCCAGCCTTGAAGACCTGCAAAAGGCGCCGGGCGTATCGGAAATCGTGGCCCGGACGATTTTTGATTTTTACCACGCAAATGCCGCGTCGTGACGAGAAACTTCGATGCGATAATATTAGGGGCTGGCGGGGCCGGGTTGATGTGTGCGGCAACCGCAGCAGCACGCGGCAAGTCGGTCCTGGTGATCGATCATGCTGATGAACCGGGGAAGAAGATCCTGATTTCCGGCGGGGGGCGGTGCAACTTCACCAACATCAACGCCGTGCCCGAGCGGTTCATTTCGTCAAATCCCCATTTTGCACGCTCGGCGCTCGGGCGATATCGCCCCGAGGATTTCATTTCTCTTGTCGATCGCCATGGGATCCGCTGGCACGAAAAGACGCTCGGGCAGCTTTTTTGCGATGATTCTGCAAAGCAGATCGTTGCCATGCTGATCGCCGAATGCGCCGCAGGTCAGGTCGATTTTTCCTTTGGGCGCGGGATCACCGATGTGACGCATGCCGACGGAAGCTTTACGGTGCATTACGGCGACACAGGCGCCCAAGCGCAATCGCTGATAATTGCGACTGGCGGGCCTTCGATCCCGAAAATGGGGGCGACGGGTTTTGCCTATGATCTGGCGCGGCAATTCGGACTCAAGATTATCGAGCCGCGCCCGGCGCTCGTGCCTTTTACGCTTGGCGGCGATGAAATTTTGTTTCGAGAACTTTCGGGGGTGGCCACCGATGTCGTTGCGACGGCGGGGAAGACCAGATTTCGCGAGGCCGCCCTATTTACGCATCGTGGCTTGTCCGGCCCCGCCATGCTTCAGATATCGTCATACTGGCGCAACGGTGAATCAATCGAGGTCAATTTCCTGCCCGATTGCACGGCTGGCTGGTTGCGTGCGCTGAAGCGTATCGCGCCCCGCGCGCGAATAAGGGGAGCGCTCGACAGCCATCTGCCGACAAGACTTGCCGAGACGCTGGCTGAACGACTGGCAATCGATGGCGACTTGCAGAATCACCGCGATGACGCACTCGCGGCCGTCGAGCGGAAACTGGCAACTTGGCATTTTCATCCGAACGGAACCGAAGGCTTTGCCAAAGCAGAAGTAACCGTGGGCGGCATCAGCACCGACGAACTATCGTCGCAAACGATGGCTGCGCGCAAAGTGCCCGGTCTTTATGCCATCGGCGAAGCCGTGGACGTCACCGGCTGGCTCGGCGGTTATAATTTCCAATGGGCGTGGGCGAGCGGGGTGGCTGCCGGTCAGGCAATCTGATCAGCGGCGGCCGATGATGGCGCTGGCTTTGCGGACCGCGCGAAAGGCCGTCGACTTGATGAAATTCCTGGCAGGGAACGGCTTTGGCGAAGCGGGCATCAATCCCCGCCGCCGCAGTACGGCATTCAACCCGCGTGCTTCTGCTTCGGCATAGCTGTGGGCGCTGCGCCAGGTGACCGAAAAGCTGATCGAGATGTACGGACCGTTTTTCACCCAGTGCGGCGCCATCAGCGGTACGTGGATGCCATCGCCCACCTGAAGGTCGAAGCGCTGGCCACGCGGCGCATAGTCCGGCTTCCAGGGCAAATTGCGGTGCCCCTCGCCGGTGTGGAGGCGTTCATGGGCTTCGGGCGGTGCGATTTCCTCGTCGTCGCCGGGGAAAACCGTCATCGATTTCGCCCCGCGCAACTGGAGCAGAATATTATGCTCGGGATCGAAATGCAGCGGCGTGACGGAGTCAGGACTGGAAATGAAAATAAAGGCTTCCTGCTTCAGCATTGCGCCGGTCTTTGCGCGGATTGCCGCGTCGAGTTCGGCAAGCGTCGACGCGAGCAGTGAGCGATAGGCCGGGTCCTGATCGACATACTTCAGCACCACCCATGAACGATTTTCCTCGATCCCGCGGATTGTGTCGGCAATCGCAAGGCCGTTGCCGGGCACATTTTCGAAATCGATGCCGATCGGCAAATCGCCGCGATTATATTCGATGTCTTGTTCGCGCATACGCGTGGCCAATGCGGCCAGCGCGTCGAGCGTGAACAGAGGGTGATCCGACAGCGTGTGGCGGACAAGACCGGGTTGTGTCGGATAAATTGCCTGAAAGGCGTTGATGTTTTCGAATGCGTTCATGTCAGCGTTCGCACGCGCGCAGCGACAGATTCCACCATTCGAGCCCCACGAAAGACGGCGCGGCGACGGGCACCGGCCAGCGGCACCGTAACGCGGACGATTTCGCGGCGCTCAGCCCATAGACTGTTGATCATTGGATGATCCTCGACGGCGCAACTATCCGTCCATGCGATGTCGCGATTGTTCAGCATTTTCATGCTCTCCATTTTGATCAGAACGCCGGGTGAAAAGCGCGCATAGGTCTCATCGAAAGCGATCTTGAACGCAAAACTGCCTGGCGGTGTCTTCAAGTTGATTAGCATGGCCAGCGGTCTGCCATCGAGAGTCAGTTTGAGAATGTCGAGCTTCCCGGCCGCGTATGCGCCGTCAACGATTTCTGTAAAGAATGTCATTGTCGACGGACACGAACCAAGCGCTGACCCTTCACGGCCTTTCCAGCCCGACGCTTCGAGCGCAAGAAAGTCGCCTGTCCAAGCCGCGACCTGACCGTCCGCGGACAGCGTTGCAAATTCGATGACACCCAATGACTCGAGCCGGGACCGCAGGCGTCGCAACTCCTTGCGTTTCTTTGAGCGTAAATTTGCGGCAAGATAGCTTTCGGGATCCGAGTTTGTCTGCAACATCGCTCGCCCGCTGCGATGGACGACATCCGTTCGCCGTACAGCGCACAACGACTGAAACGCCATGCCTGCCGGGTCAAGGCCGACGAGATGGAGAAAATTCGGCGCCCAAGGGGCTTTGTCCAGAGCGTCGAGAACAGCGTCCCAAAACAGCGTCTCACGTCCTGCGCGAATGAGCGGGGCACCGTAAAAGCAATGATAATGCAGCCAGTTTTCGACGTGGTGAACCGGCAGGCGACCATAACGACGCGCGGTTGTCACCGGCAGGAGGCCAATCAATGCATCGTCTTCCCAGATTCCGATCATCTTTTCCCCGGTATTGTCGGCAAATTGCTCGATTGCAGGGCGGAGAAACCAATGTTCGGCAAAAGGATTGGGCTCGCTTGCATGGCGGGCGAGGTCCACCCACGCCGCGTCCCAAGCGATAGGAATTGCCTTCAGCGCAACAACTTGGGCCGTTGTTGGCAGGGCAGCGCTCGCTACCGCTTCGGTCTGAGCTCGGCTCATTCCGGTGCAAGCGCGTCGGCAATTTCGCCAGACCGGATCGGCAGCACGCCATGACGGGCAAAAAGATCGAACACCCCGTCCCACCATGCCCAGAATTTTTTAAGGTCGCTGGCGTTGCGCACATAGGGCGTGTGTCCGGGCACGACCGTTGGGGTATGGAATGACAGACTGAACAATTGGTGGTCGGTGTCCAGCAACTGGCGGATCGCGATCAGCGCATCGTGCAGTCGCACACCTTCGGGTGTTAATGGTACGCGGTCAAAAAGTCCTGTGCGAGCCAGAAAACCGCGCACAGGCGAAAAATCATGGTAGCCGACAATGTTACGCAGTATCCCCGTGTTCGTCACCGTCAACGGCAACGCCGAAAGTCCTTTGCCGACCTTCCATGGCCAAATGGGATGCCGCGAAAAATCGGGGCCGCCCTGTGCATGATAATTGAATGAGGCGCGGACCGATACGTCGAGCCGGTAACCCAAGTTCGCTAAATGCGCAGCCGTATGCGGACCCACACCGTATCGCCCGGCACGATAGACAGTGGGCCGCACCCCGGTTCCACGTTCGATCGCGCCAGTCAGCATTTCGAGCTTTGCCCCTTCCAGAGTCGGCGGCAGGTTGCCGGCATAGCTATTCTCGAAGGTCACGACTTCATCGAACGGCGGATTCACCCAGGGGTGCAACTGAGTGCCAATCTCACATGTGCCGTCTTCGACCATGCGTCGCATGATTGCAGCGCTTTGCACATTCGAGACGACCGGCCAGTCGACCAGATACGTCGGCACGCATCCGCGATCGGTGAAAAACCTGTTGGCGTCCGGAAGAGCCTTGATCGCTTCGGTCGACGTCGCCGAACGCTGCAACGGCGCGCTCCAATCGAACTCCTCTTCGGCGTCGGCAAGAATGACGAAACGCCGTCCTGCTGCTTCGGGAAGTTTAAGGCGTGCGTCAGCAGGTGGCGGCAAATCGAGCCGCATCGCATCAGACTTGGCCCCCAACGCCGGAATGACAGACCCCCCGTAACACATGTTCGCCCCCGAACGGCGCTCGATACGCAATATCTCGTTTCATATTGCTTACTGCACGTGAATTTGATGCCATAGCGTGTCAATGCAGGTTCGTTCACGCGCCATCATTCTCGCTGCACGCGCGCATGGCGAACATGGGATGATCGTGCGGGCGCTCACGGAACAGGCTGGCTTGCTCGCAGGCTATGTCCGCGGCGGGCGATCGAGACGCGTGCGGCCCATATTGTCGGTCGGAAATATCGTGTCGGCGGCTTTCCGGGCGCGGACCGAAACGCAACTGGCTTCGCTTGACGTCGAACTGGTGACGAGCCGCGCCACCTTGCTGTCGGAAGCGCTGCCCGTGGCGGCAATTGAATGGGTGACGGCGCTGGCCGCGGTGACATTGCCGGAGGGGCATCCCTATCCGCGCCTTTATGAAGCGCTCGATGGTTTCCTTAGTGCGGTGGAGGCAGCACCGTCGGCGCGGGGTTGGGTCCTGGCGCTCGAGCGTTACGAAGCCCTGATCCTCGCCGAACTCGGGTATCACGATCAAGGGGCGGGGGGCTTGGTCCGTAACGGTCACCGCCTGCGCGAGAACCTCCTGACCGGGCGGCGCGCCGAAATTTTGCCCGCGCGCGATCGCCTCATTGACCGTATCGACCGAGCAATGGGGCGTTGACCATACCCCCTTCGCAGCGGCAAGAGGAAAGTATGAAGCGCAAAGATGGCCAGAACCCCGAGATCACTGCCAAATGGCGACCCGCGACGCAAGCAGTGCGCGGCGGCACTGTGCGTTCGGAATGGGGCGAAACCTCCGAGGCGTTAATTTTGTCGTCGGGCTACACCTATGACGATGCCGAAACAGTGGCGGCGCGCTTTGCGGGTGAGGCCGACGGGCCGACTTATTCTCGATTGCAGAATCCGACTGTGGAGATGCTCGAGCATCGCATCGCGCTGATGGAGGGCGCAGACGCCGCGCGGTGCCAGGCAACGGGCATGGCGGCCATGACGACGGCTCTACTGTGCCAGCTGGAGACCGGGGATCATGTCGTCGCGGCGCGCGCGGCGTTCGGGTCGTGTCGCTGGCTGACCGATCAGCTGCTCCCCAAATGGGGAATAACGACCACCACGATCGACAGCCGCGACAATGACGCGTGGAAGGCAGCGATCCGGCCCAATACCAAAGTGTTTTTCTTCGAAACGCCCGCGAATCCGACGATGGATATTGTTGATATGGCGTATGTTTGCGGGTTGGCGCGCGAGCATGGGATTACGTCGGTCGTCGACAATGCCTTTGCGACATCAGTGCTACAGCGCCCGATGGATTTCGGGGCGGATGTCGTGGCCTATTCGGCGACCAAGATGATGGACGGGCAGGGGCGGGTGCTTGCGGGTGCCGTCGCGGGATCGAAGAAGTTCATCGAGGAAAAACTGCTCCCGTTTCAGCGGAACACGGGGCCGAATCTGTCACCTTTCAATGCCTGGGTTGTGTTGAAGGGGTTAGAAACGCTCGAACTGCGCGCGATGCGGCAATCGGAAAGTGCGATCACTGTCGGACGGTTTATCGAATCGCGCGTGCCCAAGATGCTCCACCCCGGCCTGCCGAGTCATCCGCAGCACAATCTTGCGGCCGTGCAGATGAAGGCTTTCGGGCCGATTTTCTCCTTCGTGCTTGATGGCGGGCGGCGGCAGGCAATGGACCTGCTCAACGCGCTGACGCTTATCGACATATCGAACAATATCGGCGACTCGCGGTCGCTGATGACGCATCCTGCCTCTACAACGCACCACAGCGTCGGCCCCGATGCGCGCGCGGAAATGGGCGTCGATGAAGGCATGATCCGCATCAACATCGGCCTCGAAGATCCGCAGGATCTGATCGAAGACCTCGATCAGGCGCTTTCGAAAGTCGGGCTATGATGAAAGCGCTGTTCCCCTTTGCCGAGACCACACGCGGGATAACGGTGCGCGTGTCGGTCAGTTTCCTGTCCGAACAGTCCGATCCGGCGAAGGGGCACTGGTTCTGGGCCTATCACATCCGCATCGAGAATGAGGGGCAGATGGCGGCACAGTTGATGACGCGGCGCTGGGACATTACCGACGGGCGCGGGGCGAAAAGCCTTGTCGAAGGCGACGGCGTGGTCGGCGATCAGCCGGTCGTGATGCCGGGGGCGTCTTATGACTATGTCTCGGGCTGCCCGTTGACGACACCGTCGGGGTCGATGTCGGGATCGTACGGGATGGTCGCGGAGGACGGGTCGAGTTTCGATGTCGCGATCCCGAAGTTTCTGCTGACGGCTCCGGTGACGGCGCGGTGATTGGCGCAATCCAATCCCCTCCCGTTCACG
>JBGSMP010000193.1:0-3496 GCA_041740105.1 Sphingomonadaceae bacterium
GGTGGTCGCGGGACAGCATAATCTCGACGCCGAATATTTCCGCCGGATCGAGGCGATGAACTTCACCATGATGCATGACGACAGCCAGCATACCGACAATCTCGACCTTGCCGACATTGTGCTCGTCGGGATCAGCCGCACGTCGAAAACGCCGACCAGCATCTATCTCGCCAATCGCGGTTTCAAGACGGCCAACGTGTCGCTGGTGCCGAACATGCCGTTGCCGCCCAATCTCGAGTCCTTGAAAAAGCCGACCGTCGTCGGATTGATAGCCAGCGCCGAGCGCATTTCGGATGTGCGGCGCAATCGCCTGCTTGGGGTCGATGCAACGTCTCTGGATCGCTATGTCGACAAGAGGACCATTCTGGAGGAAATCGCTTTCACAAAACGCGTGTGCGCTCGCAACGCATGGCCCATGATTGACGTGACGCGTCGCTCGATTGAAGAAACGGCGGCGGAAATTATCAAGCTGGTGGATGAGCGCCGCGCGAAGGGCAATCCTTATGTATGATCTCCCAAGTCTGCAGGAACCGGGCTTTGACCTCATTCTCGCGTCACGGAGCGAGGCCCGTGCGGCGATGCTGAAGGCGGCCGGTCTGAGCTTCGGGCAAGTTGGCGCCGGCGTCGACGAGAACGCCATGCGCCTCGAACTGAAAGCGGCCGATTGCTGGGCGCCGGAGCAGATCGCGATTGCTCTGGCCCGGGCGAAAACCCTAGCCGTCAGCGCCGCGCACCCCGCCGCGCATGTTATTGGGGCGGATCAGGTTCTGGACGTCGATGGCGCGGTCTGGGACAAGCCCGGCGGGCGGGCCAAAGCGCGGCAACAGCTTCTCGCGCTGAAGGGGCAAACGCATATGCTGCACTCCGCAGCTTGCATCGCCCTTGACGGCAAAGTCCTGTGGGAGACGGTCGACACAGCGCATGTCCGTTTTCGCGACTACTCCGCAGATTTCGTCGATCGGTATCTAAATGTGGTCGACGATAGCGTATTCAACTGCGTGGGCGCGTGCCAGATCGAGGCGCTCGGCGTGCATGTTCTGGAGAATGTCAGCGGGGATTATTTTACGGTTCTCGGGATGCCGTTAATTCCAGTGCTCGCCTATCTGCGTGAGGCCGGGTTGATCGCGAGGTAATGGCCATGAACAAAGCCTGCGTCATCGGTTGGCCGATAAAGCATTCGCGCTCGCCGCTCATTCACGGCCATTGGCTGAAAACTTATGGAATCGAAGGCGATTATTCGCGCGAGGCTGTGCAGCCGGAGCATTTCCCGCAATATCTGAAATCCCTAGCCTCATTCGGTTATTGCGGGGCCAATATCACGGTACCGCACAAGGAAGCCGCGTTCGAGGTTGTCGAGAAACGCGATGCCGCCGCAGACGCTGTCGGCGCCGTCAATACGGTGTGGCTTGAGAACGGCGCGTTGTGCGCCAGCAATACGGATATTCACGGTTTTCTGGCCAATCTCGACGAACGCGCGCCGGGTTGGGACGGCGTAAAGGGCGTTGCGGTCGTGCTCGGAGCGGGCGGGGCCGCGCGCGCGGTTATTCGCGGTCTCATGGATCGAGGATTTCGCACGATACGCTTGATCAACCGCACTCGCAGCCGCGCGCAGGATATTGCCGACAGGTTCGGGCCTGCGGTTGTCGTCGGCAACTGGGAGGGCCGCGAAGAGGCGCTTTCGGATTGCGAAGTCCTCGTCAACACGACGGCGCTTGGCATGACCGGACAGCCGCCGCTGACCCTCGACCTAAGCCATCTACCGCCGCGCGCTGTCGTGAATGACATCGTCTACAGCCCGCTCGAAACGGCGCTGCTGCGAGATGCGGGTGAGAAGGGCGCGCGGTCGGTTGACGGGCTTGGCATGCTGCTGCATCAGGCCGCGCCGGGTTTCGAGAGATGGTTCGGCGTTCGACCGGCCGTGACGCCCGCTCTACGCGCGCTCATCGTCGCCGATCTAGTGGAAGCGGGTTGAGATGCTCATCGTCGGCCTCACTGGCTCTATCGGCATGGGGAAAACCACGGCGGCAGGCTATCTGCAATCGCTAGGCATCCCGGTTTTTGACTCCGACCTTGCTGTGCACGCGCTTTATCGTGGGGATGCGATCCCGTTTATTGATGCGGCCTTTCCCGGCGTCGTAGCGGATGGCGAAGTGGACCGGGCAAAGCTCAGCGCGCAACTACAAGCCGATCCGGACGGGTTCTCGAAGCTTGAGGCGATAGTGCATCCGCTCGTCCGCGATGCGCAGTGGCGTTTTCTGCGCGAGGCCCATTCCGCGTCAGCCCAGATGGCGGTTCTCGACATTCCGTTGCTGTTCGAAACCGGCGGCGAGAAGCATCTGGATGCCACCATAGTCGTCAGCGCTGGGCCGGATATCCAGAAAGCCCGGGTGCTGGCAAGGCCGGGCATGACGCCCGAGAAATTCGCAGCGCTTTCCGCCCGTCAGATGCCGGATGAGGAAAAGCGGCGTCGTGCGACTTTTGTTGTGAACACAAGCGGTCCGGTTGAAGAAACCCACCGGCAGTTAGATGCTATCGTGGCAAGCTTCGGCGGGCGAATCGGTCATGCATGGGCGCTCTGGCGCGACCGGCATCGCGATGCTTGAGGAAATGCGGAATGCGCGAAATTGTTCTCGATACGGAAACCACGGGGCTTGACCCGGAGAGCGGCGACCGACTTGTCGAAATCGCATGTCTTGAGATGATGCATCGCATACCGACCGGCCGCGTCTGGCACCACTACATCAACCCTGAGCGCGATATGCCCGCCGGAGCGTTCGCCGTGCATGGCCTATCCGCCGAATTCCTGCGCGATAAGCCGCTTTTCGCCGAGCTTGCGCAGGATTTTCTGGATTTCATCAAGGACGCAAAGCTCGTCATTCATAACGCTTCGTTCGACATGAAGTTTTTGAACCACGAGCTGACGCGTCTTGATTACACGCCCTTAAGCTTCGAGCACGTCGTCGATACGCTCGCCATCGCAAGGCGAAAGCATGCCGGCGCGCAGAACAATCTCGATGCGTTGTGCCGTCGATACAACGTCGACAATCGCGCGCGCACGAAACACGGCGCGCTTCTCGACACGGAGTTGCTGGCCGAAGTTTACCTCAACCTCATCGACGCCCATCAGCCCGGCCTTGATCTGGGCAACGCGGCGCGAGCGGCTGCCCAATCGCAGATCACGGTCGTTTACGAGCGGCGAACCACGCTTGCATCGCGCGCGACCGCCGAGGAAATGCAGGCGCACGAAGTTTTTATCGCGAGCTTCAAATCAGCCGCCTTGTGGCGCGATTATCAGTAACGCGCTCACTCCGAAACGGCGGCTTGCTGCTTTTTCATGTTCTGGCGATAGAGGCCTGCAAAGTCGATAGGGTCAAGCAACAGCGGCGGGAATCCGCCCTCACGCGTCATGTCGGCAAGGATACGGCGGACGAACGGGAACAGGAGCGCAGGGCATTCAACATAGAGGAACGGCTGAACCGCATCCTTTGGCAGGTTT
>JBGSMP010000214.1:0-3586 GCA_041740105.1 Sphingomonadaceae bacterium
GGGAACGGCGGGCCTCGTCGATCTGCGCGTGGAAAAGCAGGTGCTCGTACCGCAGGTCGATGTACGCGTCGATTACCAGCGTGCCGCATCGTACGGGGTAACGCCCGCGAACGTCGCCGACGCGCTTGAGACGCTTTCGAACGGAGAGGTTGTCAGCCAGATCGTCGACGGGCTGAAGCGCTACGACGTCGTGCTCCGGCTGCCCGAGAACAAGCGGACCACCGCCGAAATCAGCGCGCTCCTGATCGAGACGCCGCAGGGGCCGGTTCCGCTCGCCAACCTTGCAGACGTTCGTGAGACCGAGGGGCCGAACCAGATACTGCGCGAGAATGGCAAGCGACGGATCGTGGTTTCAGCGAACACCGAAGACGGTGCGAACCTCGGCAACGTCGTCGCGACGATCGAATCGGCGGTCGCCCGGCTGAAGCTGCCGCCAGGCGCGTTTGTCCGCGTCGAAGGGCAATATGAAGCGCAGCGCGAGGCGACGCTCTCGATCGCCGGACTGTCGCTCATCTCGTTCGGCCTCATCTTCGCGCTGCTATTCTCGCGCTACCGCTCGGCAACGCTCGCGCTCATCGTGATGGCGGGCGTGCCGATGGCGCTCGTCGGATCGGTGATCGCGCTCTGGATCGCGGGGCTGCCTTTGTCGGTCGCCAGCATGATCGGGTTCGTGACGCTGACCGGCATCGCCGCGCGCAACGGCATCCTCAAGATCAGCCATTACATCAACCTTGTCCTCCACGAGGGTGAGCAATGGGGCGACGCGATGATCGTGCGCGGGACGCTCGAACGCCTGACGCCGGTGCTGATGACCGCGCTCGCCGCAGGGCTCGCGTTGACGCCATTGCTCATCGCTGCGGAGGCACCTGGTAAGGAGATTCTGCACCCGGTTGCTGTCACGATCTTCGGCGGGCTGCTATCGGCGACACTGCTCGACGCGCTCGTCACGCCGCTCCTGTTTCGCCGCTTTGGCCGCCGGTCGCTGGAACGCCTGATCGCTGATGCCAAGAGTGACGGCTCCGGCGGCACCCATTTCTGAGCTTACAATTTCACCACGAAAGGACGTCTCAATGAAAAATGCCCTCCTCCTGACCGCACCGCTGCTGTTCGCGGCTGCCTGCTCGCAACCGACCGCAAACACCGACAACGCGGCGCAAGCTGAAACTTCGAACGCCTCTGCGATCGCAGCCAACACGCGAGCCGATGGCTCGGTGATTGACGAGTCGAAGCCGCACGAGCACACCGATGAGACCGCGCACGACAAGCCGATGGATATGGCCATGATGGGTCCGGCAGCGGGTGACTCCGAAGCCACGCGTGGTTCGAAGGCGGCGATGATGAAGATGATGAGCGGCATGCCGCCCTACACCGGTGACGCCGATGTGGATTTCAACAAGCAGATGCGCGGCCATCATGTCGCCGCGATCGAAATGGCCGAAGTGCAGTTGAAGCACGGCAAGGATCCCGAGTCGCGCGCGCTGTCGCAGGAAATCATCGGCGCGCAGAAGAAGGAAATCGCTCAGATCGACGCTTGGCTTGCCAAGCGTGGTCAGTAGTCGCGACTGAGCGTACGGCCGTCTACTTTCGTTACCGACAGTGGTCTGCCGTCGCCAACAGTCCAGACGACGCAGCGGATCCGCATACACGGATGTGGCGAGGTTGATCGTGGGGGAAAAAGTACGACGGGGGCGCGTGGAGCGCCGCGACCGGCAGCTTGCCGCCATCGCTCGTCTGTTTCCGGACTGTCGGCGTCTGTCCCAGCTTCGTACCTTCGTGGGGGCGTGGTACCAAGCCTGAACGAATGGCAGGTTTTAGGTACGCTGATCGGCGCCTTGAATGGCGACAATTGCGGCGCAAAGGTGTCGTCCTCACCGGTTAAATGTGTAACGCCCGCTCCTATCGCGTTGGACGGGACAACCATTTGAACGCGGCCGTGGCAAATATATGCGATGTCAGAGTCTACCATTCAGCAAAGACTCAAGTGTGGGAACGAATGAGTGAACCAATTAGACCGGCTTACAAAGAAACAATTCAGAACAAGAAGTTAGAGAACTGGAATGGTGGAGCTGAGCGGAATCGAACCGCTGACCTCGTCATTGCGAACGACGCGCTCTACCAACTGAGCTACAGCCCCGCGCCTTGCGCAGTGGCGGCGGGCTTAGCGAGCCGATTTCGGCGATGCAATGTCTTGTGCGCGGTTGGTTTCGGTTTAGGACTGGCGGAAATAATTTCAGGAGAGAGCATATGGCCCGCGCATGGACTTTGACATCACGCCCCAAGGGCATGCCGGTCGCAAGCGATTTCGAGCTGAAGGATTTCGCAAGCGCGCCGCTTGCTGACGGGCAGATCCGCGTGGCGAACAGCTGGCTGTCGGTCGATCCGTATATGCGCGGGCGGATGAACGACGTGAAAAGCTATGTCCCGCCGTTTGCGCTAGGCGAGCCGATGACCGGCGGCGCGATCGGCACCGTGGTCGAAAGCAAGGCCGATGGCTATGCAGTCGGCGACCGGGTCATGCATATGATGGGCTGGCGCGACGAAGCCGTGATCGATCTGGGTGATGGCACGCTGGGCGGCGTCAACAAGCTGCCCGACACCGGTTTGCCGATCCAGACGTTCCTGCACAATATGGGACTGACCGGCGCGACCGGCTATTTCGGCCTGCTGCATACGGCGGCTGCCAAGGCCGGGGACATCGTGTTCGTGTCCGCAGCGGCGGGTGCAGTCGGAATGGCCGTTGTGCAGATTGCCAAGGCAAAAGGCATGACGGTCATCGGCTCTGCAGGCGGCGCGGACAAATGCGCATGGGTCAAGGAACTGGGGGCCGATGCCTGCATCGATTACAAGGCCGGACCCGTTCTGCCGCAGCTGCTCGAGGCTGCGCCCAAGGGCATCGATGTGTATTTCGACAATGTCGGTGGCGAACATCTTGATGCGGCACTTGCCACCGCACGGCTCAACGCGCGCTTTGCGATCTGCGGCGTCATCGATGTCTACAACAGCGGCGCGCCGATGCCGCTCAAATATTTCGCGCGTGTGATCGGGATGCGATTGCGGATTCAAGGACTGTTGTTCAACGATTTCCTGCCGCAAATGGGCACATTCTTAGCAGACGCAGGCACGATGATTGCGGCGGGTCAATTGAAGGGGCGCGAGACGGTCTTTGACGGACTGGAGAAGACGCCCGATGCTTTCATGGGGCTGTTCACGGGTGCAAATACCGGCAAGATGCTGGTCCGGCTTTAACCCTGAGGGAAGGACGGTAGTTCTGTAATATGTTGATATTGCTTATATAATATCGACATGATATGCCTGTGCAGGAACTGTGTAGAATAAATTAGGGTTCCGTGCAGATTTTCGTAGTTTGAACATGCCTTGGCATGTGGCAGCGAGGATGGCTTTTGTCCATCCTCGCTGTTTGCGCACGAGGCTCATCGGCTCCGCTCCGGTGCATCGCGCTCCATGCTTTTCTCGTGGGCTTTGACCCGCTTGTCCATTTCTTCGTTCAGCATCACCAATGCCCGTGCATGGCGAAGCCGCTGGGCGTTGGTTGCGTCTTCCGCGATCTCTGCCCGCGCCCTGAGCA
>JBGSMP010000222.1:0-5317 GCA_041740105.1 Sphingomonadaceae bacterium
GCCGTGCTGTGCCACGACATCGGGCCAGTGTCGCACCCGGCGCTGTTCGATGCCGATGTCGGACGCATCTATGGCAAGATCTATGCGCTGTGCGAAGCGATCGGTCCGCACATGATATTTGTAAGTGAAGCGACGCGGACGGCTTATTTGTCCGCCTATCCGGCGACCGATCCGTCGCGCACACGTGTTGTCTACCCAGCGATACGGCTGAGTATAATGACAGTCGAGCCGGTCGCGGTGCCGCAAATCGAGGGTCGTTTCCTGCTGACCGTCGGGAGCATCGGCGACCGGAAGAACCAGCAGCGGTGTATCGCTGCTTTTGCGCGCAGTGGTCTCGCCGAGCGCGGCTTTTCCTACGTGATCTGCGGTGGCAAAGAACCGGGTTTCGAATTTGTCGAACAGGCGGCACGCGCGACGCCCGCTGTGGTCCTGCTTCCGTATGTCAGCGATGCCGCGCTCGGCTGGCTCTATGCCAATGCAGATGGCTTCGTGCTCGCAAGCCTGCTCGAAGGATTCGGCATGCCCGTCGCCGAGTCCATTTCAAAGGGGCTGGTACCGCTGGTAAGCGCTGACAGCGTGCTGTCGGAAGTGGCAGGTGAAAGCGCGCTTGTCGCCGATCCGTGCGATGAAGCGTCGATTGCGGCGGGTATGATCGCGCTTGCCACCATGGGTGACGAGGAACGCAATGTTCGGCTCGTTATGGGGCAACAGTCGATTTTACGCTTTTCGCCCGATGCGATCGCGGCCGCATGGCGCTCGATATTCGACGATATTCTGGAAATGCAATGATGACCGACCGACCGGCACACGCGCACCGGCTGCGCAGGTTTGGGCAGCTGCTCCGCCATCCAAGGCACATGGCGCGGCTTCACCAGATGCGGCGGTCGGAAAGCGCGACCGGCTATTCGTTGCAACAATTCGAGGCGAGCCAATCGATCTTCATCCATATCCCCAAGGCAAGCGGCGTTTCGGTGGCGAAGTCATTATATGGCAATATGGCGGGCGGCCACATGGCCATGCGCGAGTATGAGCTTGCGTTCGGGCCGCGGTTCCTGCGCGAAGCCTTTGTTTTCACGTTCGTGCGCAATCCGTGGGACCGGCTCCATTCGGCATACCGGTTTCTGGCAAAGGGCGGCATGAACCGCGCCGATGCGCAATGGGCGGCGGCCAACGCGCCGTATCTGCAAAGTTTCGAAGGCTTCGTGACCGACGGGTTGCAGGTGCCCACCATTGCCGACTCTATCCACGTCGTCCCGCAGACGCGGTTTTTGCATTCGCCGGTCTATGGCTATGACGCGATCGATTTTATCGGAAGGTTCGAGCGAATTCAGGAGGACTTCAAGATTGTGTGCGACGCGATGGGAAAGGCGGGGGCCGCGCTTTCGCACGAAAACCGGACGGCGGGCGGCAAGGCAGATTATCGCCGCGACTACACCGACGCGATGCGCACGGCGGTCGAGCTGTTTTACCGCGAAGACATCAAAGTGCTCGACTATGATTTTGACGGCCCCGCTACACCAGCGGTTTCACAAGCCTGAGCAGACGGGCAGGAATCCATTGCTCGATGACGGCGAGAAAGTCGGGCCAGTAACGCAAACGGACGCCGATCAGGATCGTCGCGACGTAGGTGACGCCACCGGTCATGACCAGCACAACGAGCAAGGCGAGCGGCGAAATGCTCGCGGCAAGCAGCAGCCGCAGCGCGATCAGCACCACAGCCATCACGGCGGTCGCCACATAGGGCGGCGCAAGTCCGATCACCACCTGGCGGAAGCGCAGGCCCGCAAATCGGCGCATGTCCCAAAAATTATAGGCCGTCAGGAGCACGCCGCGGACGATCTGGGTCAAAAGGACGGCAGCGAGCGAATATTGCGCCGCGACGATCGCGAGACCCAACCCGACGATGATCTGAAGTATCCCTTGGCGGATCAACAGACGACTTTGACCAATCGCAATCATGGCCGCCGGAAAAAAATAATTGGGTGGCGAGGTGATGGCGAGGACACTGATCATTTGTGCAAGGGGTACCGCAGCCTCCCATTTGGGACCGAACAGAAAATGAATGGCCTCGGGCGCCACGATCGCAAAACCGATCATCGCTGGGCACAACACTGATGCGCCGACTTGCGTAAAGCGCATATATGACTGACGCAAGCTAGCGAGGTTGTGTGCAGATCGTGCCAGCTGCGCCCCGGCCACACTCACCAGCGGCATGATCGCGAGTTGCGCCGTAAATTCAAAGATACGGTATGCGATCTTGTACAGCCCGAGTTGCGTGGGGCCGAGCAGGACCGCGATACACAGATCGATCGATCGAGGTACCAGCGCTGGCAAGAGCGCGCCGACCATCGTATGCCCGCCGGCACGCAGAAACGGGACCGAGACGGGAATATTGCGCGTAAACGCCGGACGCCAAGTGACCGCCGACCAAACCCAGATTGCCGACACGCCCGACTGCACCAGCCGCTGTGCCGCAAGGGCAAGTGCCCCGAAGCCGAGCGCGACGACCCCGACCGCTACAATTCCCCCGATAACTGCTGCAATGCTGCCGCGATAAGCGAGCTTGCGGAAACGAAACTCGCTTCGCAAAATGCCGTCGGCGGTCGCGTGAATTGCCGTGAACAGAAAAACGGGCGCACACAGATAGAACATCGTCGCCAGTTCGGTCGCGTTATACGCTTGCGAAATGGGGCGGGCGACGACGAGGAAAAGTGCCGCAAAAACGATCGCAAGGATCATTGAAACGCGGAACGCCTGGTTGCGCATGGCGTCGTTCTGATAGCGATCTTGCTGCAGCAGTTCGACCTGCCCCCAACGGACAATCTGCATGCCGAGTTCAAGGCCGATGCTCACTGTCGCCATCAATCCGAAATCGCGGGGATCGAGAACGCGGGCAAGGTAAAGCAGCAACCCGAAGGTGATGAGATATTGGCTTGTTCCGCCGGCGAATGCCCAGAGCGACGCGCGCGCCACGCGTGATGACGTCATAACCGACTGCCGGATGGGCGCGTGAGCAACGTCAAACTACAACTTTTCAACGCGTTCGGGCGTGAGTCGGATACGCAGCACATCGGCAATCCCGAGCCAGTTGCCGCGCACGCGACCGACGCGATCGATCCAGGGTTCGGCGTTGGCGGCCCGCCGATGGTTTGCCCACATGTTGCGCGCGATGATGTTCAACGCAAAGCGCAGGCGCATGGTGCCCTTGCGCGCCAGATACATCGGATTGACGACCTGTGAGTAGCCGATCCGCACACCCGATGATCGACCCGCCTTCACCCCGCAATGAACACCGGCAAACGCAAAGGTCTTGACGATCCGTCCGCGCGGTCGGACGCGCACCGAAAAATCGACGTCTTCCTGCCAGCCATAAAGTCGCAAGCGTTCGTCAAAACGAACATCGCCGAGCCGATCCGCGCGAAACGCCATATTGCAGCCATACAGGCCGTCGAGATCGCGGAACGGGACAAGCGGTGGCGCAATACGCTGGTCATAGCTCGCCAGCATAGCACGCGCATCGCTGGGATGTATCCCCGCGCTGTTGACGCCGTCGGCAAGCAGATGCCCGGTCGCGCCCGCGATCGCGTCGTCACCGGCAAACAAGCGTGCAATCCGCTCGATGGCAAAGCGCGATGGCACATAATCATCGTCGCAGAAAAAGACGATATCGTAGCGATCCAGCACGCTGTCGAGCGCACGGTTTCGCTGCACGCATGAGCCTTTCGGTGCGATGATGACGTCGACATTCGTATGATCGTCGAGATTGGTCGGCAAATCGGCGACGTCGGTCACGGACAGCACGATGCGCTTTGGAACGACGCTCTGGCGTGCGAGTTCGACGAGCAGCTCGCCGAGGATTTGCGACCGGCCCAGACTCGCGACGATGACCGCGACGCTTGGCAATCCCCCCGGACCGGTCATGCCATCATCGCCCGATTGCGGATGCGTAAAGTTCAAAGTCCTTGGCGTAATGCGCGCCGAGGAATCGTTCGGTAAGACTGCCGGGTTCAAGAAACTTGCGCTTTTCAACGCTGCCGTAGAGGCCGAGTTTGGTAAAACGGGTGCGAAGTCTGTCGCGTGTGTCGAGGGGGACGACGGCGGCATAAGGCTTGCGCAGTGCCCTTATAACGGGTGCAAACACCCCGGCCTTCAACGCGACCGTCCGGTTTTCCGGTGCTGTCTCGTCGAGACGGACTCCGGTGCAACTCTCTATATATGTCGACGCGTCGGCAAGGCGATCAAGTGCGAAAACCTCGGTGACAAGGCGTTCATCGCCATTGAAAACATAGTCCGACTGGCGATTGAAATGGACATATTCGAGATCAAGCCGCTGCGCCGACGCGCCGAGCGTTTCGATGACGGCCTCAGCTTCGATTTCAATCACGCTGGCCGTTATCTGCGATTGCTGATAGCCCCTGAATTCGCGCAATCGCTGGAAAAGTGCCGAATAAAAGCGGTCCACGGGATCGCGCACGATCGCGACCGATCGGTACGCAGCGACCTTGCGATACTCTTCAGGGAAATAACGCGCGAGATCGACAAGTGTGAAGTGTGCGTAATGGACCATTCCCATTTCGGGGTGCCTCGCCATGCCGTCGAACATGCCGTCCGTTGCGTCGATTGATCGCAAGGCCTTGCGCACCGACGTTCCCGCACATTTGGGAATGTGGATAAAGGCGAATTGATGGCGATCGGAAATGATCATCGGCAAAGCGCAGCGCAGGCAACGAAGAACATTAGATGGTCCAGTCTGAAGTCCACGTCGGCTAGCGGGGCGATGTTACACTGCGGGGACGGTTTGCCCCGCGCGTCAACAGCCGATGCTAATGCTCTCGGCCCGAGCGCCAGAAGCTTTGCGTAAGCGGTTCGAAAAGGTATTGCAGGACGGTTCGCTTTGCCAGCGGGATAAGGATCTCAGCGGGCAGGCCCGGACGAATCGGCGATCCTCCGGCGCGGTCGCTCGCGATGCGACGCAGCTCGGCTTCGGGAACACGCACTTCGCCCTCGAAATAGCTGGCACCGGTGCGTTGGTCGGTCAGAATATCGGCCGAAAGCGCGACAAGGCGGCCGGTAACCGGCGCACTGTTCGGGTCGCGGATCGAGGGAAATCGCACTTGCGTCGCCATGCCTGTTCGAACGTCGTCGGCATCGTCGGGCGCAATACGGGCCTTGATGACGAGCGCGCGATCCTGCGGCACGACTTCCATGATAGTCTGTCCCGGCGTCACAACACCGCCGACCGTAAACACGGCGAGGCCAACCACGCGACCCGAAGCGGGCGCACGGATCACGGATCGCGCCAGCCGCTCGCGCGCCG
>JBGSMP010000269.1:0-4603 GCA_041740105.1 Sphingomonadaceae bacterium
TCCGGTCCTCGCGCCGGTCCTCGCGATAATCACGGCGCGCTTCACGGACGTCTTCGCGATACTCGCGTTCGGCGCTGCCCGGCCGCTGCGCGCTCGCAGCCGACGGCATTGCTGTCAACGCCACGGCGGCCATTGCTGCGCTCAATATGATGTTCTTCATTGTCATGTTTCCTAGAGTCTACATGACGATAAACGAGCGCCGCACCGATGTTGTTTCGTTAACGTAAAACTACACCTCGTTCATTCGTCCGCAAACTGCGCGGCATGTCACTTTAACAGTACCAACTCCTCGGCCATCGACGGATGCAGCGCGACGGTTTCGTCGAATTGCGCCTTGGTCAGACCGGCTTTTACCGCGACCGCCGCCGCCTGAAGGATTTCGGCTGAATCCGGCCCGATCATGTGAAGACCGACAACGACATCGGTCGAGGCATCGACCACCATTTTATACAAGGCACGCTCGTTGCGACCCGCCAGGACATTCTTCATCGGTCTGAAATCCGATGTGTATGTCTTTACCGTGCCGAGTTTATTTTTCGCCTGCGATTCAGTCAAGCCGACGCCAGCCATCGGCGGGTGGCTGAACACCGCGCTGGGCACCATGTCATAATCGACGCGCGTCGGCTTGTTGCCGAAAACCGTATCGGCAAAGGCCTGCCCCTCGCGGATCGCAATCGGTGTCAGCTGGATACGGTCGGTCACATCGCCGACGGCGTAAATACTGTCGATATTCGATTTATTGTCGGCATCGACCTTCACGGCACCGTTTTCGTTCAGCGCGACACCCGCCGTGTCCAGCCCGAGTCCCGTCACGTTCGGCGCGCGGCCCGTCGCAAACAGCACGATGTCGGCCACAATATCGTCGCAGCCCTTCATCTTCACGGTCATTCTGCCGTCAACCTGTGTCGTAATGCTCTCGAACGGCGCGTTGAAACGGAACTCGATCCCCTTGGTCATCGAAATCTGGAGGAGGCGGTCGCGGATCTGCTCGTCATAGCCGCGCAGTATCTGATCGCCGCGATTGACGATGGTGACGTGCGAACCGAAGCCGTGAAAAATGCCCGCAAATTCGTTGGCAATATAGCCGCCGCCCGCAATCACGACGCGTTTGGGCAGCGTGTCGAGGTGAAAAACTTCGTTCGACGTGATCCCATGCTCGCTGCCGGGAAATTCGGGGCGGACGGGCCAGCCCCCGGTCGCGATCAGGATCTTACCCGCCGTGATTTCGCGCCCGCTGGCCAGAATGACGCTGTTCGCGCCGCTGACGACCGCGCGTTCCTTGAAAATCTCGACGTTGTGGCTGGCCAGCGTTTGCCCGTAGACGGCCTCGATCCGGGTAACTTCTTCGAGCACATTGTCACGCAGCGTGGCCCAGTCGAATGTCGGGGCTTCTACGGTCCAGCCGAAGCGGCGCGCATCGGCCAGATCTTCGGCAAAATGGGCACCATAAACGAGTAGCTTTTTGGGGACGCAGCCGCGGATGACGCACGTGCCGCCAACGCGGTGCTCCTCGGCGATCGCGACGCGGGCGCCATGTGCGGCGGACACACGCGCCGCCCGGACGCCGCCCGAACCTGCGCCGATGACGAAAAGGTCGTAATCATAAGTGTTCATTGGGTGTCCCGACCGGGTAAATGTTCTGAGCAATATGTGGGTGCGTCGAGCCTGGAAAATAAGGCTAGATACCCGCTCTCGTCATCAACGCCTGCGTCGACGCATCGAACCCGGCACGTGCCCCAGGATCGTCAATCTTTTTGGCCATGTCCTTGCCGAGCTCCACGCCGAACTGATCAAACGGGTTCAGCCCCAGCAGCACGGCGTTGACGAAGGTGCGCTGTTCATAAAATGCGACCAGCGCGCCCATGGTCCGTGGATCGAGATCGTCGAGCAAAATCGTCGTCGAGGGCCGATCGCCCGGATAATGGCGGTTGCCATCGTCGGCCGACCGCCCGGCCATGAGCGCTGCGCCTTGCGCAAAGCAGTTTGCAAGAAGAATGCGGTGATGCTCCGGGTCGAGTGTATCGCCGGCTTCGATACTGGCGACGAATTCGACCGGCACGATCCGCGTGCCCTGATGCAGCAACTGGAAGACGGCATGCTGGGCATCGGTGCCGACTCCGCCCCAGGTGATCGCTGCACTCTGCCGCCCCAATGGCGCGCCGTCTGCCGTGACCGATTTCCCGTTCGATTCCATTTCGAGCTGCTGCAGATAGCTCGGCAGCAGCCGCAGCCGCTCGTCATAGGCAAAGACCGCGCGCGTTTCGCAATCGTGGCTCTGGACATAAAGCTGATCGACGAAGGCGGCGAGCGCCGGCGCATTCTCGGCCAACGGCGCCAAGCGAAAGTGGCGGTCCATTTCGGCGGCCCCTTCGAGGAATTCCTCGAACCCGCCCCAACCGAGCGCCAGCGCTGCCGGAAATCCGATCGACGACCACAGCGAATATCGCCCGCCGACCGCTTCGTTGAACGGCAGCACGCGCGTTTCATCGACGCCCCACGCCACCGCTGCATCGGGATAAGCCGTCAGCGCAATCACGCGGCCCATCGGGTCGGCTACACCATGCTGCTCCATCCATTCCAGGACAGAACCCGCATTCAGCATCGTTTCGGTCGTCGTGAATGTTTTCGACGCAATGACGAGCAGCGTTGCCGACGGGTCGAACCGAGCGAATGCTTCCTCAAGCGCGCACCCATCGACATTGGAGACAATCGCGACATCGTAACGCCCGGCATCACGTCCGAGCGCATCGACGATCAGGTCCGGCCCCAGCGCCGATCCGCCGATCCCGACATGCAGGATATGACGCACAGGGCCCAGTGCATCCGCCTCGATTGCGTCGATTAATGCCCGCATCCGGCTGTGCAAGGCACGGGCTGCAGCAACGCTGTCGGCCGAACCTTCGCCCCGTTCGGCGCTGTGTTCTGCGGCCCGACCCTCGCTGGGGTTAACAACGCGCCCATGAAACAAGTCATCGCGCTTGCCCGCCAGATCAGCCTGCCCTGCCAGTGATTCGAACGCCGCGAGCGCATCGGTCGACAAATGCGTCTTCGAAAAATCGAACAATATGCCCGATTGCGTCACCGATAAGCGTGCCACGCGGTCAGCATCGCCTGCGAATAAATCGGCGAGCGGTTGCTTTGGCAGTGCTTCGATCGCTGTCCAGTCGCGCATGTCGGTCCCTTCGAATCAGGCGCACACGCTTGACGCGTTCCGCCGCGCGCCGCAATGCGCGCTGCAATGTCCGACACCATTACCGAAACGCCGCCCAAGGCAAAATCCGAAACGCGCGATTTCCTTCAGTTCTTGCTGAAGCTCGGGATTTTCGTATTCGTCCTGCGCAGTTTCATCTTCGCGCCGTTCAGCATCCCGAGCGAATCGATGGTCCCGCGTTTGCTCACCGGCGACTATCTCGTCGTGACGAAATGGGACTATGGCTATTCCAAGCATAGTTTCCCTTGGTCGTTACCCCTGATCGCCGGGCCCGATCGCCTGTTCGGCGCGATGCCCGCACGCGGCGACGTGGTCGTTTTCAAGAAACCACCGGAAAACGGGATCGACTATATCAAGCGCGTTGTCGGTCTGCCCGGCGATTTGGTTCAGTTGAAGAATGGGCAGCTATTTATCAATGGCGAGGCCATCGAAAAGAAGCGGATCGCAGACTTCATTGTCGACGAAACGCCGAACACGCAATGCTACGGGCCGCAATTTGCCGAAACCGCGGACGACGGCAAACGCCGCTGCCGTTACCCGCAGTATCGCGAAACGCTTCCGGGCGGCAAAAGCTATAACGTCCTCGATCTCGCGCCGACTTCGGCCGATGAAACACAGGTTTATACCGTCCCACAGGGCCAGTTTCTGGCGATGGGCGACAATCGCGACAATTCGGCCGACAGTCGGTTCGAAGCCGGTGGCTTCGGCTTCGTCCCCGTCGAAAACCTCGTCGGCAAAGCGCAATTCTCGGTCTTCTCGACTGACGGTTCGGCCAACTGGTTCCTGCCATGGACCTGGTTCACCGCCGCGCGCTGGGAGCGCATCGGGGAAGGTTTCTGACCGCGCTGTCCGACTGGCTGGCGCAGGCGCTCGGTGCGCTGCCGCGGGACCTGTCGCTCTATCAACGCGCACTGACGCACGGCAGCGCCGCCAATGGCGAAAGTTACCAGCGGCTCGAATTTCTGGGGGACCGCGTCCTTGGCCTCACCGTGGCGCGCTGGCTTTATGCGTCCTACCCGCACGAGCCCGAAGGCGAGCTGTCGCGGCGGCTAAACAGCCTTGTGACCGGGATGGTCTGCGCTCAAGTGGCGCGCGACATTGGCGTGACGGCGCATCTGAAGCTCGGCAAACAGGCGCGCGACGATGGCGCTTTCGACAGCGACAATATCCTTGGCGATGTCACCGAGGCGCTGATCGGCGCGCTCTATCTCGATCACGGGTTCGATGCGGCCGAAGCATTCATCCGCGCGCACTGGTCCGCGCTTGTCGAAGGGCATGTCGATGCCCCGCGCCACCCCAAATCGGCACTTCAGGAATGGGCTGCCGCAAATAACCGCCGCCCGCCTGCCTATACCATCACGGATCGCAGCGGCCCGCACCATGCGCCGCGTT
>JBGSMP010000312.1:0-1827 GCA_041740105.1 Sphingomonadaceae bacterium
GGCGCTTGTGCGGTAAGCGGCCAGCAGAACGACGGCATTATCATCGAGGCGAGCGCGCAGCCCCGATACGGCCGGAGGTCGGTCTGTTACCGTCTGCGCTTGTGCGAGGGTAACAGCGTGCTGTTCGAGACGCTCCAGCCCGAAGATCTCGTCGCGGATCGGCGTTACGTCACACCACAACGCGGACTTTGCCGATCGCGAAGCCCAAAAGTGTTCAAACGAAACCATCAATGTCCTCTCGGCGCGCGCGGTGCCAGATTGCCGGTTGGGGGGAACGGCCACGTGGACACGTGCGCCGGGCCGGGTGGCAGAATAGTCGGGGCATGATCCATGATGTCGAGAGCGGCCATCGCCAATCAGACCGCCAACGGTTCGGGGCCTGCATCCCGCGCTTTCAACAGCAAAGTCAGCTCATGAACGGCTTGCGTCAGCGCCAGCACTTCCTGTTCGCGAAGCGCGTCGATCTTGTCGTGAAGCAGCTCGATTTCGAGTTCGGCCTTTACGTTGATGCGGTAATCACTCGCAGCTTCGCGGCGGTCGATATCCTGTTGCCGGTTCTGGCTCATCATGATGACCGGGGCGGCGTAGGCGGCCTGAAACGACAAGACGAGATTGAGCAGAATGAAGGGATAGGGGTCCCAGCGCTCGATATAGGCAGTGACGTTCAGCGCGATCCAGACCATCAATACGGCCGACTGTATGATAATGAATGCCCATGATCCCATCGTGACGGCGACCCGGTCGGCAAACCGCTGACCGGCGGTGAGCTGTTGCGGTCTGGCATTCGGCGGGGTCTTACGATCAGCCGCCCGGCGCGCCCGTAATTCGAGCAGGTGCGCGGTGTCATCGGCACTCAAGACCCGGGTCACGACACAGCCCAGCTAGTTATCGTTCCACGCCAGTAGTTTGCAAGGCGACCACCCACACACCAACCAACTTCTGCGCTGAAGGGTAACCATCGCCCCGCATGGCGGCGATAATCAAAAAAGCGTCCCGACCACGGCCGCTCCTCGACAATGTTACCGTCTGCGAAAGGCCGGTTGGCAGCCAAGATGCCCCCAATCCGCCCTTCGTCGTCGAGGTCGATCCGAACGCTTCCATAACCTGCACCCGAACCGGCCGCGACGTTTAGGGTGCAGTCGTCGATGACCGACCAGACAAGCGAGCGGTTGCGCAAAATTGCGTCGGGAGCCCATGCAATCTCCGCAAGGTAGCGCATGATCTCGCCCTTCGCGAACGCAGGCCCGCTCATGTGTGCAAGGCTGATCCAACCAAACAACCGAACGTCGAGTGAGCCTTCACCTTCGCAATAGGCGTCGGTGACCGAAATCGCACCGAACGGCCCGAAGGCCGCCCGCCATGCGAAGCCCGTGTCGCCGACCTCGATCGTTTGTTGCGCATGGAAACGCGACCGGCGCGTTCCTTTGCCCAGACGCATGTCGCCCGCCTGAGCCAGTGTCACCCGGCGGGCGCTCGTCGCCGTCTCGACGCCTAGCCCTTTCGCCAAATCGAGCACCAGTCCCGGCATCGCGACATCGATGGATTCGGACGCGCCGCCTTCGTTGTCCCAACGTGCCAGCGCCATCGGTGCAGGCAAAGGTGGGGTGTGATCAGGCATTGAGCCGAACTTGGGTCGCGTGCTCGGGATAGGGCGCCGCAAGCGATCGATCGACGATCTGGCCGCCGAGCTTCGACGAATAGCCGTGGTTGATATCGCGGTGATGTGCCTCGTCGGCGCGCACGATCAGGATGACATCGCGCAACGTCGCGTCGGGCGCCATCTTCCAGTAATGGATTGCGATGGCGGGCGCAGGCACGTTTTCCGAT
>JBGSMP010000313.1:0-2561 GCA_041740105.1 Sphingomonadaceae bacterium
GTCGCGTTTCGTGCTGCGCCTTGCGGCCATGCTGGGCGGCATCGAACCCGATGCGCGCATTCCGGCGCTGGTGCAGGCCATCGATTCACCCGACGGTCCGGCGCGCCTTGCCAAGCGCCCGGCGCCGTCCCCCGATGCAACGATCAGACCCCGGATCATCTCGGTGACCGACGTCGACCGGCTGAAAGCCGATCCGTTTGCATTCTACGCAAAGGCCATGTTGCGGCTGTCGTCGCTCGACCCCGTCGATGCCGAGCCGACCGCGGCGTGGCGCGGCAGCATCGTTCACGACATTTTCGACAAGTGGTTTCGTGAAGACGACCTGGACCCGGATCAATTGAACGCGCGCGTTGCGGCCTTGTTTGCCGATCCCGGCCTACATCCGGTAACGCGTGCGATGTGGCAACCACGCTTGCTCGAAGCCATCGAGTGGATTGCCCGTGAAGTTGAAGCAGACAGGTTTGCCGGTCGCGACGTTCTCAAGAGTGAGGTAAAGGGGTCAATCGAGATCGCCGGGGTGACGTTGAAGGGCATTGCCGACCGTATCGACCGGCGCGAAGACGGTCTTGCCATCGTCGATTACAAGACCGGCGCACCGCCCAGCAGCAAGGCGGTTGAACTGGGATTTTCGATGCAGCTCGGGTTGCTTGGCCTGATTGCCGAGCGCGGTGGTTTCGCAGGTGTTTCGGGCACGCCGACGGCGTTCGAATATTGGTCGCTCCGGAAGAACAAGACGGATGGGTTCGGCATGCGGATATCGCCGATCAAGGCCAGCAGCGCCACTTTAACCGCGGAGAATTTTATCGAAACCGCTGCGCACAAGTTTACCGAGGCTGCCGGGCTGTGGTTGACCGGCAACGAACCCTTCAAGGCAAAACTTCATCCCGAATACGCGCCGTACGGGGACTTCGATCACTTGATGCGGCTGCAGGAATGGTATGGCCGTGAAAGCTAGACGCACGCGGCTGTCGGCGGACCAGCTTCACGCTTCCGATCCCGCTGAACATGTGTGGCTATCCGCGTCAGCGGGCACCGGCAAAACATCTGTGCTCGCATCGCGCGTGCTCCGGCTGCTGACACGCAATGTCAAACCCGACACGATACTGTGCCTGACCTTTACCAAGGCGGGAGCTGCCGAAATGGCCGAACGCGTTCACAGAAGGTTGGCGGGTTGGGTGCAGGCTGACGACACCGATCTGTTCCAGGAACTGGAAGCGCTGGGTGAGCCGTCGGGCCCGGAGGAGCGTAAACACGCACGAACGATTTTTGCCAGCGTGCTCGAATCGCGCGGAGGTGGGCTTCGGATCATGACGATCCATGCTTTTTGCCAGACGCTGCTGGCCGGTTTTCCGCTGGAAGCCGGCATCGCGCCCGGCTTTCGCCCGCTCGAGGGGCGCGAGGAAGCAGCGCTCGTACAGACGGTTCTCGCCGAATTGGTCATTCAGGCGGAGCGCGAGGGAGACACGCGGCTTTTGGGTGACTTGCGCGCGTTGAGTCTGCGCATGGGCGAAGCAGAGGCTGTTGCATTTCTGAAGCGAGCGGCCTCGGCTGTCGAAGCGCTCGAGATGCTTGGGCCGGGGCTTGGCGCGACGATCCGGACGGCAATGGATATCCCGCTGGCCTATGAGGCAAGCCACACGGTCGCCGCGTGCACCGACGGCGCGTTCGACCGAGCAGCGCTGCTCGACCTTGCGCGCAGGTATGGGGCGTGGGGAACCAAGACTGGTGAGGCAGCGGCCGACCGGATCGCAGATTGGTTGCTGGGATCGCCCGAAGCCCGTGCGCACGAGCTGCCGCAACTTGCCTTGGTGTGGAAGACGCAGGCAGGCGAGTTCCGCAAACAGGGTCCCAAAGAGCCTGGCTTTGCCGCGCTTGTCGAACATATCGAAGCCTGGTCCAGCGACTTGATCAGTCTCGCCGCGCGCGCCGCGCTTGCCGAAGACATTACCGCAGCACTCGGAGCCGCCCGACGTTATGCCCGCGCCTATGCCGATGCAAAGCGCGTGCGTGGGCTGGTCGATTTCGATGATCAGATCCAATTGACGCGTACGCTGCTGAAAGAAGACAGCATGGGCGACTGGATCCGTTTCAAGCTCGACCAGTCGACCAACCATATCCTCGTCGATGAATCGCAGGACACAAACCGGGCACAGTGGGACATCGTCGAAGCGTTGGCGGAGGAGTTTTGGGCGGGTGACGGTGCCAGCGGTAACACGCTTCGAACGATTTTTGCGGTCGGCGATTACAAGCAGGCCATTTATGGATTTCAGGGCACCGACCCTCAGCATTACAAACGCGCCGGCCTTTCGTTTCAGCTCAAGGCCGAAAGCGTCGGCAAGCGCATGCTCGATCTGTCACTCGACCAGTCGTTCCGTTCGTCGCCGCCCGTTCTCGACGTCGTCGACAGCCTGCTTGACGAACTCGGTGCCGACGCATTGGGGCTCGACGTGGCCGCGCGCTCGCACAAAAGCTTCAACGGCGGTTCGGGCGAGGTGTTGCTCTTTCCAGCGGTCACCGCCGACGACGGCGCTGGCGATGAGGGCGAGGAGGGCTGGCTACCC
>JBGSMP010000317.1:0-2796 GCA_041740105.1 Sphingomonadaceae bacterium
GATGCCGCCGCGCCGCTCGACGTGCGCGTGGTCAAGTCGATTGCCGACATTACCGAGGCACCCGCCGGCCTGTTGCTGATCCCCGAAGACTCGGGGCTGGCCGCGCGCGCGGGCTGGAACTGGGATATGTCGCTGGTCCCGGCCTTTGTGCCCGGCGAGGAATTGGTCGCGCTGCTGGCGCTGGGCCGCATCATCGAGCTGGACCCGCTACGCGCAGAGGCGCAGGACAGCGGAGACGAAGCCCGTGCGATCCCAGCATGGATTTTGGCCGACGCCGCCAACTGGGCGATCGTGCCGCTCATTCATTTCGATCGGCTGGCGGGGGCCGTTCTGATTGCGCGCCCGCCGATGGCGCGGACACTCGACTGGGAAGATTTCGATATGTTGCGCGTCGCTGGGCGGCAGGTCGCGAGCTATTTGTCAGAAGCGCGGGGGCAGGAAGCGCTGTCCGATGCCAAGCAGTTCGATGAGTTCAACCGCCGCTTTGCCTTCATCATGCACGATATCAAGAATCTGGTGAGCCAGTTGACCTTGGTAACGAGAAACGCCGAGCGCCATGCCGACAAGCCCGAATTCCGCGCCGATATGGTCGCGACGCTGCAATCGTCGACCACCAAGATGAACGATCTGCTCGAGCGGTTGTCGCAACATAACACAGGGCGCGCCGAAGAACCCCGCAGCGTGGTCCTTGGCCCGCTTGTCACGCAACTGGCGGGCACCAAACGTATGCAGCACCCCGTGATCGTTGGGGGCAACATGGCACTGTGTGCGCTCGCCGATCCGGTGCGCCTCGAAGCCGCGCTGGCGCATTTGCTGCAAAACGCGATCGACGCCAGCGAGCCGAACGAACCGGTAACAATATCCCTTCTGAAGCAAGGCGACGAAACCGGCATCGAAATCAGCGATCAGGGTCACGGCATGACAGCGGACTTTATCCGCGGGCAGCTGTTTCGTCCGTTCGCGTCGACCAAGGACGGCGGCTTCGGGATCGGTGCGTTCGAAGCGCGCTCGATCATTACCGGAATGGGCGGGCGGATTACGGTCGACAGCGAACCCGGACGGGGAACACGCTTCATGATCTGGCTACCGACCCCGACCCGCTGGCACGAGGCATTGGTGGCATGACTGATACGACAAAACCCAAACTCCTCATCATCGAGGACGACGAAGGACTGCAGCGGCAACTCCGCTGGGCCTATGATGATTATGAGGTGATCGTGGCGGGCGACCGCGCGACGGCAATCGATGCGTTGCGTGCCGAGGAGCCCGATGTCGTGACGCTCGACCTCGGCCTGCCACCCGAGCCCGATGGCACAGCGGAAGGGTTTGCGACGCTCGATGCGATCCTCGCGCTTAAACCCGATACGAAAGTGATCGTGGCGTCGGGGCATGGCGCCCGCGAATCCGCACTGCGCGCGATAGCGGGCGGTGCCTATGATTTCTACGCCAAGCCCGTCGATATCGACCAACTCGGCCTGATCGTGGCACGCGCCTTTCACCTACACGGGATCGAAGCCGAAAACCGGCGGCTGGCAAAGGTTGTCTCTGGCAATGCCGTCCTTGGCGGGATGATCACCGCCGCGCCCGAAATGCTGAAAGTCGCGCGGACCATCGAACGTGTGGCCAATGCAGACGTCTCGGTCATGTTGCTCGGCGCAAGCGGGACGGGCAAGGAATTGCTGGCGCGCGGGCTGCACGATTCCAGCGACCGCAGGCACGGCGCGTTCGTCGCGATCAATTGCGCCGCGATCCCCGAAACGCTGCTCGAAAGCGAATTGTTCGGGCACGAAAAGGGCGCGTTCACAGGGGCGGTCAAAACGACCGAAGGCAAGATCGAGCAAGCGCATGGCGGGACGTTGTTCCTCGATGAAATCGGCGACGTGCCCTTGCCGCTGCAGGTCAAGCTGCTGCGGTTTCTGCAGGAACGCGTGATCGAGCGGATCGGCGGGCGCAAGGCAATCCCGGTCGATACGCGGATCGTCTGTGCGACGCATCAGGATCTCGACGCGATGATCGCCGCGCAAAGTTTCCGCGAGGATCTCTATTACCGGCTTGCCGAAATCGTGATCAAAATTCCGACGCTGGCGCAGCGACCGGGCGATGCGGGACTGCTCGCCCGCCATTTCATGGGGCGTTATGCCGGCATGAACAAAGCCGTGAAGGGCATCGCGCCCGATGCGCTGGCCGCGATCGATGCGTGGGGCTGGCCCGGCAATGTCCGCGAACTCGAAAACCGGATGAAGCGCGCCGTCATCATGGCCGATGGCAGCCTCGTGACAGCGGCTGACCTCGATCTCGACAGTGCGGCCGAGGAAAGCGATGTCATCAACCTGAAAGCCGTGCGCGAGATGGCGGACCGGCGCGCGATCGCCCGAGCTCTGGCCCGCGCCGACGGCAATGTTTCGAATACCGCCAAACTGCTCGGCATCAGCCGCCCGACGCTTTACGATCTGTTCAAGGCTTATGACATTTCGGCTTGAGACCGGTAGGGAGAGGCATGGACGAAACACTTCGCCGCATAGCCGATGCGCTCGAGCGGATGGCCCCGCCCCTGTCTGCGCCGCCGCCGGCTGATGTGCCTGCCTATCTGTGGACCGGTGCGACATTGGTGGCTGCGCATTTTGCGCCGCTCGCCATCGACCTGCTGACGGGGATCGACCAGCAAAAATCGCTATTGCTCGAAAATACGCGTCGCCATGCCGCGGGCCATGCCGCGCATGATGCGTTGCTATGGGGCGCGCGCGGATCGGGCAAGTCGGCGCTTGCGAAGGCTGTCGTCGGCGCGGTGGGCGGCGA
>JBGSMP010000002.1:0-2539 GCA_041740105.1 Sphingomonadaceae bacterium
GATGCCGCCGCCCCCAGCGCGTATGCGTCCGGTCGCTCAGCACGCCGATCACGGGATCAATCATCGCATCGAAGATCAGCGCAACGGCAATCACAAGCCCGACTGTCCCTGCGGGCAAGCCGACGACCTGATTATAATAGAGTAGCAGGAACGTCGAAAAGCCGTTTTCCTTGATGCCGTAAGCAATCGCGCCGATCCCATAGGCGATTTTGGTCGCAAACGGGACATGTCCGGTGGGGTGCCCGGCAGCCTGCCCGGTGGCTGTTGAAGTCATCGACGCGCGTCTCCCAAGTGCCCGCACGATGCGGGCTGATTTCGTCGTGGTCAACTGCCGCTACGGAATGTGCCGTGGTGCAAATGCTGCTTGCCGTAAACGTCAAGCAGGCATAGCTTTGCGGCTAAATCAGCCGATTTTGCAGGAGAGTCGCATGTCAGATTTGGAAACCTTCCGTGCCGAAACGCGGGCTTGGCTCGAAGCAAATTGCCCGGCCGAAATGCGCGAGCCGGTGCGCGACGAAAGCGATGCCTGCTGGGGCGGGCGTGAAGCCACGTTCAAATCGCCTGCTCAAAAGCAGTGGATGGACGTCATGGCCGCCAAGGGCTGGACTGTGCCCGACTGGCCCAAAGCCTATGGCGGTGCAGGATTGTCGCCGGAGCAAACGAAGATTCTGCGACAGGAAATGCAGTTGCTGAAATGCCGCTCGCCGCTGTCGAGCTTCGGCATCTGGATGCTCGGACCCGCGCTGCTGCATTTCGGCACCGAAGAACAGAAAGTCCATTATCTCGGCCAGATCGCACGCGGCGAAATCCGCTGGTGTCAGGGCTATTCCGAGCCGGGTTCGGGCAGCGATCTCGTCTCGATGCAGACTTTCGGCGAAGACAAAGGAGACCACTGGGTCGTCAACGGCCAGAAAATCTGGACCAGCTACGCCGACAAGGCTGACTGGATTTTCTGCCTCGTCCGCACCGACAAGGCGAACAAATATCAGGGCATCAGCTTTCTGCTGTTCGACATGAAAACGCCGGGCGTCACCACCAAGCCGATCCTGCTGATCAGCGGCAACTCACCATTCTGCGAAACCTTCTTCGACAATGTCGTCGTGCCCAAGGACCAGATCGTCGGCGAGCTCAACCGCGGCTGGGACGTGGCCAAATATCTGCTCGGCCATGAACGCGAAATGATTTCGGGCGGCGGCCTCGGCACTGACATGATGTCGATCGGTGCGCAGTTCAAAGACGTGGCGCACGACGAACCCGTCCTTCGGGCCGACATGGCCGACTTCGATGTCGAGGTCATGGCCTTCCGCGCCATGAGCGAAAAGTTCGTTGACGAAATGAAAGCAGGCAAATCACACCCTGCCCAGCCCAACATGATGAAATATGTCGGCACCGAGCTGAACAAGCGCCGCCACGAACTGATCATGGCAGCGGGCGGCTCCGAAGCGCTCGAGTGGGACAGCGAAGGATCGCGCGGTGGCGCCAGGGCGCGCGGCTGGCTCCGCACCAAGGCCAACAGCATCGAAGGCGGCACCAGTGAAGTGATGCTCGGCGTCGTTGCGAAACGCATCCTCGATTTGCCGGGGGCGTGATGGACGAAGTGTACCTAAGTGAAGAAAGCGAGGATGTTCTTCAAACAAAGATGTTGGAAAGCGTTCTGATGGCGTTAGTCGCAGAAATGTTGCGCCATTCAGCTAACCCCCAAGATTGCCTCGATTCTTTAACGAAGAGTGCACTTGAAGTGGTTCAAGGACGGGTCTCAGCAAATGATCCGAAAGTTGAGGATTACGCTCGACGCAAAGCAGTCGCTCTGACCGAGAAATTCATGGACCAGTTCCAACTGGGAAACAAATAATGCCCCTCTACCTCAATGACGACCAAGCAATGCTACGCGACACGGCCAGGCCGTTCATCGCCGATGCGGCACCCGTGAAGCACATGCGTGCGCTTCGCCAGGATGCGACCGGTTTCAGCCGCGACCTCTGGAAGCAGTTTGCCGAAATGGGCTTCACCGGGATCATGGTGCCCGAAGCGCACAGCGGGATGGGCATGGGCCATGTCGAGGCGGGCATTGTGCTCGAGGAAATCGGCCGCAACCTGACGCCGTCGCCGTTTCTGACGACTGCCGTGGCGGCAGTCGAAGCGCTGAAAGCCAGTGGCCGGTTGTCGGAGGAATGGCTTCCCAAGATTGCCTCTGGTGACGCCATCGTTGCGCTTGCCATTGACGAAAGCGCCAAACACCGCCCCGAAGCAACCGCAATGCGCGCCGAGCGATCAGGCAACGGCTTCAAGCTGTCGGGCACCAAGGCGTTTGTCCTGAACGGCCATGTCGCCGACATGATGATCGTCGTCGCGCGGACGGCCAGTACTGCGGGCGACACCGACGGGCTGACCTTGTTCGCGGTGGCCAAGGATGCGGGCCAGACCGCCGATCCGCGTCGGCTGGTCGACTCGTCGCTCGCGTCGCAGGTTACGTTCGACGGTGTCGAGGTCGATGCCGATGCCGTCATCGGCGATGTCGACGGCGGTTGGTCGGTCCTCA
>JBGSMP010000004.1:0-4331 GCA_041740105.1 Sphingomonadaceae bacterium
TGACGATGCCAAGCACGAACCCGGCGGCGCCGGGGCCGAGGCCCGACCCGCTGGCCGCCGTGCCCGATACGGTGTTCGACGAGGTGACAAACGGATAGGTGCCGTGATCGACGTCGAGCAGCATGCCCTGCGCGCCTTCGAACAGGATGCGCTTTCCCGCGCGGCGCGCCTCATTGAGTTCATGCCAGACGGGCTTGGCATAGGGGAGGATGGCAGGCGCAATCTCGGTCAGCGCCGCCATCAGTGCGGTGCGATCAATCGGTGCAATGTTAAAGCCAGTGCGCAAGGCATCGTGATGCGCGCACAAACGGTCGATCTGTGGCGCGAGCGCGTCGAGGTGCGCGAGGTCACAGACGCGGATCGCACGGCGGCCGACCTTGTCTTCGTAAGCCGGGCCGATGCCGCGCCGCGTCGTGCCGATCTTGAAGGCGCTGGCGTCCTCTCGCAGACCATCGAGGTCGCGGTGGAAAGGGAGGATGAGCGGGCATGTTTCGGCGATGTGCAGATTGTCGGGTGTGATCGTCACGCCTTGTCCGGCGAGTTTGGCCACTTCATCGCGGAAATGCCACGGATCGAGAACGACGCCGTTGCCGATAACCGACAAGGTGCCGCGCACGATCCCGCTCGGCAGCAAGCTGAGCTTATAGACAGCGCCATCGACAACGAGTGTGTGCCCGGCATTGTGCCCGCCCTGAAAACGGACGACGACGTCGGCGCGCGCGGCGAGCAGATCGACGATCTTGCCCTTGCCTTCATCGCCCCATTGTGCGCCGATAACGGTAACATTGGCCAAATTCGTCGTTTCTTTCCCGTGAGCTCAGCGTGACACCGTAAGGTCCGTATTACGTGTCATGCGTGGCGTCTACTTCGATCCATCGCGCGGACGGGGTGATTTCACCGTCTTGTGGTTTCCCAGAATGCCGAGAATGGGATGACGCAGCATCGCCTTGTTGCGGGTGTATTCGGCGCTGTTGAACTGTTCGCCAGGGCGTTCGCGCCAGTCGGTCAGAGTCGAAATGCGGACGCCGGGGTTTGATTTCGTGTAATAATAAAGCGCGATCGAATTGCGCCGCACCTCGGGCGGACAGCACACGGGTTCGGGATGGCCATGGAAGCTGTCATCGGTCGTCGAGAACACAACCATCCGGTTCATTCGGGGGGCAATGCGGACATGGCACGCGCTCATATCGCGGTCCCAGAGTTCGAGCTTGCCCTCCCAATCGTCGTTCCAGTCTTCATTTAGGTAAACAAGCACATTGAGGCGGCGATAGAGCTTTAAATGACGGTGCCAGTTAAAATCTGCGTGAACTTTGAGGTAACCGCCCGGGCCGATCTGATGCAGGCCCGCGCCTTCGAGCAGCAGGTCGGGGATCAGTTCTTCAATCCCCGTCATCCTTTCGAGTTGATGCAGAAACGCAGGCCCGTGCAGATAATCGACGAACGCGCGCGTCTTTGCTGGCATGTCATCCAGTTTCGAAAGACGGCGCTTTTCAAACGTGCCGTAAAAGTTGCGCTCCGTCGGAATCGTCATCCTGCTGATTTCGTGTGCCACGGCGCGCAATGTGCTGATGTCAAAAGCATCATCGATGACGGCATGGGGAAATGGTGCGGCGCTGGCGTAGTCTTCAGCAGAAGGCCATATGTCCGAAGGCACAATCATTTCCTCGATACGGTCAGAATTCCTGTCGTTTACCGTGATCATTTAGGCCGTTCAACCGGATCGGCCAGATTGTCTGGGAAAACCGAAAAGCCGGTTGCGGGTTCGGTGTGGCTCAGCGGATGCGTGATGGCATAGCTGCCGCCGCGTCCGACGGCACCCGAAGCGCCTGCGACAAAAAGCGAAAAGCCGAACCAGCTGTGATATTCGAAGCCATGGCGTTCGGTCGGGTCGAGCGTGACGCGCACCCCTTTGCCGATGAGCGTGGCGGCAATGGCTTCGATGCCGTCGATGCGCGCGGTCATGAGGCCGGCGTGGTCGAACTTGCGCAGCGCTGTGAGCGCGGGCGCAACCGGGCCAGTGGCCGCAATGAGCGGCAGCCAGTCCTTGAAGCCTGCACTGGCAAGGCCCCCTGCGTCTTTCATGTCGAGAAGCAGGTCGAGCACGGCGATTTTTTCAGGGGGCAGGACAAGGCCGGCCAGCGTCTGCACCAAGTCGGGCAGCGTGAGATCGACGGTCAGGCCCGTGACGCCTGCGGCTGACAGCGCATCGACAGCAATGCCTGCGATTTCGCAAGCAGCGTCAACCGAATCAAGGCCGATCAGTTCAGCGCCGACCTGCATGGTTTCGCGCTGCGGATTGAGTTGTGATGCGCCGAGTTTGAGCACCGGTCCTGCGTATGCCAGACGCAAGGGGCGCGGGACGTCAGCGAGTTGCGTCGAGACAATCCGCGCAATCTGGGGCGTGATATCCGGCCGGACGGCAAGCGTGCGCTGCGAAAGCGGATCGACGAAGCGGGCAAGATCGTGACGCGAGGATTTCAGCCGCGCGGCAAGCGTTTCCTCATATTCGACCAGCGGCGGCGCGATGCGCTCATAGCCACGCGCCTCGATGCTATCGAGCAGCGCGCGAACGGTTCTTGCCTGGGCAGCGGCTTCACCGGGCAAGCGATCGCGCAATCCTTCGGGTAGGAGGCCGGGGGGGAGGCTGGTCATTGCCGCCCCCTTAGGCCAATCGTCACGCGAACTTCAACGTCTTCACGCGGCGGACGCCGGGGAGATTGCAGAGCTGCCACGACACGGGTTCGGGGACGGGGCTGTCGACCGACAGGAGGAGCACGGCTTCGCCCCCTGCCGCGCGACGGCCGAGGTGAAAGGTGCCGATGTTGACGCCAGCTTCGCCAAGCGTCGAGCCGAGACGTCCGATGAAGCCGGGGGCGTCGTCGTTGACGATATAGAGCATGTCGCCGGCAAGGTCGGCTTCGATCTTGATGCCGAACAGTTCGACGATGCGGGGTGACGTATTGCCGAACAATGTGCCCGCGACCGATTTTTCGCCTTCATCGGTCTGCACCGAGACGCGGACGAGCGTGTGATAATCCCCCTCTCGATCATGGCGGACTTCGCGGATATCGAGGCCGCGTTCCTTGGCGAGGAACGGCGCGTTGACCATATTAACGGTGTCCGAATAGCGGCGCATGAGCCCGGCAAGCACCGCGCCGGTGATCGGCTTGATGTTGAGTTCGGCAGCGGCGCCTTCCACTTCGATGCTGATCTTGGTCAGGTTGTCGTGCGCCAACTGGCCGATGAGCGACCCGAGGCGTTCGGCAAGTGCCATATAGGGCTTGAGCTTGGGGGCTTCTTCGGCGCTGAGCGAGGGCATATTGAGCGCGTTGGTGACGCCGCCCTGCATCAGATAGTCCGAGAGTTGCTCGGCGACCTGGATGGCGACATTGACCTGCGCTTCGGATGTCGACGCGCCAAGATGCGGCGTCGAAATGAAGTTGGTCGTGCCGAACAGCGGCGAAGCAGTGGCGGGTTCCTCCACGAACACGTCAAGCGCTGCGCCGCCGACTTGGCCCGAATCCATCGCGGCTTTCAGCGCCGCTTCGTCGATCAGGCCGCCACGCGCGCAATTGATGATGCGGACGCCTTTTTTGGTTTTGGCGAGCGCATCGGCGTTCAAAATGTTGCGCGTTTCGTTGGTCAGCGGGGTGTGCAGCGTGATGAAATCGGCGCGGGCGAGCAGTTCGTCGAGCGTGACTTTCTCGATGCCGAGATCGACCGCCCGTTCGGGCGTGAGGAACGGGTCGTAAGCGACGACTTTCATTTTCAGGCCGCGCGCGCGGTCGGCGACGATCGATCCGATATTGCCCGCGCCGATCAGCCCGAGCGTTTTGGACGTGAGTTCGACGCCCATGAAGCGGTTTTTTTCCCACTTGCCGGCTTGCGTGCTGAGGTCCGCCTCAGGAAGCTGGCGGGCGAGCGCGAACATGAGTGCAATGGCATGTTCGGCTGTCGTGATCGAATTGCCGAACGGCGTGTTCATGACGACGACGCCCGCGGCCGATGCGGCGGGAATGTCGATATTGTCGACCCCGATCCCGGCCCGCCCGACGACTTTCAGATTTTTGGCCGCAGCGACGACGTCCGCCGTGACTTTGGTGGCCGAGCGGATCGCGAGCCCGTCATAGTCGCCGATGATTGCGATCAGCTCGTCCTTGGTCTTGCCGGTGATTTCATCGACTTCGATGCCGCGTTCACGGAAAATCTGGGCGGCGCGGGGGTCCATTTTGTCGGAGATGAGAACTTTTGGCATGGGGGTGATCCTTAGGAATACAGTGCGCTCCTGCGAAGGCAGGAGCCCTAGTCGGCAGGGCTCCTGCTTTCGCAGG
>JBGSMP010000013.1:0-9928 GCA_041740105.1 Sphingomonadaceae bacterium
GCTCACCAAACTCACCGAAGCTCTTGGCCTCCTTGATCCGGCGTTTGTCGCGCTGCTTTTCCTGGGCAGGGGACCTGCCTTCGAAGACTGCACGTTTAGCGTCGATCGTCGCTTCACGGGCTCGAGCAAGGGACAAACCGGAGGGACCGTACTTCCCGAGCGTCAGCGTCTCGCGTCGCCCATGCAGCCGGTAGTCCAGCCGAAACGTCAGCGTCCCGGAGGTTGAGACCTGAACATAAAGGCCGTCACGGTCCGTGACCTTGTATGCTTTTTCGCGTGGTTTCAGGTTCTTAAGGGCAACATCGGTGAGCATACCGACCTCCTCTACGCAAAATTACGTCAGGCGATTTTTGGCCATTTTCGCCAACATTATCGCTTGATTTACAATGGGTTAGTGCGGAAAAAATACCGTCACTGGCTTCAATATCTCTGACGGTATCGCTGGATTGGGCCAAGTGCAAGTTTGCCGGATACCGTCACGCATGACGCCAGAGCCAACCGCTGCTCCGCGATTGATCCCGATAGATAACGTGAGATAATCTTTTTATTTCAATGTGTTGATGGCTCAATGCCGATCGATCGCGATAGCCAAAAATGGCCCCGAATCATTCCCACTCGATCGTGCCCGGCGGCTTGCTCGTATAGTCGTAGACGACGCGGTTGATGCCCTGCACTTCGTTCACGATGCGCGTCGCCACGCGGCTAAGGAAGGTGGCATCGAATGGGTAGATATCGGCGGTCATCCCGTCTGTGCTCGTCACGGCGCGCAGGGCGCAGACATTCTCATAGGTCCGCCCGTCGCCCATCACGCCCACGGTGCGCACCGGAAGTAGCACGGCAAAAGCCTGCCAGATCGCATCGTAGAGCCCCGCCGTGCGGATTTCCTCAAGGTAGATCGCATCGGCCTTGCGCAAGACATCGCAGCGTTCCTTGGTGACTTCGCCCGGAATTCGGATGGCAAGGCCCGGCCCCGGAAACGGATGCCGCCCGACGAAAATCTCGGGCAACCCCAGCTCGCGGCCGAGCGCGCGGACTTCATCCTTGAACAGTTCGCGCAGCGGCTCGACCAGCTCCATTTTCATGGCGGCAGGCAAGCCGCCGACATTGTGGTGGCTTTTGATCGTGACGCTCGGCCCGCCGGTAAACGACACGCTTTCGATTACGTCTGGATAAAGCGTCCCCTGCGCGAGAAAGTCCGCGCCCCCGATTTTCTTGGCTTCATCGTCGAAGACCTCGATGAAGGTCTTACCGATGAACTTGCGCTTGTCCTCGGGATCGGTGAGCCCTTTCAGGCCGTTCATGAACAGCGTTTCGGCGTTCACGTGGACGAGCGGAATACCGAAATGTTCGCGAAACAGGCTGACGACCTGTTCGCTTTCGCCCAGCCGCATCAGGCCATGGTCAACATAGACGCAGGTCAGTTGATCACCGATCGCTTCGTGGATCAGGACGGCCGCCACGGCTGAATCGACGCCGCCCGAAAGGCCGCAAATGACGCGCTTATCGCCGACCTGCGCACGGATGTCGGCGATCTTGGCCGCGCGGTATCCAGCCATTGTCCAGTCGCCGGGACAGCCACAGACATGGCGCACGAAATTGGCGATGAGCTTGCCGCCGTCGGGCGTGTGGACGACCTCGGGATGGAACATCGTCGCGTAGAACCGCCGCGCATCGTCAGCCACCACCGCAAATGGGGCCCGCTCCGACGTGGCCACCACGCGGAAACCGGGCGGCAGTGCTTCGACCTTGTCGCCGTGGCTCATCCAGACCTGATGGCTCTCGCCCGGTGCCCAAAGCCCGTCGAACAGCACGCAGCTGTCATCGACTTTCAGAAATGCGCGGCCGAATTCGCGGCTCTCGACGCTGCCCACGCGCCCGCCCAATTGCGCGCACATGGTCTGCTGCCCGTAGCATATGCCAAGGATCGGCACACCCGCTTCGAAGAACCGCTGCGGCGCGCGCGGGCTGTCGCTATGCGTCACCGATGCCGGTCCACCGCCGAAAATGATTCCCGCCGGGTTCAGCCGGTCGAACGCCGCCTCGGCTGCATTGAACGGGGCAATTTCGCAATAGACGCCGGCTTCGCGCACGCGGCGGGCGATCAGCTGCGTTACCTGGCTACCGAAGTCGACGATGAGAATAGTGGACATCTGCGCGCTGCTAAACGCCCACGCCCTACGAGTCTATCGCCCGCCACATCAGAAGCTCGTCGCCCGGCCCGTCGGGCTGCATCACCGACTGCGGCTCGCGCCCGTAAACGGTGAACCCACAGCGCTCGTACAGCGCTCGTGCGCGGTCGTTGTCCGCCATCAATGTCAAATGCAGCGACGAGACAAAACCGTGCGCCTCGGCAATCAGTGCCTCGACAATGGCGCGCCCGATGCCTCGTCCCGCTGCTTCGGGCGCAACGAACATGCCGAACAATAAAGCCTTGTGACGCAGCTTGATTCGCGCGTCTCGGGCGATACCGCCGATCCCGATCAGCTGCTTATTGTCGAATACGCCGACGACGCGATCATCGTCCGATCCGAGCCGCGCCAGCCAGTCGACAAGGCCTTCGCGCTCGACATCTGCGGGTGCTGTCCGGAACTTGAGCGGTGCTTCAAGAACACCGCGCAGCCGCAGCGCAAGGAAGGCCTCGGCATCGCCGGGGCTTAGTCTGCGTATCGTCAAACCGGGCATGGCCTCGCCTAACGAAACCATGCCCGGATGTCATTATTCAATAGCCGCGATAGGCATAGCTGCTTTCGATCCGAACGTCTTCGACCTGGCCATAGCGCACCGTGCATGAAAAACGCTGCGTATCGCGATCGTCACGGTCGTTGGTCTCCACCGTCCCGCGCACTTCATAGCCGTCGCGCGTCCGCTGGACGTCGTCGATGTTGCGGACCCGCGCACTGTTGCCGTAGCGCTGTTCGAAGCGCGTGGCACAGGCATCGGCGGCGCGATCTTCGGAATTGATGTTGCCGCGATAGCCGTCGTTGCGGTTGCTTGATTTCGAAGCCGCACCGGCAATCGCTGCAAGCACGCCGATGATCGCAACCCCGGCGATGACGTCGCCTGCGCTGACGCCGCGGTTGTGACGGCGGTGGCGGTTGTACCCACGATCACCATAGCCGTTGTTATAGCCATAGCTCGAATAGCTCTGCGCCATTGCCGGTGTCACCGATGTCGCGAGCATCGCAGTCGCCAGACCGCCCATAATGACTGAACGCACCATCTTCATATCCCTAGGTCCTTCGCTTCGCGCCAGCTGATTCGTGGCCCGTATAATGCGATTAGGCGTGTCGCGTTGTCGCCAGCCTGAATTGATATGACAGCGAAATGAAAGCAACTTCGGCACGCAGTTGGCACTAGCCCGCCGCAAATTTATCCGGCATTCCCCGGCCATGATCTACATCGCCATGAACGCGCTATCGATCGTTGCGGCAACGGCCGCAGGTTTGCTTTTCGGCTATGTTTACGCGGCATTCATGCGGATGCGTGGCGTTTCGCCGACGATTTTCCTGATTGTGGCACTCGCCGAATTTTGGCTCGCGGCAATTCTCGCCGGGGCGCTGATCCTTGCTCCTGCCAAGCAAGGCATGTGGACGATGACGCTCGGCAGTGCTGTCGTCATCTGGATCGGTTTTGTCGTGCCGGTTATCGTGACGAGCTACCGCTTCCGTCGCTTGTCCGTCCGCGCGGCGTTGATGGACAGTGCGCACTGGCTTGGCGTGATGGTCATTCAGGCAACTGTCTTGCGCCTGATCGGATTGACGCCGCCGCCTGCTTAACGGACGGTCATCCCCGTCCATTTGGCAACGAATGCCCATTCGTCGGCGGCGCTTTCGATAACCTTGTCGGTTGGCTTGCCCGCGCCATGCCCTGCCCGCGTTTCGATGCGGATCAGGTGCGGTTTTGTGCCCGCTTTCGCCGCCTGCAGGGCAGCGGTATATTTGAAGCTGTGGCCGGGGACGACGCGGTCATCGGTGTCGGCCGTCGTCACCAGAACGGCGGGGTACTCCGTTCCAACCTTGATATTGTGATAGGGCGAATAGGCACGCAGCAGTCGCCAGTCGGCTTCGACCGCCGGACTGCCATAATCGTCGACCCAGTAACGCCCCGCCGTAAACTGGTCGAAGCGCAGCATGTCCATCACGCCGACTGCCGGGAGCGCTGCGGCAAACAAGTCAGGGCGCTGGTTCACCACGGCGCCGACGAGCAGCCCGCCGTTCGATCCGCCCTGAATTGCCAGTTGCGCCTTCGAGGTCACCCTTTGTGCAATAAGATACTCGCCCGCCGCAATGAAATCGTCGAATACATTCTGCTTGCGCGCAAGCCGCCCTGCATCATGCCAGTCCTTCCCATATTCGCCGCCACCGCGCAGGTTTGCCACCGCAAGCACGCCACCCTGTTCGAGCCAGGCAATGCGCGCTGCCGAAAAACTGGGGGTCAGCGGAATATTGAATCCGCCATAGCCGTAGAGCAGTGTCGGCGCCGGGCCAGCGGCCAAACCCTTACGACGGACGATAAACATCGGGATCGGTGTCCCGTCTTTCGATGGATAGAAAACCTGATCGGTTTCATAAGCGGCGGGGTCGAACGCGACTTTAGGCGTAAAGAAAGGCTCGCTGCGATTGGTTTCGGCATTGAAGCTGTAAATCGTCGGCGGCGTCGCAAAACTCGAGAAACTGAAGAATGTTTCGCCTTCGCCATATCGCCCACCGAAGCCGGCAGCCGTGCCGATCCCCGGCAAGTCGATCTTGCCCACGGGTCGCCCGTCAAGCGTGAACAGCTCGGCTTGCGATTTCGCATTGCCGAGATAGGCAACAATGAGATGCGTGCCGACCATCGACGCGCCGACCAGTGTTTCCTTGTCCTCACCGACGATCTCGATGGGCGTTGGCTTGCCCTTGCCCAAGTCGATCCGGACAATGCGCCCCTTCGGTGCGTCCTTGTCGGTGCGGAACCACATCCGGTTACCGATCGCGCCGACAAGCTGCCAGTCATTGTCGATGTTCGCGATCAGTGTGCGTGGCTTTGCACTCGCCTTGTCGAGCGGGACGAGCGTTACCGAATTGCGCGGGTCTGTGCCCGATGACGACGCGATCACCAGCCAGCGGCCATCATCGGTGACTTCGGCACTATGGTTCAACGTTGGCGTCGCGGGCGTTGCATAGACTTGGAGGTCGGCCGATTGCGCCGTGCCGATTGCATGAAACCACACGCTTTGGTTCAGATTGAGCGATTGGAAAGCTGCCCCTTCCTTCAGCTCGGGAAATCGCGAATAGAAAAAACCGCTGCCGTCGCGCTTCCACGAAAGCCGCGAGAATTTGACCCAGCGCACCGCGTCGTCGAGCACCTTGCCCGACGCGACATCAAGCAATTTGATCGTTCGCCAGTCGGTCCCGCCATCCTGCACGGCATAGGCCAGATAGCGGCCGTCATCCGACGGCGTCCATTCCGCAAGCGCAGTGGCGCCATCCCTCGCCCACGCATTGGGATCGAGCAGCATCCGCGCCCGTTCGCTGCCGTCGCGCGTCATCACCCATAATGTCGACTGGTTCTGAAGCCCACTGTTACGCGTGTAGAAATAACGCGAACCCGCTTTCTGCGGCACCCCCATCCGTTCGAACGCAAACAGCGCGCGTAATCGCGTTTCGAAAGTGTCGCGGCCCGGAAGCTTTGCCAGATAGGCTTGCGCCACGCTGTTTTGTGCCGTGACCCAGTTGCGAACGTCCGGATCGCCGCGAACATCGGCTTCGAGCCAGCGATAGGGGTCTGCGACGCGCTCGCCGAACGGCGTATCCACGACGTCGACAGTCGCAGTTTTTGGATAATCCAACGGCGTCTCCGCTGCGGAGGGGATCGCGAAACTCATCGCCAACAGGCCAATAATACGACGTATCAAAAAAGGCTCCAAAGGTGGAACCTTCGGAGCCTAGATTTCAAAAGCTACAGGCGCAAGCGCCCGCACTCATGTGTGTTTTAAGCAGAAGCGACCATCGCTGAGCGACGACGCAAGCCAAGGCCCGCGAGCCCGAAGCCGGCAATCATCATGGCCCAGGTCGACGCTTCAGGAACAGCCGTTCCCGACAGCCGGATATCATCGAGATAGCCACCGAACGAGTCGCTGGTGCCGACGGCACGGAAGCTCAACGTGGTTGGTGCAAGCGTCGTGAAGGTTGCCGTATACTGGGTCCACGACGTACCGCCGCCACCGATGCCGCTGATCGCAGCGATGACCGTGCTGCCCAGCAGCGCCTCGATCCCGTTCGTGGTGACGGGCTGGCGTGGCCGCGGCGAATAATAATAGCTCAGCGTATAGCTACCGGCGGCGATAACGCGCGACATCGTCGTGTTGTTGTGGCTGTCGAGCTCGACAAGATTCGGTGCCGAAAACGGCGCGCCGACTGCGCTGTTCTGGAGTTCGATCCCGGCCCCGGTCGTTGCTGTCCAGCCTTCGACGGTCGGCAAGACCACGAAAGTGCCCGAAGCAACGGCGACCGAATCAAAATTCGTGAAGAAGTTTGTGGCGGCATAAGCTGGGGTGGCGGCGGTCAACGTCATCGTGGCGAACGCTGCCAGCGTCGATTTCATCGTCATCTCGATACTCCCTGATTGCTACGGAACAACACAAGATTGTTCGTTACCGGGGCGTTAAGCGACCTTGTCCGAATCAGCCAGACAGATAGATGGTAAACAAAGTCCCGCGATGACACGCTATAGCTTAGGCAGCTTCGTCCAGATCATCATCACCCATGACCGGGCCTGAATCCTTGCCCTTGGCATCAACATCGCGGTCAATGAATTCGATGATCGCCATCGGCGCGGCGTCGGACATGCGGATGCCGGCCTTTACGACACGACAGTAACCCCCGGCACGATCGGCATAACGCGGCGCCAGCGTGTCGAACAATTTGACCAGCTGCGCATCGTCGAGCAACCGCGCATGCGCCAGACGACGGTTCGAAAGCCCGCCCTTTTTCGCTAGCGTGATCAGCTTTTCGGTATACGGCCGCAATTCCTTGGCCTTGGCCAGTGTCGTCGTGATCTGCTCGTGCTTGATCAGCGCGGCGGCCATGTTGCGGAACAGAGCGGTCCGGTGCGACGAGGTGCGTTGCAGCTTCCGTCCGGCATTACGATGACGCATGATAATCTTCCTTCGTTCGTCCCGCCGCCGTATCAGGCACGGCGGGCCGGGCGGTGAAAAAGGGGCACCGCCCAAACCCAAAAGTTAGTCAAAAGTTAGTCCAAGAAATCGTTAGCCCATCAACTCGGCTTCGAGCTTCTTGGCCATGTCTTCAATATTCTCGGGCGGCCATCCGGGGATGTCCATGCCGAGGCGAAGGCCCATGCTCGACAGCACTTCCTTGATCTCGTTCAATGACTTACGGCCAAAATTCGGTGTGCGAAGCATTTCGGCTTCCGACTTGCCGACGAGATCGCCGATATAGATGATATTGTCGTTCTTGAGGCAGTTTGCGCTGCGCACCGACAGTTCCAACTCATCGACTTTCTTGAGAAGGTAACGATTAAGCTGGTTCGCATCGCTTTCGACTTCGTGACCGTGCGAAGACGGCGCTGCCATGCCGACCATCGGCGACGAAGCAACCATCGAGTCATCGAAGCTGACGAACAGGCTCAACTGGTCCTGCAAAATGCGCGCGGCATAGGCAATCGCATCTTCGGGCGAAACAGTGCCGTCGGTTTCGATGCTGAGCGACAGCTTGTCATAATCGAGTTCCTGCCCAACGCGGGTATTCTCGACCTTGTAGGCGACCTGCCGCACCGGCGAATACAGTGCATCGACCGGCACAAGACCGATCGGCGCATCCGCCGGACGGTTGGCCGCGCTCGCCACATAGCCTTTGCCGACGTCGGCGGTCAGTTCCATGTTGAACGTCGCGCCGTCGTCGAGGTGACAGATCACCAATTCGGGGTTCATCACTTCGATATCGCCCGAGACCGCGATCATGCCGGCGGTGACTTCGGCGGGACCGGTCGCAGACAGCTGGAGCCGTTTTGGCCCTTCGCCCTGCATTCGCAGTGCGATCTGCTTCACGTTCAGCACGATGTCGGTCACATCTTCACGAACGCCTGCTAGCGACGAGAATTCGTGCAGCACGTTTTCGATCTTGATCGACGTAACTGCCGCACCTTGCAGTGACGACAGCAGCACGCGGCGCAAAGCATTGCCGAGCGTCAGGCCAAAACCACGCTCCAGCGGTTCGGCGATGAACGTCGCCTTGCGTTTCGTGTCGCCGCCAGCTTTCTTTTCGAGAGCGGTCGGCTTCTTAAGTTCCTGCCAGTTTTTGGAATTGACTGCCACGATAGTCCCCTTGGGGTTGGGCGATCCGCTCGTCAGCGGGCCTGCCGGGTAATCCATATTGTCTGCGTCGCGAAGCATGAAGGTGTCGCTCAAACGCGGCGACGCTTCGATGGACGGACGCCATTGTGCGGGATCGACGTCACGTCGCGAATTGACGTGATGTTGAAACCGACGGCCTGAAGTGCACGAAGCGCCGATTCACGACCCGAACCCGGGCCCTTCACTTCGACTTCAAGCGTGCGCACACCATGTTCAGCGGCCTTTTTGCCGGCGTCTTCGGCGCAGACCTGCGCCGCATAGGGCGTCGATTTGCGCGAGCCTTTGAAGCCCATCATGCCGGCCGATGACCAGCTGATGGTATTGCCCTGGGCATCGGTGATCGTGATCATGGTGTTGTTGAAACTGGCGTTCACATGCGCGACGCCGTTGGTGATATTTTTGCGTTCGCGCTTTTTAATGCGCTGAGGTTCGCGTGCCATTGTTCTGCTGTCCTACTTGAAAAGTCGCTGCGGTAAACGCGGACTTATTTCTTCTTACCGGCGATCGGCTTGGCCTTGCCCTTGCGGGTGCGCGCATTTGTGTGTGTGCGCTGACCGCGAACGGGGAGCCCTTTGCGGTGGCGAAGCCCACGATAGCAGGCAAGATCCATCAGACGCTTGATGTTCATCGACGTGTTGCGGCGAAGATCGCCTTCCACGGTATGATCGGCGTCGATCGTTTCGCGGATCTGCAGTACTTCCTGATCGCTCAGGTCCTGCACGCGGCGCTGCTCGTCGATGCCCAGCTTGGTCGTGATTTCCTTGGCCTTGGTGTTCCCGATGCCGTGGATGTAGGTCAGCGCAATGTGAACGCGCTTGTTTGTGGGGATATTGACCCCCGCGATACGTGCCATGAAAAATTATCTCCTCAGCTCCACAGGATGTCTGGCAAGCCATCCCATATCCAAGCGTCCAATCCCGAAACGCCGAAAACCCGGCGCGCGCAAAATCGCTTGCCGGATGCCGTTGCTTCGGAATATGGTGGCGATACGGATCGACTCGGCGGCTGTCAAGCGCCGTTGAGGATCGATTCAATGGCTTCCGACACATCGGCAATGTCTGCCATGCCATCGATCCGCTCCAACAATCCACGCGCTTCGTAGATCGGCATGATCGGTGCGGTTTTCCCGCGATACTCGGCCATTCGCGTGCGTACCGTTTCGGCATTGTCATCGGGGCGGCGCTTGAATTCGGTCGATCCGCATGTGTCGCAAACGCCGGCGGTCGCGGGCAGCATATAACGGTCGTGATAGTTGGCCCCGCATTTTGCGCAGCTAAAACGTCCCGTTATCCGATCGACGAGCGCATCTTCATTCACTTCGAGTTCGATCACATGATCGAGCTTCCGCCCGCGCGCCTTGAGGATCTCATCAAGCGATACGGCCTGCGCCTCGGTGCGCGGGTAGCCATCGAAAATTGCGCCTTGCTCGGGCGTCATCATGTCGAGCTTCTCGCCGATCAGCCCCGAAACGATATCGTCCGAAACAAGCGCTCCGGATTCCATGACCGCTTTCGCTTGCAGGCCGACCGGCGTCCCTGCCTTGACCGACGCGCGGAGCATGTCGCCCGTCGAAAG
>JBGSMP010000020.1:0-6730 GCA_041740105.1 Sphingomonadaceae bacterium
CGGGCGCGGCTGTAATCGTGCGCTCGTCCTTCGCCTTGATCGTCACGGGCACGGTCAACTGGCGATAAACAAACCAGAGCATAAACAAGATTAGCAACCCGCCGACGGCATAGGTCAACCAGCGCTTTGCGTTGCTTTCGCCCGGGGCCTTGAAGGCTGCTTGTTCGGCCACGATCGGTTCCCCCGCTTTTTGCGCTAGGCCGCCGTCGGCTTGCCGGTAACCAGCCCGACCTTGCTCAGGTCGAGGCGGCGGCACAGGTCGAGCACTTCGGTGATCTTGCCATATTGCGCGGTCTGGTCTCCCTTGAGCACGATCGGCAGATCAGGGTTCGACGCCTTCTTGCTGCGAAGTTGCGATTCGAGTTCGGGCAAAGTTACGGGAAAGGCGTCCATGAAAATCTGCCCTTCACTATTGACCGTAATCGCGACCGTCTTGGGCTGGACGAGGCTCTGCGCTGCCGATGCCTTGGGCAGATCGACCTTGATCCCCTGCACGCTCGCCGTCGCCATCAGGATGAAGATGACGAGCAGCACATAGGCAAGATCGAGCATCGGCGTGATGTTGATGTCGTCATAGGCCTTGCGGCCGCCACCGGCTTTCATGTCAAGCGCTCCTTATTCTGCAGCTATTTTGTAGGGCGGCGGCGTATGCGCGGCGTCGGCCTGAACCTCCGCGAGCCGCGTGATCAGCCGGTCGACAAAGACGCGCATGTCGTCGGCGAGCTTGCTGATCCGGCCGTTGAGATAGTTGTATCCGAACAGCGCAGGGATGGCCGCCGCGAGCCCCGCAATCGTCGCCAGCAAGGCCGCGGCAATGCCCGGCGCAATCGCGTTGACGTTGACATCGCCCGCCATTGCCACGCCGCCGAACGTGCTCATCACGCCGATAACAGTGCCGAGCAGCCCGATGAAAGGCCCACCCGAGATTGCGATCGTCAAAACCACCATCAAGCTGTCGAGCTTCTGGTTCTCGGTGACCGCAACCGCATCGACTGCGGCACGCATCGCCTCGACGGCCTCGCCCGATAACGCACGATCGCCGTGCGTGCGCTGCCGTATGCCCAGCTCTTCGATGCCTTCCTTGTAAAGGCGCCCGAGGGGCGATTTGTTGATATAGGTCACTTCCTGCGGCGTGATACCGGCGATCTGCTCGACGGGCACCAGCTCCTCGTGCATCTCGCGGAAGCGCTTCATGAACACCTTGTTGCCGCGATCGGCAGCGTTCAGATACGTGATTTTTGCGACCATCACCCCGATCGCACCCGCCAGCAGCAACATGCATAGCGCAATAATGCCGATGTCGAGCGTGTGGATCTTGCTGATGATGAACCACAGCACGCCGCCGTCGCCGCCCGCTTCCTCGGCGCTTTCCGCCACACCGACGAGCTTTGCCCCGGGGCCTTCGGCGTTGGCCATTGCCAACATCATGTTGGCAGGACGTGCAACCTTCGACAGGCGCACTTCGTCCATTTCGCCCGTGAAGGGCCGTCCTTCCGCACCGCCGATGTTGATCGGCCCCGTCAAGGCAGGGAGCGCGACCGATGCGGCACCGGCTTCGATGCCATTGACATAAAGGCGGACCGTCTCGCCATCGGCGACGACCGCAAGATGGCTCCATTGCCCTTGCTTGACCGCTGTTCCTGCCTGCGTTCGTGCGCCGCCGAGCGCCACAAACGGGGCGCCATTATTTATCCCGATGACCATCGCGCCCCGTGCAAAAAGCGCTGCCTCGCCGGCGAGCTGGTCCGGCTTTACCCAAGCCGAAAACGTAAACTGCGCGCCAGCGGGCATCGCCAGCGACGGCGATTCATCGAGTGTCAGCGCACCCTGCCCCGGAAACCGGGCGCCGCGCCCGATGACCGAGCTGTCGTTGACGCTGACCACCGGACTGGCCGAATTGTTGGCGTTCGCCGTTGCGTCCCCCGCCGGTTGGCCCGCGGCGCCACTGAAGTGATAAACCGCGAGATAATCGGGATCGAAACTGCCCTTCACATCGTCGCCGACGGGGGCATTTGCATTGCCGAAGTAAAGCCAGACCTGCTTTTTCTCGCCGCCGTTGAGGGCAGGCAACGAGACCCACACGTTGGCCATGCCCTCGGCATAGCTCTCGATGTGATAGGGCAAGGGGGTCTTGTCGTCGCTGTCGACAATACGAAGGTCGGCACCGTTCTTGGCCGCCTGAGCGAAGGAGAAGTTGCCATCGGTCAGCCTGATCAGGACGACGGTGCGCCCGACCGTGCCGCTCATGTTCACGCCCGACGGCGACGTGTCGACGGTCACTGCCTTGCGATACGTCCAGTCATCATTCCACCATGCATGCGCCGGACTCGTTATCGCGATCAACGATAACAATAGTGAAACGAAGAACTTGGTCATGGCTTGTCCCCTGATCATGCGCATAATCTAAAATTCACTTTTGGCGCTGAAGGTGATCCGGGGATCGCCCTTGCGCACATTGTTTGTCGAAACGACCGGCACGCCGACAACAACCTCACCCGACAGCCGGTTGAACAGCTTCAGCCGAGCGCCGCCGCCGACGCTGCCGATCTTGAATTCGGCACGCTGGTCGAGCAGCGGGCTGATGACGCGGGTGAACCCCGATTCCGCGAAACTGAAAAAGCGCAACTCGTCGACGAACGAACCCAGATATGTCGCGAATGACGGCGTCCGGAATTCGACCGATCCGACAAAACCATTATCGCCGACGATTTCCGACTGGAAATAGCCGCGGACAGTGGAGACACCACCAAGCGCGAATTGCTCGTTCGTGACGAGATGCGCATCGGCATATTGGCCCGAAAAGCGTGTCGAGGCGACCCAATCACCCTTGAACGCGGCTGTGTAGGTCAGGTCGAGATTGATGTGCGAAAAATTTTCGATGCTGTCGACATCCTTGGCGCGGAAGCCGTCGATCACGTCGCATTCCTGGATGATGTTCGGATTGCGGCAGCGTTCACGCTTCAGGATTCGCAGGCCAAGCGTGCTGTTGAGATTGACTTCGAGTTGCTCCGATTCAGTCGCCTGCGAAAAGCTGTAGCCGAGCACCAGCGGGATATACTCGATCGGCGAATTGCTGACCAAAGCACCCCTGACGATGATGTCCTGTTTGAAATTCTTGTAATCCAGCCCGAGGCTGAACCCGTGGTAGGCTTTGCTCGTCGGCAGCCTGTAAATTGCGCGCCCGCCGATCTGATACCCGTTGCCGAGGACGTTGGTGCCCCCAAGCGCAGCAACGTCGCTATTCGATCTGTAACCATAGGCAACGAGCGTCCACGGCGTGGTGAACAGCGGTACCGAATAGGATGCCGACACGACCGAGCTGTCGCGCTTGCGCTCCGGCGCAAGGACGAATCCAGCCGTCAGTGTGTGCCCCGCGCGCCACAAATCAGTGTAGCGCGCCGTGCCCGATAGCCGCAGCGGCTTGGTATTGGGGCTGTTGTCGTTATTGAGTTCGAACGTCGCATGCAGCGGAAACTGGTCGCGCACTCTGATTTCAGCATCGATCGTGCCTGGAATGGCACCCGCTTTGAAGCGCGGGGTAAGTGTGCGGTCGGGATAGCGATTGGCCGCGTTGATGTCGGCCTGAAGTGCCTTGAAATCGAGCGGCTTGCCCGGCGTGAGCGAGGGAAGGCTCCTTACGACCGCCTTTTCGGAATGAAATTTGGCGTTGGACACCGTGACTGTGCCGACGGGAACTTCGTTGACCTGCAGCAGGACGAGGCCCTGCCCGAAGGCCGTATCAAGCTGCGGCGGCGTTTCGACGATCACCGCCTCGAACCCCCGCGCGGCGTACGCTTCCTGGACGGCTTTGCGCGCGCTTTCGACATCGGCCGAAGATTTGTCGGGGCCGACAAACGGATAGATTGCCTTTTCGATTTCGCTTGCCGTCAATTGGGTGACACCGACGACATCGATGGCCCGAATCGGAAAGGATTGGGGCGCAACAGTCGCTGCGGGTTGTTCGGGCGGGTTGATGGGGGGGGGCTCAGCAATCGTCCCCGGTGTCGCTTGCACGGGTTGCGGAACTGCTGACGCTCCCGGAACCGGAACATCGCCTTGCTGGGCCAGCACCGGCGCACCGCAGGCCAGCAACGCGACGTGAAATCCGGCGCGCAACGAAGGCATGGCCAAGGGGCGTGAAGCATTAAGCATCTAAAGTGCGGTGTCCCTGAGAGTTTCTGGATGTGCGCGACTGCCAGGCGGCGACTTGTGCATCGCAATTGTTTAGGTTTTGCGACTCTTTACGTTTCGGTGACATGAGGGCAGCGGATGCCGGTCATGCCAGAGTCACACAGGTCGCATAGCGACCGAGGATTGATTGGGATTCATTGGTAACTTTTATGTCATCTAGGATTTTGGCGTTTATTTCGGCATTGGCACTCGGCATTGCTGGTTGTGGGACAGCTGCGGTGTCCGATCCGGGCACGACGATCCCGTCACGAACATTGCGTTGCAAACTCGGTCTGGCCCTCAATCTCGATCCAACCAAAGAGCAGCGGATGGATGAAATCAAATATGACGGGTCGCACGACTTTACGGTATTCATTCCGGCGGCGATGGCGCGCAGTGCACCGGCGCCCGACTCCGCCGATCCGACGACGGCGGCTGACCCGGCGACACAAGTGCTTTCCGATCCCTCGGGGCTGCGCCGCGGCGTTCCGGCGGGTTTTGAGCGGGTGGTGGATCTCTGGCCGGAACGCGTCGAACTGACGCAGACGATCGAGCGCCCGCTCGCCCACTTCATGATAATCAACCAAATCGACGAAACAACGCAGACTGCCAATCTATTCATGACGACGGCGACAGACATCGCCGCCATGAATCTGAAAACCGTCTATCAGGGCCCGTGTAGCTATGTGCTGGGTGCGCGTTAGCGACGCAGCACGTGAAGGAGAGCGCTATGATCGTAGTTTGGCACCGCGGGACCGGCGCGTTGGCTTTGCGCGGCGACCACTGTAAAGTTCGACTCATTGCCATATGCCGTCGCCGATAAAGGATTGTTCATTGGATAGTTTCGACGGCATTGGTCGAGCGCGCGATGACAGCAGTGACGGTCTGGACGCCGGGCCCGACTTCAGCACGCGTTACGAATCGCTGGAAGCGCTATTCCGCGCGCGGGCGATCCTGACCGACGAAGCATTGAAGCGCGCGCTCGTTGTCCAACGCGGCAGCGGTGAGCGCCTTGACGCTGTCCTCACGCGGCTTGGCTTGATTACCGAACAGGGCCTTGCCGACGCCGTTGTCGCTGCCACCGGCCTGCCGTTTTGTGCACAGGATCAATATCCGGTCACGGCTACCGGCGGTGTCGAGCCGTCGCTTGCGTTCCTGCACGACAATCGCTGTGTTCCGGTCGCGTTCGACGGCGCGTGTGCACGGGTCGCTGTCGTCAACCCCTTCGATCCATTTCTCGAAAAGTCGATGGCCTTCCTGTTCGGCAGACCAATTGCGTTTGTCATCGGCCGCGGAAGCGACATTGATGCAGCGATTGACCGGCTCTACCGCAGCGACGCGCCCGAGGCCGAAAGCGAACCCGATGTCGAGGGCGAAGACCTCGAGCGTTTGAAGGACCTTGTCAGCGATGCGCCTGTCATCCGCGCGGTCAATCGCATGATTGCAATGGCGACCGACGCGCGCGCGTCGGACATTCATGTCGAGCCGACCGATGACAGTCTGGCGATCCGCTTCCGCGTCGATGGCGTCTTGCGCGACATGCCGCCGCTCCCGGCCGCGATGCGCGCATCGATCGTGTCGCGCATCAAAATCATGGCCGCGCTGAACATCGCCGAACGCCGCTTGCCGCAAGATGGGCGGCTACGCCTTGCTGTGCGCGGGCATGAAATCGATCTGCGCGTCGCCACGGCGCCGTCGATCCACGGCGAAAGCGTCGTGATGCGCATCCTCGATCGCTCCAAGCTCGCGCTCGATTTTGCCACGCTCGGCTTCTCCGACGCACTGACGGCGCAGCTACGCACCGCAATTCATACGCCCCATGGTATTGTCCTCGTGACCGGCCCGACCGGCAGCGGCAAAACGACGACGCTTTACGCAGCGCTTGCCGAACTCAACCAGCGCCAGCGCAAATTGCTGACGGTCGAGGATCCGATCGAGTATCGCTTGCCGGGCGTTGTGCAGACGCAAGTCAATCCGGGCATCGGCTTTACCTTCGGGGCGGCGCTGCGTTCCTTCCTGCGCCAGGATCCCGACGTCATGATGGTCGGCGAAATCCGCGACACCGAAACCGCCGAGATTGCAGTGCAGGCGGCGCTGACCGGCCACATGATCCTGTCGACGCTTCACACCAATACGGCACCCGGCGCAGTAACGCGCCTGCTCGACATGGGAATCGAGCCGTTGCTGCTGAGCTCGGTGCTCACGGCTGTGGTCGCGCAACGGCTCGTCCGCCGCCTGTGCCCGGCGTGCCGCGACGAACGGCCGACCGAGGACGCGCTCGTTCCGATGTTCGTAAAGGCGGGGATCGCTGCGCCCGAACATGTCTGGCATCCGGTCGGCTGTCCGCAGTGCAGTGGCACCGGCTATGCCGGGCGCGTGGCGATTTTCGAGCTGCTGATGATCGATCAGGAGATCGCGGCCTTGATCCTTGCGCGGCAGGACACGCGCGCCATTGCCGAGGCAGCTAGTCGAAAGGCGATGCGCTCGTTGCTCCACGATGGCCTGCGCCGTGCGGCCGAAGGCGTTACCGCCGTCGAGGAAGTGCTCCGCGTTGTGAGCG
>JBGSMP010000035.1:0-5723 GCA_041740105.1 Sphingomonadaceae bacterium
GCGGACGGGCGATCGCAAACGGTTGCTCGCGGCGGCTGAGCGCCGATTGCCCAAGGAACGCGCCCGCCGCGCTGCCAGTCTAATCGGCGCGCCCGACATTGATTTCGCGCTGCAGAGCGACGCCTTGGCAGTCGTCTGGAACGGAAATATCGTGGCCCGCCTGACAACCGGCCGGTCGCTGATCGAGCCGCGCATTCGCCCCGATGCTGCGCTCGATACGTTGAACGCAATCGACCGCGAACGCGTGGTCGCGCGGATCGAGCAATGGTTTGCGACCACGATTCAGCGCGCGCTCGCACCGCTGCTGACAATGACGCAATCGGCGGGCGATCTCTTCACGCCCGCGCATGTTCGCGCGCTGCTTGCGCCATTGGCTGCGAGCGGGGGGTCGATCTGCCGCCACGACGTTGAACGGGCGGTAGCGACACTTGATGGTGAAGATCGCCGGGTCTTGCGGCAAACGGGACTCGTCGTCGGCACGCTCGATATCTTCGACCCCCGCTTGCTTAAGCCCGAAGCATTGCGGCTGATCGCGATACTGACAGCAATCTTGAGCAAGACGGCGTGCGCCCCGCTGCCGCCAGCGGGCGCAACCGTCACGGATATGCCGGGCCGGATCACAGGTTATCGCGCATTCGGTCCCAAGCAGGTGCGCATCGATCTGGTCGAGCGCATCGCACGCGCAGTTCATGATAAGCGGAAGGCGGGCGCAGGGTTTGTCCCCGATTCAGCGCTTGCGGTTTCGTTCGGGATCGATGCCGCAACATTAAGCGAAATCCTGCGCGCATGCGGTTTTCGTGCCGGTGCCGAAGGCCAATGGACGTGGCGCAGCCGACCGCGCCCGCCCGCTCAATCGGAAAGGCCGCGGTCGCCTGCGTTTGCCGCACTCGAAGGCTGGTCTGCAGGCGGTTGACGGCACGCCCACGCAATCCTAACGATTTCGACGAACCGAACGTGGAGCTGCGAAGCACAATGACTTATGTCGTCACCGAAGCCTGCATCAAGTGCAAGTACATGACCTGTGTCGAAGTTTGCCCGGTCGATTGTTTCTACGAAGGCGAGAACATGCTGGTCATCAATCCCAGCGAGTGTATCGACTGCGGCGTCTGCGAGCCCGAGTGCCCGGCCGAAGCAATTCTGCCCGATACCGAGAGCGGTCAGGAACAGTGGCTCGAGTTGAACGCGACCTTTTCGGCGCAATGGCCAAACATTACCCGCGGTCGCGACGCGCCTGCGGATGCCGACGACCACAAGGGCATGGCCGACAAGTTCGCGACATTCTTTTCGCCGGAGCCGGGCGAAGGGGATTAATCACGCCGATTATGACTCATTGAGTGTGAGCGAGGAGGGCGACCGGCGATGAGCGAAACCGACCTCCAGATTGACGCATCGGTCGAGACCCAACTCGACGAGGACGATCGCCTGCGGCCCGAATTCGTTCGCGAGGTGCTGGCGCGGGTTGAAGACAGCGACGATCAGGGCGCACGCGATCTTGTCGCGCCACTTCATCCCGCCGACATTGCTGATCTTTTCGAGCTGACCCCGTCGGACCGGCGCGCCTCGCTTGCAGCAGCGCTCGCTGACCTTCTCGACGGCGACGTTCTTTCAGAAATGAACGATCACGTCCGTGAGGAACTGATCGATGCGCTGACCGCCACGCAAGTCGCTGATATTGCGTCCGAGCTCGATACCGATGATGCCGTGGCGATCATCGAGGATATGGACGATGCCGATCAGGCCGCTGTCCTGCGTGCGCTTGATCCCGATGACCGTGCCGCGATCGAAGCGGCGCTGGCGTTCCCCGAGGAATCCGCCGGCCGCCTGATGCAGCGCGAGCTGATCGCGGTGCCCGAACATATGATGGTCGGCCAGGTGATCGATTATTTGCGCGATAATCCCGATCTGACGACCGATTTCTGGGAAGTCTTCGTGGTCGATCCGCAGCACCGGCCAATCGGTACCTGCCAGTTGTCATGGATATTGCGGACGCCGCGAAGCATCGCGCTGGCTGACGTCATGAAGCGCGAACAGACGCTGATTCCGGTCGATATGGATCAGGAAGAAGTCGCGCTGCGTTTCCAGAAATATGCGCTGATTTCTGCCGCCGTCGTCGATGACAGCGGGCGGCTTGTCGGGATGATCACGGTCGACGATATCGTCCATGTCATCCAGGAAGAAGCCGGCGAGGACATATTGAAGCTCTCGGGCGCGGGCGATGGCGACATCAATCAGCCGATTTTCGAAAGTTACAAAGGACGTGTCCGCTGGTTGCTGGCCAATCTTGTGACAGCACTTGTCGCATCGTCGATCATTGCCATGTTCGAAGGGACGATTGCGCAAATGGTTGCGCTGGCCACGCTGATGCCGATTGTTGCTGGCGTTGGCGGCAATGCGGGGACGCAGACGATGGCGGTGGCTGTGCGCGCAATCGCAACCAACCAGCTCACTGATTCGAACACCGCGCGTACGATCATGCGCGAAATGCGGATAGCCCTTCTGAACGGCGCGACCGTTGCGGCCGTCATCGGGGTTGGTGTCAGTCTTGTTTTTCAGAACCCGCAACTGGGCATGGTCATCGCCGCGGCGATGATGACCAACATATTCGTCGCAGGGTTGGCGGGTGTCCTGGTTCCTGTCACGCTCGACCGGTTCGATCAGGATCCGGCCGTCGCGTCATCGGTTTTCGTGACGATGTTGACGGACTCAATGGGCTTCTTTGCATTTCTGGGGTTGGCGACGCTGGCAGGTCTGACCGGCTGATGCTCCACCTGACGAAAGTAGCGTTCGGCTGTTCGAGCCTCGATGATCTATGCGCCCGGATCGAAGCGCGCGGCGATCTTGTGCGGTTGACGACGCGCTATCGCCCGAAACGCTACGAAGAAGTCATCGGCGGGTCGCTGTTCTGGATCCTGAAGCACAAGCTGGTCGGGCGCAGCGAGATCATCCGGTTCGACGAAGCCGAGGGCGGGCGGACGGATATCGTGATCAGGGCGCGCGTGATTGCCACGGTTGCACAGCCCAAGCGCGCGCATCAGGGCTGGCGCTATCTAGAAGCCGTCAACGCACCGCGCGACTTAGGGGACGGGGCGGAAGGGGCCGACGACTTGCCCGCGTCGCTCGCCGGTGAACTGGCGGCGATGGGTCTGATTTAACGCGTGCAGCGGGCGTCGCCCGAACCCTCTTTTGCGATGACGCAATTGTCAGTGCCGGTAACGTCGACATTGCCTGATCCTTCGACCGCGATCGTCGCGCGCTGGCGGACGGTGGCGCCAATGTCGCCCGATCCTTCGACCGCGATGGTCGCTTGCTGGCTGACGAGCCCGCGCGCGTCGATGTTGCCCGACCCTTGGGCGGCCATCGCTGAATCGTCAGCGGTCCCCGAAATGGTGAGATTGCCTGAACCCTCGGCGGCGAGTTGCGCCTGCTTGACAGTGATCGAGGCGACCTTGAGATTGCCCGACCCTTCGACAGCGGCGCCAAACGAGGCACCGTCGGCACGATCGACGGTCATGTCGCCCGACCCTGCGACGCCCGCCGCTATGATGCTGGGCATCGTGACGGTAATCGTCGCGCCGCGATAATCACCGCGCAGCCAATTGGAGCGCCCGGGCTTGCGATCGATCTTCAGCGTGTCCTTTTCAACGCGGATATTGAGGAGGTCGAGCACGCGCTGCGGCCCGGTCGCGACAACGCTGGTTGTCGCGCCGCGAACAACGCGCACATTGTCCGATCCCTCGAGGCTGACCGCATCGAATCCGCTGACCGCGAAACTGCGTGTGCCATCGGGGCCCGCCGCACGTGATTCGCTATTGGCGGCACCGCAGGCTGCGAGGGTGAGAAGAGGGAGAGCGATCAGGGTATTGCGCATCGTAAACACTCCGCTGTGTTGTCGATGCAATACAGCGGAGTGTTTGGAGACGCAAGCGCTAAGCGGCAGGCTTGTTGTAGATCGCCGCAGACGCGCGCAGGATATCGAGCAGCTTCACCAGCGCGGTCGGTTCGTCGACCTGCTCCATCGCCGCGAGTTCGCGGGCCAGGCGAGAGGCGGCGGCTTCGAAAATCTGGCGCTCCGAATAGCTTTGCTCGGGCTGGTCTTCGGCACGGAATAGATCGCGCACCACTTCGGCGATCGACACGAGGTCGCCCGAATTGATCTTGGCTTCATATTCCTGCGCACGGCGCGACCACATCGTCCGCTTGACGCGCGGCTTGCCTTTCAGCGTTTCGAGCGCTTCGTCCATCTGCTTGTTCGACGACAGCTTGCGCATCCCGACGCTTTCGGCCTTGTTCGTCGGCACACGCAGTGTCATGCGCTCTTTTTCGAAACGCAGCACATAGAGTTCGAGCGCCATTCCGGCAATTTCGGATTTCTGGAGTTCGATTACGCGGCCCACGCCGTGCTTTGGGTAAACGACGTAATCGCCGACATCAAATATCAAGGCATTCGAAGCCATTCATCAACCTTTCTTGACGAACCATCGACAGCGATGTTGAAAATGGTGCCGCACCGGTTGAGGTGCAGAGCGGTCATCGACAACGGTGCGCGTGGGTCCTTCAGGTGTTACTCGGACAGGGAGGTCAGGCCGACTTCCGACTGTTGTGCACACGTTAACAGATTCGCAACAAAAATGCCAGCGTTTCGCATTATGTTGCACAGCGGCAGAATTATTGCCTAAAGGCGGCCAAATTCGAAAGGAATCCATGTGGCCGAAACCCTGACTCTGACACTCGACACCGGCGAAGTGACCATCAAGCTGCGTCCCGATCTGGCCCCCGGGCATGTGGAGCGCATTGCCCAGCTCGCCAATGAAGGTTTTTACGATGGCGTCGTGTTCCACCGCGTGATCGACGGCTTCATGGCTCAAGGCGGTGATCCCACCGGCACAGGCATGTCGGGATCGAAACTGCCCGATCTGAAGGCCGAATTCAGCCGCGAGAAGCACGCGCGCGGAGTGTGCTCGATGGCGCGCTCATCGGCGCCCAATAGCGCAAACAGCCAGTTTTTCATCTGCCTTGCCGATGCATCGTTTCTGGACGGTCAATATACCGTCTGGGGCGAAGTGACATCGGGCATGGATGCCGTCGATGCGCTGCCCAAGGGCGAACCGCCGAAGGTTCCCGGCAAGATCGTCAGCGCCAAAGCGGTTTAGGCCGCGGGCGGCGTCACCATCGCTTTGACGACCCAGTCGCGAAACACGCGGACCGGACGCATTTCCAGCGCCCGGGGACGGCAGACGAACCAATAGCTATACGGGCTTTCGACATCGGCATCGAACAATTTAACGAGCCGTTCGTCATGCGAATCGTTGAAATGACTTTCGTGCATGAAGGCAACGCCGAGTCCCTGTGCAGCGGCGTCGAGCATCAACTGTCCTGAATCATAATGGTCGATCGCGGCAGGTTCGAGATCGGCGATGCGCATGGCCTTGCGCCATTCCTCGAATGTGTCGGGCATATCGCGGTGGATGATTACGGTGAGTTCGCGCAACTGGTCAGGCCGCGTGATTGCGCCGGGGCCGCTGCGCAGATGTCTGGCCGAAATCGCATAGACCTTGTTGCGATCGAGCCGTTCGGCGTGCAGCGCAGGGTCGGGGTCGCGCGTCAGGATGATAGCCGCATCGATGCCGTCGCCAAGGCGTGTCGCGGCGTGCGGCGCGGTATCAAGATCGAGGTGTAGCTTCGGATGCGACAGGCGCAATGCGGCCAGCTGCGGCATTAGCCGC
>JBGSMP010000036.1:0-3191 GCA_041740105.1 Sphingomonadaceae bacterium
CTGATCCTGACGCCGATCGTCATCGCGATGCTGCGCGCGCTGGGCTACAGGGACAAGGCGACGCTGGCCTTCGTCATGGCTGCGGGATTTATCGCTGATACGGCCAGCCTGCCGCTGATCGTCTCCAACCTCGTCAACATCGTGTCGGCCGACTTTTTCCGCATTGGCTTTGCCGATTATGCCTCGGTGATGGTGCCGGTTGATCTGGCTTCGATAGCCGCAACGCTGGTCGCGCTGCTGCTGTTCTTCCGGCGCGATATACCGGGCAGCTATGACGTGGCGCAGCTCCGCGCGCCCGCTGACGCGATCCGGGACCATGCCACGTTCAAGGCAGGCTGGATCGTCTTAGCCCTGCTGCTCGCCGGCTTCTTCTTGCTCGAACCTATGGGCGTGCCGGTCAGCGCCGTTGCCGCTGCCGGCGCGGTCCTCCTGCTGGTCATCGCCGCGCGCGGCCATGTCATCCAAACGCGTAAAGTGCTGGCCGGCGCGCCTTGGCAAGTCGTGATCTTCTCGCTCGGCATGTATCTGGTCGTCTATGGCTTGCGGAATGCTGGCCTGACTGACCACCTTGCCGGCCTGCTCGATAGCACCGCGCAAGGCGGCGTATGGGGTGCAGCGTTCGGGACCGGGATCATCGCCGCACTGTTGTCGTCGGTGATGAACAACATGCCGACCGTTCTGGTAGGCGCGCTGTCGATCGACGCGACGCACGCTACAGGCGCGATCAAGGAAGCGATGATCTACGCCAACGTCATCGGCTGCGACCTGGGCCCCAAGATCACGCCGATCGGCTCGCTCGCGACACTGCTCTGGCTGCACGTTCTGGGACAAAAGGGCATTCGGATCGGCTGGGGCTATTACTTCAAGGTCGGCGCGACGCTGACCATCCCGGTGCTGCTGGTGACGCTCGCCGCACTCGCCATAAGGCTTAGTCTGTAATGCCGCTGCGCACGCTCTCCGATCCTAACCATCTTCCCGCACTCGATCGCTGCTATGCGCTCGACCGTCCCGCCTTCGGGCTGGGCGCTGGTGATCCGCCTCCGCGCATTTTGTTGCTCTATGGTTCTCTGCGGGAGCGGTCATATTCGCGCCTGTGCGTCGAGGAAGCGGCGCGCCTGCTGCAATTCTTCGGCTGCGAGACGCGCATTTTCGACCCCGCCACCCTGCCGTTACCCGATCAGGTGACGGGGGACGATAACCCGGCCGTTCACGAATTGCGGGAACTGTCGATGTGGTCGGAGGGGCATGTGTGGTGCAGCCCCGAGCGGCACGGGCAGATTACCGGCATCATGAAGCTGCAAGTTGATCACCTGCCCTTGTCGATGGGCGGAATGCGACCGACGCAGGGCCGGACGCTCGCCGTCATGCAGGTGTCGGCCGGATCGCAGTCGTTCAACAGCGTCAACACGCTGCGCGTGCTGGGCCGCTGGATGCGGATGGTGACGATCCCGAACCAGTCGAGCGTCGCCAAGGCGTTCAACGAGTTCGATGAAGCCGGGCGCATGAAGCCCTCCAGCTACTATGATAGGATCGTTGACGTAATGGAGGAGCTGGTGCGGTTTACCGTGCTACTGCGTCCGCACGCGGCCCAGCTCGTTGATCGCTATTCGGAGCGGAAGGAAGCAGGAGTGCCGATCGACATTGCGACCGATCTGTCGGCCATCGCGACGGCGGAAACGAGGGTCAAGAGCTAACGGTTTTTGACTCCGTTTGGGCACGTCCATCTGTCTACACCCGCCAGAGCCTGCCTCTCGGCGTTTCAGACAAACGAGAGTATGCCCGTACCTGGGAGCCATGTTGACGTCACACAGACGGGGTTTGACGGTATTTTTTCCGTGCATTTTCCCGAAGCCGATTGACCTCGGGTTGAACGTAAATGCGACGAACGGGGCGAAAGATGACGATTGATCTGGAGATGTCGACTCTCGAAGGGGGCGGAAATTCTCCAGTAAAATCAACAGCCCGGTTTTTTGACGGCACGCATAGCGGCGTCTCAAAACAAGAAAAATATTTTGACCAAGGAAATCAGCTAGTTATGGTATCGGCGAACAATCGAGTGGGAGTGATTTGCATCGCATTCCGATCGGGTGCACGTTGCCCCCATCGATCGGGGGAGAGATGAAATGACAAAACCACCAAAATGGTATTATGCGGTTGTCGGTGTACTGACGCTGTGGGCGCTCATCGGATGCTACACCTATCTGGCGCAAGTGACGATGTCGGCAGCTGACCTTGCCGCCTTGCCGCAGGCGCAGCAAGATATGATGGCAGGAATGCCTGCTTGGCTCACGGCTGTTTATGCGATTGCGGTCTGGAGTGCGCTGGCGGGGGCAATCGGTCTTTTGCTACGGATGAAATTCGCGCGGTCGGCTTATATCGTCTCGCTCATAGCGATCATCCTGCAGTTCGGGTGGATCCTGATCATGCTGCCGATCATCGAGACCATGGGCTTTGCGGAGGCCGCTGGTTTTCCGATTTTCATTGCGGTCGTCGGCGCGATATCGGTCTGGTTTGCGGGGAAAGCGGCGCGGCACGGATGGTTGCGGTGACAGTTACCGTTTACGGGATATCCAATTGCGATACCGTGAAGAAAGCGCGCATCTGGCTCGACGCCGCTGGCGTTCAGTACATATTTCACGATTACAAAAAGGTCGGGATTGACGCTTCGACGCTGGAGCGCTGGGCCGAGGCGGTTGGCTGGGAGCGGTTGCTCAATCGGGCGGGAACGACGTTTCGCAAGTTGAGTGACGCCGACAAAGCGAACATCGATCGGGGCAAAGGCGTTGCGCTGATGCTTGCCAACCCGTCGATGATCAAACGGCCGGTCGTCGAAGGGACGGAATTACTGCTTGTCGCTTTCAAGCCCGACGAGTGGGCGCAAAGCTTCGGTTGACGTTTGGGCATAAGCGTGGCTTTGGGCGCCAATGGAAAAGTCAGCCACTGACATCATGCAGGACGCGCTGGTTGCGGCGGTTCTCGATGCGATCGTTGCCTGGAAAGTTGCGGCCGGCGGGTTGACCAACGTGCTCGCCCGCGATTTGGGTGCGGTGCATCCGAACACGACGCTCGCCGATTTGCCCAAGGAAGTGCAGGCCGCGCTGAACGCGAGCACGCGCGCGACGTTCAACCGGTTGCTGAAGGAAGGCTATAACGTTGCCAAGGGCGCGCCGCAGCGGCCCGTCCACAGCGGT
>JBGSMP010000040.1:0-2852 GCA_041740105.1 Sphingomonadaceae bacterium
GATCGCTTCCGGCGGCACCCAAGAAGCGATCAGCGAGGGACGACAACGGCCGCTGTTAAGCAGCGCGCCAACGTCGAGCGCGCAGCGAACGCCGCCGCAACGCAGCACCTGCAGCGCCGAACCCGGTGATCATCATGAGCCAGCTGCTCGGTTCTGGCACGGCACCCGTCGCTATTCTTGAAATCGCCAGATTGTCGATCACATTCGGGCGAGTGCCGACAGGACCGCTTGCGGCATCCGAACTCCATACCACTACCGACTGCAAGGCCGTCGCCGAGGAGAAACCGAAAAAAGCGGCTGTGGTAAAATCGCTATCGGTTTCGGAAAGCGCGAATGTTTCGACGGCCCCGCCCACCAGCGTCACGACAATATTGGCATATTCACTATTGCCGCCGGTCAGATCGAGATTGTCGAACGCGAACGCATAAATCGGTGCTGTAAATGTGAACACGAGACTGTCGAAGTTGTTCACGCCTGCACTATCGAGGCCACCCAGCGCCTGGCCGAAGCCGTTTCCGTAGGGCGAGATATTGCCCCCTGCCGCAAATGATCCGGACTGGATCGTCTCGACGCCGAAAACGGTCGTGATCGGGCCCGATGCGAATCCGTTCAAATCATTATTGACGACACCCGAAACCGCACCGTTAAAGGCGGCGCGCGTGAGGTAGGTTGTGGCGCTGGCGGTCGCCGGCAGTGCTGCCGCGACAAGTGCAATCGATAAAAAATATTTCATGGCAATGCTCCTCATAAGATGGAAGAGCGACCCTGCAGCGTTTTGCTATCGGTTATCGGCATTAAAAATTAATGCGCGATTCACAATGGCCGGTTTGACCCGTTCGCCGATGCGACCCCGAAAAAATGGTCTGCAATTTCCTTTGCGATTCGCGCGGGGCGAAGCGTCTGGGCGTCAACGCAACACCAGCTTGACTGGACTTCGGCGAGCACATCCTCGCCGCGTTTGATCAAGGTCTGATAGAATGCCCGCGCGCCCTGAACTTTCTCGAGCACGACCGTTGCGATCACTTCGTCGTTCAGAAACGCCGGTTTCCGATACGTAATCTCATGCTTCAGCGCGACCCAAAGGTGTGCAGCCACAGCCGATGGCGGCGCAAGCTTTTCCCAATGCGCGACAACGGCATCCTGAACCCAGGTCAGATAGCGGGCATTGTTGACATGCCCCATGAAATCGATGTCGTCTGGAACGATGCCAATGGCATGGTAATGCGGGGTCGCGGTCATGCACCATTCTATCGCAATCGAGATTAACTTTCCATGGCTGGGGATAGTCTTCGATTTGACGCGTTGATGTCATCGTATCGACTTGATACGGTCATGGCTGTGCAACAGGCGCGCCGCAACGTCGTGAATGAAACATTAACGGGGAAATTCAATGGTCAAGCTACGTCACGCGCTCGCCGCAGCATCGATATTGGCAAGTGCGACACCGGCCTTGTCGGCTGTGTCGTTTACCGGCAGCTTCTCGGTTGCTGGCGCGGCAACCGATTTGTCGGGAATTGCTCCTGCCTTTGGCGGCAACCGCTTGAGCTTTGGTTCGGACCTTATTTACGACCGGACAACCGACCTGTTTTACGGGATTACCGATCGCGGCCCCGGCGGTGGGCTGGTGGACTATGCGCCGCGCGTCAACGCGTTTCGCCTGACGTTCGACAGCGTGACCAACGCTGTGACCGGCTTCAACCTGCAGCAGACGATCGTTTTCACAAAGAGCGATGGCACTGTATTCAGCGGGCTCAATCCGTTGCTTCGTTCGGGGAACGTCGCGACGCTGGCCGATTCGTTCGATCCTGAAGGCTTCGTGCGGCTGGCCAATGGCAACATGCTGGTTGCCGACGAATATGGTCCATCGATTTATGAGTTCGATGCGACGGGGCGGCAAATTCGCGCCTACACCACTCCTGAAAACCTAAAGCCCAAGCTGCCCGGCGGCGGGCTCGATTATGTCAATGGTCGTGGGACGATCACGTCGGGCCGGCAGGACAATCGTGGCTTCGAAGGCCTGACTGTCGGCGCGAACGGCAAAGTCTATGCGATCATGCAGGATCCGCTGGTCAACGAAGGCGCGTCGAACGAGGGCCGCCGCAGCCGCAATCTGCGCATCGTTGAATTCGATCCGGCGACCGGCACTGCGACAAAGCAATTCATCTATCAGCTTGAAGATATCGCCGACATAAATAGCCGCATCCCAGGCACTGCCAATGATTTTGGAGCCACCGCTCAGGGCCGCAACATCGGTGTGTCTTCGATTTCGGCAATGGGCGATGGTAGTTTCCTTGTTATCGAACGTGACAATCGTGGACAGGGTGTCGACGATCCGACGGCTGCAAATCCCATCGGAACCAAGCGCGTTTACCGAATCGACCTGACGGGTGCGACCGACGTCTCGGCGGTATCGCTGGCTGGTTCGAACAGCCTACCGACGGGCGTCATACCGGTTGGAAAAGAGCTTTACCTCGATGTTCAGGCAGCGCTTCAGGCTGCTGGCGAAAACAGCTTTGAAAAGCTCGAAGGTCTGGCATTCGGCCCGGCGCTTCCCGGCGGGGGATTCAACCTGATCCTTGTGACGGACAACGACTTTTCGGTCACGCAGTCAGGATCAGGCGAACAGTTTGACGTCTGCACATCGGGCGCTGGCGGCACGAGTGTTCAGGTTGCACTTGGTGCCGGCTGCCCGGTCGGGACGGCGCTGATCGCCAGCAAGATCTACAGCTTTACTGCCACGGGTAAAGACTCGCCCGTGCCCGAGCCAACGACCTGGGCAATGATGATTGCAGGCTTCGGCATCGTCGGCGCCGCAATGCGTCGCCGGGCGCGCGCGCTGCTCGCTTAGCCGC